>DATBDL010000224.1:0-17341 GCA_036269975.1 Pseudonocardiaceae bacterium | reverse complement strand
CAGTATGAATACGGTACGCGCCAGTTCCGTCATGTCAGGTGGGTTGCGGCTGCTGGTCAAGGAGCAGGGCGAGCCCGGCCGGCCGACCGTCGTTCTGGTGCACGGCTACCCGGACAACTCGACCATCTGGGACGGCGTCGCCGAGTTGCTCGCCGAGCGGTTCCGCGTGGTCCGCTACGACGTGCGCGGCACGGGTGGCTCCGCCGCGCCGTCCGACCGGGCCGGCTACCGGCTGGACGCGCTCGCCGCCGATCTGGCCGCCGTTGTGCGGGCCGTGAGTTCTGACCAACCCGTGCACCTCGTCGCGCACGACTGGGGGTCGATCCAGGCTTGGCACGCCGTGACCGAGCCGATCTACGCCTCCCTCTTCGCGTCCTACACCTCGATTTCCGGGCCGAGCCTCGATCACGTCGACGCCTGGATGCGACGCAAGATCAGCCGGCTGCGGTTCGGGCCGGTGCTGCGCCAACTCGCGCACTCCTGGTACATCGCATTCTTCCAACTGCCGAGACTGCCGGAACTCGTGTGGCGCCTGCCGTTCCTGCGCGCCCGGTTCGGCGCCGAGAAGCGGGACGCGCTCAACGGAATCGAGCTGTACCGGGCGAACATGCTCGGCGCGCGGGCCGGCCGGGGCGGGCGGCGTACTGCGGTGCCGGTGCAGCAACTCGCGCTGACCAAGGACGTCTACGTGACACCCGACCTGCTGGCGGCGGCCGATCCATGGTGTGACGCGTTGTGGCGGCGACCGCTGCCGTACACGCACTGGGCGCCCCGCACGCATCCGGCGGCGATCGCCGATCGGGTGACCGAGTTCGTCGACCACCTGGCCGGCGGTCCTGCCGGCCGCGAACTGCGGCGGGCCAGGGTGTCCAGCCGACACGCGCCGTTCGCCGGGCGGTTGGTGCTGGTCACGGGCGCGGGCAGCGGAATAGGTCGGTCGACGGCCCTGGCTTTCGCCGCGGCGGGCGCCGATGTGTTGGCGGCGGACGTCGACGAGACCGGCGCGGCCGCGACAGCGCATCGAGCGCGCGAGTTGGGTGTCGATGCCGGTTCGTACGCCGTGGACGTCGCCGACGGTGGCGCGGTGCGCAAGTTGGCCGAGCAGGTGCGGGCTGAGCACGGTGTGCCGGACATCGTGCTGGCCAACGCGGGGGTCGGCGTAGCGGGCGGTTTCCTGGACACGGACGAGGACGACTGGCGGCGGGTACTCGACGTCAACCTGTGGGGCGTGATCCACACGCTGCGCGCGTTCGCGCCGATGCTGGTCGAGCGAGGGCAGGGCGGGCACCTGGTGGTGACGGCGTCGATGGCGGCGTACTGCCCGTGGCCCAGCCTGTCGGCCTACGCGACGACGAAGGCGGCGGTGCTGTCACTGGCACAGAGCCTGCGTACCGAGCTGGCGCCGCACGACATCGGCGTCACCGCGATCTGCCCCGGCATGATCGCCACGAACATCATCAACAACACCAGATTCGCCGGCCAGGACGAGGCCACCGAGCGACGGAGTCGCCAGGCGACGGACGCGGTCTACCGGCGAAGGCACTACGGCCCGGACAAGGTGGCGACGGCCGTGTTGCGGGCGGTGGAGCGCAATCGCGCTGTGGTGCCCGTCACACCAGAGGCGAACGTGGCGGCCGTCGCGGCGCGCGTCTCTCCGGCCCTGGTCCGCCGCTTCGGAGCCCTGATGGGTGGCCGAGGGTGACCGAACCGTTGCCAGCTAGTGAATACGCACTGTCACCGAATTGAGTAGTTTAGGCCGATAGTTGACACTTATTCACTCTAATAGAGTAATCGCAGGATGGTTGCAGTGGCTTAGCGTTACAGCACCTCCTGATCGAAGGGGTTGTGCCCTCCAGTTCCACGGGGAGTCGGAGAAGGAGGGGGACAGGACGACCTGTCGCCCGCGCACGGGGTGGGCACCGCGCCCGCACCACGCCTGCCCTGTGCGCTCGCCCCCACAGGCAGGGTCGGGCCGGTGGGGTTGGGCCGGCGGGATCCGGGGTCGGCGGGGTCGGATCTGGTCGGCGGGGTCGGGCGGCGGGATGGCCGACAAACGAACCGGTCCGTTGACGACACCGTCCGTCCACATCGTGGGACGGGCGACCTCAGTGTGGTCGGCGCTGTCTCAGCAGGTCGGATATCCCATGTCGGGGCGCGCGCAGGCCCTTCTAGACTTCTCGGGTGACTCCCGCTGCGCTCGCTGAACTCGTTCGGTCCACCGCGCTCGACATCCTGTCCGACCGAGGGTTGGACACCTCTGTCGTGCCCGCGTCGGTGACCGTGGAGCGACCGCGCAATCCTGAGCACGGCGACTACGCCACCAACCTCGCCCTCCAGATCGGCAAGAAGCTCGGGCTCCAGACCCGCGAACTGGCCGGCTGGCTGGCCGCCGGCCTTGCCGGCGACGATGCCATCGACTCGGTCGATATCGCCGGGCCTGGGTTCGTCAACATGAAGCTTGCCAACGACGCCCAGTCCGACATCGTGCGGACCGTGCGCTCGTCCGGCGCTGACTACGGCAAGGGTGACCTGCTCGCCGGCCGCAACATCAACCTGGAGTTCGTCTCCGCCAATCCGACCGGTCCTATTCACCTCGGCGCCACCCGGTGGGCCGCGGTCGGGGACGCGCTCGGCCGGGTGCTGGCCGAGCAGGGGGCCGCCGTCACTCGGGAGTACTACTTCAACGACGCCGGCACGCAGATCGACCGGTTCGTCAGCTCCTTGGTCGCGGCCGCCAAGGGGGAGCCGACCCCTGAGGACGGGTACGCGGGCGCCTACATCGCCGACATCGCGGCCGACGTCCTCAAGGCCGAACCCGCCGCGCTGTCGTTGCCGGAGGACGAGCGTGCCGAGACGTTCCGTCGGATCGGCGTCAACCTGATGTTCGACCAGATCAAGCACGACCTGCACGAGTTCCGTACCGACTTCGACGTCTTCACGCACGAGAACTCCTTCCACGAGTCCGGCGCGGTCGCCGAGCTCGTCGAGCAGCTCAAGGCGTCCGGCCACCTCTATCTCGAAGATGGCGCCTGGTGGCTGCGCTCCACCGCCTACGGCGACGACAAGGACCGGCCGGTCATCCGCAGCAACGGCCTCCCCGCCTACATCGCCGGCGACATCGCCTACTACCGCGACAAGCGGCTGCGCGGCGCCGACCTCTGCATCTACATGCTCGGCGCCGACCACCACGGCTACACCGCCCGGCTCAAGGCCGCCGCCGAGGCGCTCGGCGACGACCCGGCTTCGGTCGAGGTGTTGATCGGCCAGATGGTGAACCTGGTCAAGGAGGGCAAACCGGTCCGGATGAGCAAGCGGGCCGGGACCGTCGTCACGATCGAGGACCTGGTCGAGGCGGTTGGCGTCGACGCGGCGCGCTACTCGTTGATCCGGTCGTCCGCGAACTCCACATTGGACATCGATCTCGACCTGTTGAACACGCGTACCAACGAGAATCCGGTGTTCTACGTGCAGTACGCGCACGCTCGGATGTGCTCCGTCATGCGCAACGCGGCCGACCTCGGCATCGAGCCCAACGACGAGCTCAACCTGCTCACCCACGACCGCGAGGGCGAGCTCATCCGCATCATCGGCGAGTTCCCCCGCGTCACGCGAACATCCGCCGAACTGCGTGAGCCGCACCGGGTGGCCCGCTACCTCGAAGACCTCGCCGGCACGTTCCACAAGTACTACGACACCAAGGAATGCCGGGTGCTGCCGCAGGGCGACGAGCCGGTCACGCCGGTCGCCGGTGCGCGCCTCGCGCTCTACCTGGCCGCGCGCCAGGTGCTCGTGAACGGCTTGGGGCTGCTCGGGGTCACCGCGCCGGAGCGGATGTGATGCGCGCACATCCGGCCGGGCCTCGGCACGCGGATGTCGTGCTACCCACCAACACCGCCGGTGCCGCACCGTCCACTTCGGATGAACTGAACGCGCTGCCTGGCGACGTGTGGCCGCGCGGCGCCGCGCGTGGCGAGGACGGCGTGCTGCGGATCGCCGGGCAGGACGTGCGGGATCTCGCCGAGCGTTTCGGTACGCCGTTGTTCGTCGTCGACGAGGCGGATTTCCGTGGTCGCTGCCGGGAGTTCGCGAAGGCGTTCGGCGATCCCGCTGCCGTCCACTACGCGTCCAAGGCATTCCTGTGCGTCGACATCGCGCGCTGGGTGGCCGACGAGGGACTCGGGCTGGACGTGTGCAGTGGCGGCGAGTTGGCCATCGCGTTGCGGGCCGGCTTCCCGGTCGAGCGGATCACGTTGCACGGCAACAACAAGTCCGCCGTCGAACTGGAAGCCAGCGTGCGGGCCGGCGTCGGTGTGATCGTGGTGGACTCGTTCTACGAGATCGCCCGGCTGGACTCGCTGACACGCGAACTGGGTGTGCGGCAGGCGGTGATGATCCGGGCCACGGTCGGAGTCGAGGCGCACACGCACGAGTTCATCGCGACCGCGCACGAGGACCAGAAGTTCGGCTTCTCCATCGCGTCCGGTGATGCCGCCGAGGCGGCCCGCCGGGTGCTCAAGTGCGAAGGGCTGCGGCTGGTCGGGCTGCACAGCCACATCGGTTCGCAGATCTACGATCCGGACGGCTTCGAGGTCGCGGCACACCGGGTGATCGGCCTGCTGACGGCGTTGCGCGACGAGCACGGACAGTCCGTTGTGGACTCGATCGGCACGGTGGACCTCGGCGGCGGTCTCGGGATCGCCTACACGGTGGACGACGATCCGCCGCCGGTGGCGAGCCTTGCCGCACAGTTGCTGGCGATCGTGGCGCACGAGGCCGACGTCGCGAACCTGCCGCGACCGCGCGTCGTCGTCGAGCCGGGGCGGGCCATCGTCGGGCCGGGAACCGTGACGTTGTACGAGGTCGGCACGGTCAAGGACGTGCAACTCGGGCACGGCACCGTCCGCCGTTACGTCAGCGTGGACGGCGGCATGAGCGACAACATCCGCACCGCGCTCTACGACGCGCTCTACGACTGCCGGCTCGTGTCGCGCGCTACCGAGCCGGGTACCGACGCCGTGCTGTGCCGGGTGGTCGGCAAGCACTGCGAGTCCGGTGACGTCGTGGTCCGCGACTGCTGGCTGCCCGGCGATCTCGCCCCCGGTGACCTGATCGCGGTGGCGGCGACCGGCGCCTACTGCTACGCGATGTCCAACGGCTACAACCGGTTGCCGCGCCCCGCTGTGGTCGCCGTGCGGGACGGCGATGCCAGGGTGCTGTTGCGCCGCGAGACCGACGACGACCTGTTCCGGCTGGAGGTGGCAGCCCGATGACCGGAAATGCCGACGCGGGCAAAGCCAACAAGCCGGTGAAGGTAGCGCTGCTCGGCTGCGGCACTGTCGGCACCGAGGTGGTCCGGCTGCTGCGCGACCAGTCGCACGACCTGGCCGCCCGGATCGGCGCACCGGTCGGGCTGACGGGCATCGCGGTGCGACGGCCGAACAAGCATCCGCAGGTGCCGGCCGAACTGCTGACCACGGACAGCGCCGCGCTGGTGGCCGGCGACGCGGACGTCGTGGTCGAGGTGATCGGCGGGATCGAGCCGGCCCGCACGCTGCTGCTGACGGCCCTGCGGGCGGGCAAATCCGTTGTCACGGCCAACAAGGCGTTGCTGGCCGAGTACGGCGCCTAACTGTTCGCGGCCGCCGACGCGAGCGGCGCGGACCTGTACTTCGAGGCGTCGGTGGCCGGCGCGATCCCGTTGCTGCGCCCGCTGCGTGAGTCGCTGGCCGGCGACCGGATCACCAGGGTCACCGGAATCGTCAACGGCACCACCAACTTCATACTGTCCGCAATGGACGCGACCGGCGCCGGCTACGGCGAGACGCTGGACGAGGCGAGCCGGCTCGGCTACGCGGAAGCCGACCCGACGGCCGACGTGGACGGATTCGACGCGGCGAGCAAGGCGGCGATCCTCGCGTCGCTCGCCTTCCACACCAGGGTGACCGCGGCGGACGTGCACCGCGAGGGCATCGCGGCCGTCAGCGCCGCCGACATCGCGGCGGCCAAGATCCTCGGGCGCACGGTGAAACTGCTCGCGCTGTGCGAGCGCGTGACCGAGCCGGACGGCAGGGAATGGGTGACCGTCCGGGTGCATCCGGCGATGATTCCGCGCTCACACCCGCTGGCCGGCGTGAGCGGCGCGTTCAACGCGGTGTTCGTCGAGGCGGACGCGGCGGGGCAGTTGATGTTCTACGGCCAGGGCGCCGGTGGCGCGCCGACCGCGAGTGCCGTGCTGGGGGACCTGGTCGCGGTGGCGCGCAACCAGATCGCCGGCGGACGCGGACCGCGCGAGTCGGCCTATGCCGCGCTGCCGATCCGGTCGATGGGCCAGACGCCGACCCGCTACCACATCAGCCTGGACGTGGCCGATCGCGCCGGGGTGTTGGCGCAGGTCGCGGCCGTGTTCGCCGAGCACGACGTGAGCATCGCCGCCGTGCGCCAGGAGGGTCGCAGCGTGGACGCCAGCCTGGTGATCGTCACGCACGCGGCACCGGACGCCGCCCTGCGCTCGACGGTCGACAAGATCGCCGGCCTGCCGGTGGTGCGGGACGTGGTCAGTGTGATGCGGGTGGAGGGTGAACAGCCGTGAGCGAGTTTACGAGTGAACCGTCGGGCCTGAGCGAGTTTACGAGTGAACCATCGGGCCTGAGCGAGTTCACGAGCGAACCATCAGCTCTGAACCACTGCTGGCCTGGGGTGATCAGGGCGTATGCGGACCGGATCGCGCTGCCGGCGGGGGCCGAGGTCGTCACGCTCTACGAGGGCGGCACGCCGCTGGTCGATGCGCCCCGGCTCAGCGAGCTGACCGGTTGCGATGTGTTCCTGAAGGTCGAGGGCGCCAACCCGACCGGATCGTTCAAGGACCGCGGCATGACGGTCGCGATGACCCATGCGCTGGCCACCGGCAGCCGTGCGGTGATCTGCGCGTCCACCGGCAACACGTCGGCATCGGCCGCCGCCTACGCCGCTCGCGCCGGCCTGACCTGCGCCGTCCTGATTCCCAGCGGCAAGATCGCGCTGGGCAAGCTGGCCCAGGCCGTCGCGTACGGGGCGCGCATCCTGCAGGTCGACGGCAACTTCGACGACTGCCTCGAACTGGCCCGCAAGACGGCGGCGCAGTACCCGATCACGCTGGTCAACTCGGTGAACCAGGTCCGCATCGAAGGCCAGAAGACGGCGGCGTTCGAGGTGTGCGACGTGCTCGGGCGGGCACCTGACGTGCACGTTCTGCCCGTCGGCAACGCGGGCAACATCACGGCCTACTGGAAGGGCTACCAGGAGTACTTCGCCGACGACGTGATTTCCGCCACGCCCCTGATGTTCGGTATCCAGGCGGTCGGCGCGGCCCCGCTCGTGCGTGGTGCGCCGGTCCGCGATCCGGAGACGATCGCCACCGCGATCCGGGTCGGCAACCCGGCGTCATGGCACGGGGCCGTAGCAGCGCAAACGCAGTCCGGCGGGCAGTTCGACTCGGTGACCGACGAGCAGATCCTGCACGCCTACCGGCTGCTGTCCGCGCAGGAGGGCGTGTTCGTCGAGCCTGCGTCCGCCGCCAGCGTGGCCGGCCTGCTGATCATGGCGGCGGACGGCCGGGTGCCGGCCGGTTCGCTGGTGGTGTGCACGGTCACCGGGCACGGCCTGAAGGACCCGGCCACCGCGCTGGAAGGGCTGCTGGAGATCGAGCCGCTGCGGGTCGACCCGCAGGCGGTGGCGTCCGCATTGGACCTTTCGGCCGCATGAGCGCCGCATGACCGTCATGAGCGCCGTCCGGGTCCGGGTGCCGGCCTCCAGCGCCAATCTGGGGTCCGGCTTCGACGCGCTCGGCCTGGCGCTCGGGCTCTACGACACGGTCGAGGTGCGGGTCACCGAGCGCGGGCTGGCCATCGAGGCGAGTGGCCAGGGCGCTGACACGGTGCCGACCGACGACAGCCATCTCGTGGTCTGCGCGCTGCGCGCCGCCTGCGACCGGCTCGGTTTCCATCCAGCGGGATTGGCTTTGAGCTGCGACAACGCCGTGCCGCACGCGCGTGGGCTCGGCTCGTCGGCCGCCGCGATAGTGGCCGGGGTCGCCGCCGGGTTCGCGCTCGCCGGCGAGGACCCCCGCTCCGACGCGGCCCTTCAGGTCGCCGCCGAGTTGGAGGGACACGCCGACAACGCCGCGGCCAGCCTGTACGGCGGACTGGTGATCGCGTGGCGCGACGGCGACCGCTACCACGCCGTCCGGCTGGAACCACATCGTGACCTACGGCCGGTACTGCTGGTCCCGGAGGAACGGTCGACCACCAAGACCACCCGTGGCCTGCTGCCGGACAAGGTTCCGCACGCCGACGCCGCGTTCGTGGCCGGCCGGTCCGCGCTGGCCGTGCACGCGCTGACAAAGGAACCCCGACTGCTGCTCGCGGCCACCGAGGACCGGCTGCACCAGCACTACCGCGAGCCGGCGTGGCCGGCGACCTCCCGACTGGTGGACACACTGCGCGCGGCCGGTGTGCCGGCGGCCGTGTCCGGAGCCGGGCCGACGGTACTGGCGCTGACGATGGACGGAAAGTTGCCAGCCGGTCTCGATTCAGCCTTTTCCTTGCTGCCACTGGATATCGACCGCGCCGGCGTGGTCGTGGAAACGCCTTCCGGACCGGGTCCGGGAACAAACGGGTGATGAACGGGGTTCTTCGAAAAGCGGCACGCCGGCCCCCGTTGTTGCACCCGACGACCGCTGCGTCTACGCTCGGGGCAGATCAGTCACCGCGCGCACGGACGCCGGTGCAACTCCCAGGTTCGTGGTGGTGGAGTAGTGCTTGGCCTGGGTCGCACTCCTACTGAAAAGTGACCTCGGCTCGCGGCGGAGGTCAACATCGGTGGGTACCCGATGGCCGTGGTGACCGACCAGTTCATTGTCAGCGGTCCCTTTCGTCCATCGATATCGAAAAGTTAGGTATCGAAGTCGATCCGGCCCGCCCACGATGGGCGACCGTCGGTCCGCGTTCCGTCGGCCGGCAAGTCCGCTGGTCCACGTAGGAGGCGTGTGCCGGTCAGGAAGGACATGTGTGAGCAACACCGATCTGCTGAGCAGCGACGCGGCGAACGCCGCGGCTGCGGCATCCTCTGATTCTGGTTCGTCCAATGGCACCGCGCCGCGCAAGCGCGCCGGTCTGTCCGGCATGGTGCTGGCGGAGCTGCGGGAACTCGCCGGTCAGCTCGGTCTTTCCGGCACCGCCGGTATGCGCAAGGGGGATCTCATCGCCGCCATCAAGGAGCGGCAAGCGGCCGGTTCCGGCCGTGCCAACGGCAGGAGTGCCCCAGCCAAGGGCGCCCAGACCGAGCTTCCGGTGTCCGCCCCGGCCGAGCCCGCCAGGACGGAGCCACGGGAGAGCCGGGCCGACAACCAAGACTCCAGGGAAACCACCCGTGAGGGTGACGACGGGAACTTCTCCCGCAACCGGCGCCGGCGCTCCGCGTCCCGTCCGGCCGGTAGTCCCGGCGGTGACAGCGCCCGCGACAGCGACGGCGACGACCAGGGTCGGGACCAGGGCACGGTGTCCGCACCGGAACGCCAGGAACGCGCCGACCGCGGTGAGCGTGCGGATCGTGCCGACCGTGCTGACAGGACGGACCGTGCCGACAGGACGGACCGTGCCGACCGTTCCGACCGCGACCGCAACGACCGGGGCGGGGAGCGCAACAACAGCTCGGAACGCACCGGTGAGCGCACCGGTGGCCGCAACGACCGGCCCCAGCAGGGGCAGGGCGACCGCCCGGCGAACCGGCCGAGCAGCGGCAGTGGTCCCGACGATGACGACGACCGCGGTGGCCGGCGTGGCCGCCGGTTCCGGGACCGTCGGCGCGGCCGGGGTCGCGGCGAGGGCGAAACCGGGCCCGGCCCGCGCGAGAGCGGCAGCCGAGGTGGCGGCGGTGGCGACACCGAGATCCGCGAGGACGACGTCCTGCTGCCGGTCGGCGGCATCCTCGACGTGCTGGACAACTACGCGTTCGTCCGCACCAGCGGCTACCTGGCGGGTCCCAACGACGTGTACGTCTCGTTGTCGCTGGTCCGCCGCTACGGCCTGCGCCGTGGCGACGCGATCACCGGCGTCGTGCGCCAGCCGCGCGACGGCGAGCAGCAGCGGCAGAAGTTCAACCCGCTGGTGCGCGTCGACAAGATCAACGGCCTCGATCCGGACCAGACGAAGGACCGGCCCGAGTTCACGAAGCTGACGCCGCTGTACCCGAACGAGCGACTGCGGCTGGAAACCGAGCCGCACATCCTCACCACTCGGGTGATCGACCTGGTGATGCCGGTCGGCAAGGGCCAGCGCGCGTTGATCGTGTCGCCGCCGAAGGCCGGCAAGACGATGGTGCTGCAATCGATCGCCAACGCCATCACGACGAACAACCCGGAGTGCCACCTGATGGTGGTGCTGGTGGACGAACGACCAGAAGAGGTCACCGACATGCAGCGGTCGGTGCGGGGCGAGGTCATCGCCTCCACGTTCGACCGTCCGCCGGGCGACCACACCAGCGTCGCGGAACTGTCCATCGAACGGGCGAAGCGCCTGGTGGAGATGGGCCACGACGTCGTCGTGCTGCTCGACTCCATCACCCGGCTGGGCAGGGCGTACAACCTGGCGGCACCGGCGTCCGGCCGGATTCTGTCCGGTGGTGTCGACTCGACCGCGCTGTTCCCGCCGAAGCGGTTCCTCGGCGCGGCACGCAACATCGAGAACGGCGGCTCGCTGACCATCTTCGCCACCGCACTGGTGGAGACGGGGTCCACCGGTGACACGGTGATCTTCGAGGAGTTCAAGGGCACCGGCAACGCCGAGCTGAAGCTGGACCGCAAGATCGCCGACAAGCGGGTGTTCCCGGCCGTCGACGTCGACCAGTCCAGTACCCGTAAGGAAGAGTTGCTGCTGCCCCCGGACGAGCTGGCCGTGACGCACAAGCTGCGCCGCGTGCTGCACGCCCTGGACACGCAGCAGGCCATCGACCTGCTGTTGGTGCAGCTACGCAAGAGCCGCACCAACATCGAGTTCCTGATGCAGGTGGCCAAGACCACCCCAGGCGCAGGCGACGACTAGCCGCTCGACGCGCCCGGTCCCGGCGGGAACAAGCCGGCGACCGGGCGTGTTGACGTGCATGTCGGCCTGTCTGGCAGACTGAGCGGGCTCCGGTTCACCCCAGCTCCACCGCACCACTCGGGGACCCGGCGGCCACGATGAGAGGACGAGACTGTGAAGACCGGCATTCACCCGGAGTACGTGCTGACGAACGTCGTGTGTAGCTGCGGCAACACGTTCAGCACTCGCAGCACCAAGGCCAACGGCTCGATTCACGTCGAGGTGTGTTCGAACTGCCACCCCTTCTACACGGGCAAGCAGAAGATTCTGGACACCGGTGGCCGGGTCGCGCGCTTCGAGGCGCGCTACGGCAAGCGCAAGAAGTAACTTCAGCGACGGCGCCCGCCGGCACCATTTGGGTGCGGCGGGCGCCGTTGGCGTGTTCATGACAGGAGTCAGATGACCAAGCCAGTGCCCGAGGCCCTGGGGGCCTTGGTGGTCGAGCACGCGGAACTGGAGCGGCGGCTGGCCGATCCGGCCGTGCACGGCGACCGGGTGCTGGCGCGCACGCTGTCCCGCCGCTTCGCCGAACTCGGTCCGGTCGTCCGCGTCATCCGCGAGCTGGAACAGACCGGCGACGACCTCGCCGCCGCCCGTGAACTGGCCACGGAGGACGCCGGGTTCGCCGAGGAAGCCGATGCGCTGGCAGCGAAACTGCCGGCGCTGGAGGCACGGCTGACCGAACTGCTGCTGCCGCGCGATCCCTACGACGGTTCGAACGTCCTGCTCGAGGTGAAGTCCGGCGAGGGCGGCGAGGAGAGCGCCCTGTTCGCCGGCGACCTGCTGCGGATGTACCTGCGGTACGCGGAACGGCGTGGCTGGAAGGCCGAGGTGCTCGACGGCACCGACTCCGAACTCGGCGGCTTCAAGGACGTCACGGTCGCGGTCAAGGGGCGCCGTGACGCGACCGAGGGGGTGTGGGCGCGGCTGAAGTTCGAGGCCGGCGTGCACCGCGTGCAGCGGGTGCCGGTGACCGAGTCGCAGGGCCGCGTGCACACGTCGGCGGCCGGGGTCCTCGTCTACCCGGAGCCGGAGGACGTCGAGGTCGAGATCGACGAGAAGGACCTGCGGGTGGACGTGTTCCGCTCGTCGGGGCACGGCGGTCAGAGCGTCAACACGACCGACTCGGCCGTCCGCATCACGCACCTTCCCACTGGGATCGTCGTGTCGTGCCAGAACGAACGCAGCCAGTTGCAGAACAAGACGCGTGCGATGCACGTGCTGCGGGCCCGACTGCTGGCGCTGGCCGAGGAGCAGGCCGCGGCGGCGGCATCGGCGGCCCGCCGTGGCCAGGTGCGCACCGTCGACCGGTCCGAGCGCATCCGCACCTACAACTTCCCGGAGAACCGGATCGCCGATCACCGGGTGAACTACAAGGCGTACAACCTCGACCAGGTGCTCGACGGTGATCTCGACGCGGTGCTCGACGCGCTGACCGAGGCCGACCGGGCCGAACGACTCGCGGAGAGCGCCGGCCGGGCGGGATGAGAGGCTAACCGGATGGGTCGGCAGAGACAGCCGTTGCGGTTGGCCATTCTCGAGGCGGAGCGACTGCTCGCCGAGGCCGGCATCGCGTCGCCACGGGTGGACGCGGAACTGATCGCGGCACACGTGCTCGGCGTCGAACGCGGCCGGCTGCCGATGGTGCCGCTGGTCGATCCACCGGTGGTGGACGCGATCGGCCAACTCGTCGGGCAGCGCGCCAAGCACGTGCCGCTGCAACACCTGACCGGCTGGGCCGCGATGGGCGACATCACGGTCGGCGTCGGGCCAGGCGTGTTCGTGCCCCGGCCGGAGACCGAACTGCTGCTGGAGTGGGGGCTGGCCGCCGTCAGGGACGTCGAGCATCCGGTCGTCGTCGACCTGTGCACCGGGTCGGGCGCGCTGGCGCTGGCGATCGCGCACGCGCGGGCGGACGCCGTGGTGCACGCCGTCGAACTGGACTCGGTCGCGTTGGCGTGGGCGCGGCAGAACGCCGAGGTGCGCGCACAGGCGGGTGACACCGCGATCAGGCTCTACGCCGGTGACGTGACCGATCCGGCGCTGTTCGCCGACCTGGACGGCACCGTGCATCTCGTGCTGTGCAATCCGCCGTACGTGCCGGAGGGCACCGCGGTGCCGCCGGAGGTGGCCGACCACGATCCGGCGATGGCGGTGTTCGGCGGCGAGGACGGGCTGACCGTGATCCGGCCGGTGGTGGCGCTGGCGGCCCGGTTGCTGATCGCGGGTGGCTCCGTCGCCGTCGAGCACGACGACAACCACCAGGACGCGGTGCCGGTCCTGATGAGCATGCGGCGGGTGCTGACGCAGGTCACCGACCACGTCGACCTGACCGGCCGGCCCAGGTTCACGACCGCCACGCGAGCGGCCTGATGCCGCTATGGCGCGGTATGGCAGGATCGTTGCGTGGCCACGGTTTATGACTGCCGGCAACGGGACGAGCGGGCGGCCGGGCTGACCGCGGCGACCAGGTCGGTGCGGTCCTCCCGGTTGGTGGTTTTCCCCACCGGCACGGTGTACGGGATCGGGTGCGACGCCTTCGACGCGCACGCGGTCCGCAGCCTGGTCGACGCGAAGAGCCTCGGCCGGAGCATGCCGCTGTCCGTCCTCGTCGGTTCCTGGTCCACGGTGGACGGTCTCGTGCTGTCCGTGCCCAAGAAGGCCCGTGACCTGATCGAGGCGTTCTGGCCGGGCGAGCTGTCCATTGTGCTGCCGCACGCGCCGTCGCTGGCGTGGGATCTCGGTGACACGAGGGGCACGGTGATGGTCCGGATGCCGCTGCACCCGCTCGCGCTGGAACTGCTGCGCGAGATCGGTCCGATGGCCCAGTCCGGCGCCAGCATCGCCGGCCGGCCCGCGGCGACCACGATCGAGGACGCCAAGGCCCAACTCGGCGACGCCGTGTCCGTGTACCTGGACGGCGGCCCGTCCGAGAACACGACACCGTCGTCGATCGTCGACCTGACGGACGACACGCCCAGGATGCTGCGCGAGGGCGCCGTCACGCGGGACGAGGTCGCCGAGGTGCTCGGCGTCGCGGTGGCCTGAGTCAGTGGGCCCGCTGTCCGACGCCACACCGGCCGGTCTCCCGGTCCGGGAATACCTCCTGGTCGCACTCACCGCCGCGGCGGTGACCTACCTGATCACCGGGCTCGTCCGCAAGTTCGCGTTCAAGCTCGGCGCGGTCGCCGTGCCGAGGGTGCGGGACGTGCACTCCGTGGTGATGCCGCGCATGGGTGGCATCGGCATCTACGGCGGGGTGGTCGGCGGCATGCTGCTGGCGCACCAACTCCCGGTGCTGCGGCGGGCTTTCACGTATTCGCTCGACCCGTACGCCGTGCTCATCGGCGGCGGCGTGATCGTGCTCGTCGGCGCGCTGGACGACCGGTTCGAACTGGACTCACTGACCAAACTGGCCGGTCAGATCACGTCCGCCGGCCTGTTCGTGCTGCTCGGGTTGCAGTGGGTCGAGTTCTGGGTGCCGTGGGGCGGCCAGGGCGGGCTGGGCTCCGCGCTGATACTGGACCAGAACGAGGGCGGCGTACTGACCGTGCTGCTCGTGGTCACGATGGTCAACGCGATGAACTTCGTGGACGGCCTGGACGGCCTCGCCGCCGGGATCGGGCTGATCGCCGCCGCCGTGATGTGCGCGTTCTCACTGAGCCTGCTCAACGACTCGCACGACAACGTGACGAACTACCCGCCCGCGCTGATCGCGGCGACATTGGCGGGCGCGTGTCTGGGCTTCCTGCCGCACAACTTCCACCCGGCGCGGATCTTCATGGGCGACTCGGGATCGATGCTGATCGGCCTGATGCTGGCCGCGGCGAGCACGTCGGCGTCCGGCAAGATCAGCTACGCGACGCTGGGCGCCAAGGACACGATCGCGCTGCTGGCGCCGCTGCTCGTCGTCGCGGCCGTGTTGTTCGTGCCGCTGCTGGATCTGCTGATGGCCGTGGTGCGGCGGACGTTGCGCGGGGAGAGCCCGGCGGCACCCGACAAGATGCACCTGCACCACCGGATGCTCGACATCGGCCACTCGCACCGCCGCGCGGTGCTGCTGATCTACCTGTGGGCGGCGGTGATCGCGTTCGGCGCGGTGTCGCTGACGCTGTTCAACGTGCAGGTCGCCGGGTGGGGCATCGGGATCGGGCTGGTGATCGCGCTCGCGGTGTCGGCGGTGCCGAGGATGCGGGAGGCGCGCCGGACCCGAGTGGTCTGATCAACAGCCCTGGTCAAGGGGGGCCGGCGCGAGTAGCCGAACGATCGTACGGTAACTTTACCCCCGATGGGTTCGCGTCATCTCCCGACGAAGCGGGGTGATTTCGGTGCAGGTACGTCGAACTGGTCGTGCTGCGCACCGTCCGCTTCGTACTGTCACCCGGCAAGCGGTAGGTTGCGCGAACATCTGTGATAACGTCTGCGTCAGACCACCCGAGCGGGCGGTTCGATGCACTGTGCCACGTTCTGTGACACCGGGCCCCCAGGCCCAACTCCTACGCGCCCGAGACCATGCGCCCGAGACCACGAGGAGTTGCCGTTGACCGATGACCGTGTGCGCTCACTGCGAGATCCGAACGTGGGATTTCCGGCGGCACCGTTCGGCCGATGAGCCAGAACGGGCCGAGCTGGAGCCAACTAGCGGGCCTTGGGTTCGCGATCGCCGCCCTGGTTGTTGGATTTACCGCCCTGGGTTGGTTCGCTGATACCCGCCTCAAGACTTTCCCCACGTTCGTTCTCGTCGGAGTGGCACTCGGCATCATCGCCGCCGTTCTGTACACCGTCGCCGAGTTCCGAAAGTACCTGGATAAGTGAGTTGAGATGTCGTCGCTACAGCCAGTGGTGCACATTCCCGCACATCTGAAGGCCAGTTTCCGACGCACCATCGTGATCGCGATCGCGGTCGGGGTGGTCGGGCTGATCGCGCTCGTGCTGACAGGGCACGCGTTGTTGGGCCTGTTCGGATGCCTCGGCATCCTCCTGGGCTCGCTCAACGCGCTGCTGGTGCAGCGGTCCGCCGTGAACTACGGCAACAGTGACAGCGACGGCTCGGAGGGCTCGCGCAAGAAGCTCCTCACCATGTCCATCGCCGGTCGGCTGCTGATCACGACACTGATCGCGGTGCTGATCGGTATCTTCTTCGCGCCCAACGGGGTCGCCGTGTTCGGCGGGTTGATGATTTTCCAGATGCTGCTGCTCGGTGGTACGGCGGTGCCAATGATGCGAGGGATGCGCCAGTGACTTCCTTTGTTCACGCGGACACCACCATTGAGACACCCGGTACTCATCCGACGGCCAATTTCCTCGGCCTGACCATCAATACCGATACGGTGCTCACCACCGTGATAGCCGCGGTCATCGTGATCGGGCTCGGCCTGATCGCCAAGCGCGTGGTGACCTCCGAGGTGCCGCGTGGACCGCAGCTCTTCTTCGAGACCGTATACAAGTGGGCGCAGGACCAGGTCCGCGAGAACATCGGCCCGAACATCGCGCCCTACGTGGTGCCGCTGGCGCTCGTCGAGTTCGTGTTCATCCTGGTCTGCAACTGGATCTCGGTGCTGCCGGTCCAGGTCAACGGCAAGGATCTGGCCCCGCCGCCGACCGCCGACGTCAACCTGACCGCCGCGATGATGGTCCTGGTGTTCGTCTGGATCCAGGTGGCCGGTTTCCGCGCCAACGGCCTGCGCTACTTCGGGCACATCGCGCGTGGCCCCGGCGGCAAGATGTTCCTCGCCCCGATCAACGTCATCATCGAGCTCATCGCCAACCCGCTCGCGCTGGCGCTGCGGCTGTTCGGCAACATCTTCGCCGGCACGATCATGGTTTCCGTCATCGGGCTGCTCCCGGCCTACCTGCTGTGGGCGCCCAACTTCGGGTGGAAGTTGTTCGACATGGCGATCGGCCTGATCCAGGCGTTCGTGTTCGCGCTGCTGACCATCCTGTACTTCGGCCAGGCGACGGCCACCGGCCACAGCGAGTCGGCGGCGAGCCACTGAGGATGCCGACCCGACAGACAAACGGTTCACCCGGTGACCTCGGCGTCCGAGGACACCGCTTGATTCAAGGAGAGAAATGGCAGACCTGAATGCGGCCATCGAGGCGGCCGGTGCGTTCGTCGGCGGTGGCCTCATGCTCGGTGGCGCCGCGATCTGTGCCGGTGTCGGCGACGGCCTCGCCGGCAGCCAGCTCATCGCGGGTGTCGCCCGTCAGCCGGAGGCCCAGGGCCG
>DATBDL010000223.1:0-5142 GCA_036269975.1 Pseudonocardiaceae bacterium | reverse complement strand
ACCCAGGACGGCACGTCCCGGAGTCGGTCGCTGACCCTGATGGTGCCGTCGGCAGGTGTGCAGGACGCCCACCTGGTGCGCATCGGCGGCACCCACCGCACGCTGGTCGGCGCCGCCCTGCCGCGAAGGTGGCGGGCGGCGAGCTGGTTGCATCGCGCCAGCAGGGCCGCGTCGGACGTGCGCGCTGGTGAGCGGCGTCGTGTCTCGCTGCGCTGGAGCCGGGCGAGCATCTCCGCGACCCAGTGCTGTTCCTCGGCACGGGTCATTCGAGCAGGTAGGAGGACGACTACGGTGTCCCCCTCCCGGTACGCGCTCACCGTGCGGCTCCGTCGCCGGCTGCGGCGCACCTCGACAAGTGGTTCGGCCACTGCATCACGGTACGGCCATCGACCGACCAAATGGCCCGCCAGTTGGATGTGACCAACACCGCAGACGGGTGATCGCCGTTCTGCTTGTGCGGACAGGACATGTCAAGTATCCGATCGTGGCTTGTGGACAGACCCGCTCGCCTGTGGACAGCCGTTCGAGAACTCTCACAAACCAGGGCAAGCTGTCGCCATGACCACTCACAGCACACCCGCCACATCCACCCCAAACCGGAACGGCGACCGACTGCCGGAACGCCCACGGCTGCTCGCCGGCCTGCCGGTGTTGCGCCGAACGGCCGGCGAGACCCAGATCGGCACCGATCCACGTCACGCCGTCGTGGTCACCGGCCTGCCGGAACCCGTCGCCGCCCTGCTGCACCGGCTCGACGGCCGGCACACCACCGACGAGCTGATGGCGAGGGCCGGCCCACGCCACCAACCGGTCCTGCGGCAGACCCTCAGCGGCCTGGCCAGCATCGGCCTGCTCCACGACACGGCGCCCGCTCCCGGTCCACCGGCGCGGCTCGCCGCCGACCGCACCGCGTGGGCACTGCGATCCGACCGCGATCACTCGTCCATCGATCGGCATCGGGTGCCGGCGGTGGTCGTCATCCACGGCAGCGGACGTATCGCGGTCGCGTTGGCGACGCTGCTGGCGGCATCCGGCGTCGGCTGGGTACACACGGTGGCCGACGGCGTGGTGCAGCCGGAGGACACCGGCACCGGCTACCTCGACGAGGACATCGGCGACACCCGCGCCGACGCGGCGGCGAGGGCGGTCCGTCGCACGACCCCGGAGACCAGAACCACCCGGCTCGCCCCGCACCAACTGCCCGACCTGGTCGTCCTGACCGACACCCCGGTCCCCGACCCGCGACTGTCGGCCGGCCTGTCCTCGGCCGGGCTGCCGCACCTGGTCGTGCACGGCGCGGAGGGCACCGGCGTCGTCGGGCCACTTGTCGTGCCCGGTCGCACCAGTTGCCTGCACTGCGTCGACCTGCACAACACCGACACGGACGCGTGCTGGCCGGCCCTGGCGGCCCAGTTGGCGGCCCACCCACAGCCGGCCGACCTGGCATCCGCGCAGGCGACAGCGGCCTTCGCCGCCGGTCAGGTCCTCCGATTCCTGCACACCGCCCAACAGGGCACGGTGTGTGACACCACCCTGCCCGTCTGGGGAGCCGCGATGGAGATCGACGTCTTCACCGCGCGCTCCACCAGAGTCACCTGGCCACCACACCCCCGGTGCCCATGCGGCGCAGCCAGGGCGACGCCTCCGCCCGACCAACCGCCCGACCACCCCGCCACGCCATCCACCGCACACCGTCGAGCACCCAACCCGACCGACGCCGTCGCGGAGCGGCCGTTGCCGTAGCTCGGTGGACCAACCGCACGGAAGGGTCGGGGAAAGTGCTCGAACAGATCCTCTGTTCGGGTCATCCCGGCATGTCTTCGCCGGGCTGGTCGGGGTGCCATTTGGCCAGGTCCGCTACCCACGGTATCCGTGCGGTCTGGGCAGAACCGCACTGACGGGCACCCGAACGGCGACCGCCGGCCGTGGCGGCCCGATACCGTCGACGTAGGAGGGTGCGACTGCCGACGTACGCAAAACAACCGACCCAGGGACGATCCCATCGCCATCCGATTCGGCCACACTGATCCATAACCGACACCGCATCGTCGGCACAGCAACACCCAGCCTCCGAGGACCGACATGACAGCCAGGAACACCGCCCCTGGTGCAACAGCGAGAACAGGGCACAACCGCGTGACTGACATCCCCCGCAACTCCGTCCAACGCACGGCCAAACTGGCCAGCCTCCCCCTCGGGGTCGCCGGCCGGGTCGTCGGCGGCTGGGGTCGCCGGCTGGCCGGCCACAACGCGGACGACGTCAGTGCGGAGATCTCCGCGAAGACGGCCGAGCAGGTGTTCGCCGTGCTCGGGCAGCTCAAGGGTGGCGCCATGAAGTTCGGCCAGGCCCTGAGCGTGTTCGAGGCCGCGGTGCCGGACGAACTCGCGCAGCCCTACCGTGAGGCGCTGACCAAGCTCCAGACGGCCGCGCCGCCGATGCCGGTCAAGTCGGTCCATCGGGTGCTCGCCGAACAGTTGGGCAGTGGCTGGGTCAAGCGGTTCGCCGACTTCGACGACACGCCGGCGGCATCGGCCAGCATCGGTCAGGTGCACAGGGCGCACTGGCACGACGGCCGGGAGGTCGCGGTCAAGGTGCAGTATCCCGGCGCGGACGAGGCCCTGTTGTCCGATCTGCGGCAGCTACAGCGATTCAGCCGCCTCTTCCAGGCCATGGTGCCCGGACAGGAGGTCAAGCCGCTGCTGGCCGAGTTGCGCGACCGGATGGTGGAGGAGCTCGACTACCGAACCGAGGCCGACAACCAGCGCACCTTCGCATCCACGTTCGACGGTGACCCCTCGGTGGTGGTGCCGCACGTGGTCGCCAGCGCTCCCAGGGTCATGGTCAGCGAATGGATCACCGGCACACCGTTGGCCGCCGTCATCCGGGACGGCTCCCCCGCCGACCGCGACCACATCGGCCACCGGCTGGCCGAATTCCACTTCTCGGCTCCCGCCCGCTCCGGCCTCCTGCACGCCGACCCGCACCCCGGCAACTTCCTGCTGCTGCCCGACGGCCGCCTCGGCGTACTCGACTTCGGCGCCTGCGCCCGGCTGCCCGGCGGCATCCCGCGCCCCCTCGGCGCGATGACCCGGCTGGCACTGGACAGCAGGTCGACGGAACTGCTCGACCTGCTGCGACGGGAACACTTCATCCGGCCGGGCACCACGGTGGAGGCAAGCGACGTACTGGACTACCTGTCGCCGTTCACCGACCCGCTGCGCTCGGAGTGCTTCCACTTCACCCGGCGCTGGCTGCAGAAACAGGCCGGCCGGCTGGGCGACACGCGAGGCCAGGACTTCCGCACCGGCCGGTCGCTGAACCTGCCGCCGCAGTACCTGCTGATCCACCGGGTCACGGCGGGCGCGACCGGCATCCTGTGCCAGTTGGACGCGCACGTCGCACTGCGAGCGATCATCGAGGAGTGGCAACCCGGCTTCAACGACCCGCCCTGAGCCGGACCCGGTTACCAGTACTCGTTGGGGAGCTTGGCCTCGATGTCCCTGGCGTGGATGCGCGCGCAACCTGGGCAGAGCCAGCGCAGGGTGCCCCGGTCATGCTCCGACACCCAGGCCAGTGCGTCGGCCGTCAGCAGTCGCCTGTCCCGCTGCCGGCCACAGCGCAGGCACGTCACGGCCATGTCGTCAACCACGCGCCGACGCTACGCCATACCAGCACCGACCTGCGACGCGGGCCAGTAATGTTGATCATCGCCAGCCGAGGTACACGGTGTTGGCCTTGAGCATGAACACGTCGTCCCGCCGGGCGACGTAGGCGATATCGGCCGGATCGAGCAGCCGCCGCAACGCGGCCAGGTCGGCGGGATCCAGCAGGTCGGCGGTCGCGTGGGTCATCCACGTCAGCCAGCTCACAACGGCACCCCGCCCGGCGTCGGACAGCGGCGCCGGCACGTCGACGAGGTAACTGAACGCCGTGACCCCACCCAACCCGGCCTCGGCCAACACCCGATTCCACCCGACCGGCATCCGAACGACCCCGGTCATCCCGGTGCGCATCTGATGGAACCAGGCACCATGCGCGGCGATGAGCCGATCTTGCAGCCCAGGTTCGCCGACACCCACGTCCCACGGCAGGCAACGCATCGAGAGCCCGCCCTCGGACAGCGCGAGCACGCCACCAGGCGCCAGCAGCGAGGTCAGTGTCGAGATGGCGGCCCGCTGATCGGGCAGATGATGGGCGACATTGGCGGCCCACACCAGATCAGCCGCGGGCAACCCGGCAAACGAAGCGGCATCGGCGATGTCGGCAGGCGCGGAGCGCACGGTCACCGCGCCACTGCCACTCACCGCGGCGGCCGCGACCTCCCCGGCCGCGGCCAACAACTCGGGCACCGCGTCGACGAGCACCAACGTCCCCCGAGCTCGTGCCCCGTCAGCAGAACCCGACGCGGCCGCGACACCGGAGTCGGAGGCAGTGGCATGGGGGATGGCCGCAGGTGGTTGGGAACCTGGAGTCGCCACGAGGTCTGACGTGCCGGTCGTCGCGCGAGCGGCCCGGCCGACCAGGGCCGCAGCCAGCGCGGCGCTCATGCCGCCGGCACCGCAGCCGACGTCGATGACGGTCGGGTGGGGTGCCGGTAGGGATTCGATCAGTCGGTCGGCCACGGCCCGCAGTGCGGCGGCGTTGGACTCGTCGGCCTGACGCAGGTCGGCCAGGCGGGCCACCCAGTCGATGCCGTCGTGGGTGTGTGCGGGCATGAGGGCACGTTATGCGCGGGCCGGGGTGCCCTACAAGGCAGGGCTGGGGTGCCCTATAAGGCCAGGTACGACCCATCGACACGATCAGGTGATCAACTAGGCTGAGCGGAACCAACTCAACTCCCCAAACGTCCGCAGAGAGAGAAGGTGCGGCGGCGCGACGAGAGGACGGGCCTGGGTGGCAGAGCATGGACCTGGTGTGGCGGCCCGCAACATCGCCCTACACCAGCAGATCGCACTACGCCAGCAGGCAGGGCAAGGTCTGAACACCCTGGCTGAGGAGCCGAGGCCCGGCCGAGGCTGAGGAGGCGAGGGGCCGAGGAGGCGAGGCCGGCGGACCGGGCGAAGTGCCGATCCGCCGGAGCTCGAAGGTCGGAGTTCGAAGGTCGACTTCGACGGGGTGGCCACTTCGGGCCACCTACGTCA
>DATBDL010000222.1:0-18509 GCA_036269975.1 Pseudonocardiaceae bacterium | reverse complement strand
TCGACCGTGCCGGGCTGGGAGACCACCAGGGACACGGTGAAGCCTCGGAAGCCGCTGGTCGGCGCGCTGGACTCGCGCACGCTGACCACGTCGCCCAGGTCGCCCAGGTCGAACGCCTCCTTGTAGAAGCCCTCGGCGGTGGCGGTGTCCTCGACCTCGAGGACCAGGGAGCGGATGCCGGCCATCTCACTTCACCTCGTCGAAGCGGATCGTGTTGCCGGACGGGTCGCGGAAGGCGCAGTCGCGGGTTCCCCACGGCTGGGCGGTCGCCTGCGCCTGCGTGCCTCGCAGGCACCCACCACCGGCTTCCGCGGCTTCACGCTGTCGCTCACGGTGTCGCGGCCGGCCGACGTCCGCAGCCTCGTCGACTCCGCCGTCGATGCCGGTGCGACCACGCTCAGGCCGGCCGCGAAGTCGTTCTGGGGCTACGGCGGTGTCGTCGAGGCCCCGGACGGCACGATCTGGAAGATCGCGACGTCGGCGAAGAAGGACACCGGCCCGGCCACCCGCCGGATCGACAGGATGGTGCTTCTGATCGGCGCCGAGGACGTGACCGCGAGCAGGCGGTTCTACGTCGACCACGGCCTCGCCGTCGCGAAGAGCTTCGGCCGCAAGTACGTCGAGTTCGCCAGCGGGTCGAGTCCCGTCAAGTTGGCGCTCTACGGCCGCAAGGCGCTGGCGAAGGACGTCGGCGTGCCGGCGGACGGCACCGGATCGCACCGAATCACGATCGGCGGCGACGCGGGCCCCTGCACCGACCCGGACGGCTTCACATGGGAGACCAACTGAGCTGAGGCGACCTTTGTGGAAGGACCCGTCGCATGTGCCATCCCTCGTGGACACGCGCACTCATCGCAGCACACCGAAGCCAGGCGACCGAAGCCGCGGCCGGGACGCCGCCCCGCGTGGCGAAACAAGTGACGAGACCGATCAGGATTCGAGAAGCACCTGCACCGAGCCGGACCTAGGGTGACCGCCATGGACATCGGCACAGACATCGGCACAGACATCACCATTCACACGACCGCGCTGCCGCACGACGACCCGGAGGCATCACTGGCCTTCTACCGCGACGTCCTCGGCTTCGAGGTCCGCAGCGACGTCGGCAGCGGCACGATGCGCTGGATCACGGTCGGCCCGGCCGGCCAGCCCGGCACGTCCATCCTCCTCGCGCCGCCGGCCGCCGACCCCGGCGTCACCGACGCCGAGCGCAGCACCATCGCGGCGATGATGGCCAAGGGCACCTACGGCTGGATCATGCTGGCCACACCCGACCTCGACAGCACCTTCGACAAGGTGCAGGCCGCGGGGGCCGAGGTCGTCCAGGAACCGATCGAACAGCCGTACGGGGTGCGCGACTGCGCCTTCCGCGACCCCGCCGGCAACCTGATCCGCATCCAGCACCTCCGCTGAACTTCAGATCCGGCGGGCGTTGCCGCCGGCGCGGTGGTGTCGTGGCCGTGACAGTCGATGATCACCGGTCCGCCGTCAGATCGGCGACATCACGCACACCACCACAGCCGTGCACTCTACGTGCGCGGACGGCAGCGGTATGACGACGGCGTGATCGCGGCACCGGCCCATGACTGCCCCCGAACGGTCCACAGTGATGGCAATTGGTAACGGGCCCGCGAGTGGCAAATGCCGCCTCGATCCAGGATTGCCATGTGGACTTCTCACGCCCGTTCGGACTAGGGAAGTTCCGCAACAAGACGTGCCCGCGAAGGCCAACTGCCTGGTCAAATGGGGTACCGGTCAGTAGCACGGGCGACTCCGACCGATCAGGTGCCCTTAGACCCTTTTCGTCCGTTGTGTTTTCACGATCAAGGTCTTTACTGGAATTGGTCCAGACAAGCCACTACAGGGCCGGGCCACTTCGGTCACCTCGTGTGACGCCGTGTCAAACATGCCCGGCGAATACCCCGCACCATCGGCAGGAGAGGCCCACCCCCATGCCATTGAACGACTTCAAGAATTTAAAGATCAGTCGCCGTAGCGCAATCAAGGCCGGCTTCGGCGCGGCGGTCGCTACGCAGTTGGCGCTGGTCGAGCAGGCCGCCTTCACCCCGTTGCGCGCATCAGCCGCGACGAAGCCCGCGGAAACGACGTTCCCCCGAATCCAGTACGACATCGGCGCCTTCCTCCCCGCGCCGGTCACCCTCAACGACGGCGCCGGCAACATCACGGCCGGGTTCGGCCCGGTGTTCGCCTACTTCGTCCCGGCAACCCTCACCCGCGTACCGACCCCGAACGACCAGTTGACGCTGCAGAACGCGCTCGGCTGGATCGACGAGTTCTACCCGTTCAGCCCCAGCGGCGTGTTCACGCACATCTCCTACGGCATCCCGTACTTCAACATGCTCCCCGGCGGCATCAACGGGAAGCTGGTCCAGACGTACATGCCGCAGTTGCGCACCGGCCGTAACCCGGACGGCACCACCAACGCGCTGTCCGAAGCGGTACCGATGACCACCGACGTGCAGAACGGCCTCGTCGGCGGCCGCAACGCGATCGTCCCGAACGTCACGAAGGACCGCTTCAACGTCAACGTGGTCATCGAGCGCAACCACATGTGCTTCCACCTGCGCAGCGACTCGATCGCCAACCTCAACGACGTGCTGGCCTGGCTGAAGGGCAGCGGCAAACTCAACGGCATCACCCTGCCGTCGCCGCCGTTCAACGGCCTGATCAACTTCCAGACCACCCGCGTGCAGTTCGTGCAGCGTGGCCTGCCCCGCCAGATGGCCAACAGCAACAACTTCGAGTACGCCGCCCGCATCAACCCCGACTCCCCGATGTGGATGGGCTTCCTCGACCAGCAGACCAACGGCGCGGGCCCGCCTGCCATCACCACGTTCGCCGGCAACAGCTCCGCTGTGCTCACGAACGCGAAGACGACCGACTACATGGGCCTCGGCTCGATCATGCATCTCTCGCATGACATCGAGGACCTGTTCCAGTTCTACTCCCTGCCCAACCAGGACCCCCGGCACCCCGACGGCGAAGACGCCACCGAGCGGATCATGTACATGTTCCGTTCGAACACCACCGGCACAGCCACGGGCCTGCCGAGCCCCTTCAACGCGAACGACCAGTTCACCAACGGCGGCTGCCCCGCCTTCGTCCCCAACGCCTTCCAGGGCACCAACGACACCCTGCTCAACGTCACCAACGCCGGCGGCCAGTTCAACCCGAACAGCCCGCCGGCCGTGCAGCAGACCCAGTCGTTCACCGGCGTCCCCCGCATCGGGCACGAATCGTCGCTGCAACGTTCGTCCCGCGCCGCGGACGGCACACCGATCCACATTCGGGTGGACGGCCCCGGCCTGTCCAGCCTGGACGTACCCGCGTTCCAGACGTTCCCTGGTGGTTCCAATGTCGCGGCCGGCAGCCTCCAGCCCAAGCTGGAGTTCGCCATCTTCATGCCCACCGCGGAATCCTTCCGCCAGATGCGCGTCAACTCGGCCGCCCAGGACCTCCAGGCCGCACACCCGGCCCTGGACCCGGACGACAACGGGTTGGAGCGCTTCATCACGGCCACCCGCCGGCAGAACTTCCTCGTTCCGCCACGGCCGGTCCGTGCGTTCCCGCTGACGGAGTTCAACAGCTAGTCGGATTTCACCTGATCGGACACAACGCCAGCCGCGTGGGCCCGGCCTGATGGCCGACCTCGGCCGCGCCCCCTGATCGCTGCGGGGGGTGCGGCCGACGTGTGTGCCGAGCTATTCGAGCACACCCGCCTCGACCACCGCGCGGTGGTCGGCGGGAGCCACCGCGAGTACGGCGAGCTTGGCCCTGACCCGGTCGACGGTCACCGACCCTTCGGTGTCGTCGTCAAGGGAGTTGGTCTCCTGGACCAGTTCGGGGCTGCGCGCGAGGAACAGAAACCGCCGCCACACGTCCGCCCCTTCAGCGGTCCGGCCGAGCGCGGTGAGCACGTCCCCATGGGACCGGAGCAGTCTCAGTTCGCCCTGACTCTTGCCGTCCCGCCGCAAGAACGCCAACGCCTTCTCCGCCACCTCAGCCGATTCCGCCAGACGACCGGCACCGGCCAGCGCTCGTGAACGGCCGGAGAGCATGTGCGCTTCGAGCGACGACAGGCCGGGCGCGGTCGCGATGATCGTGGCGCATTCGGCGAACGCCGTCAGCGCCTCGTGATACCTGGCGGCCCAGAGCAGCCCGAGTCCCAGCGAGTGCAGTGACGTCGCCAGGACCGGTTGGTCATCGAACTGGCGGGCGACGGCTACCGATTCTCCGAGCAGACAGACCCGCTCGTCCGCGTCCATCACCAGGGTCACGGCCATACTTCTCTGGACGTTGGCCGCGCCGAGGCGGTCGCCGGCCTGCTCGAACGCAGCGGCCGCCCGGTCGAAGTAGGTTCTCGCTCGTTCGGGTCGACTCGTCCGAGCGAAGTTGGACGCCACGTCGCGGTAACACTCGGCACGCAAGGCCGGCTCGTCCATGTTCTCGACCGCCTTGATGGCGAGTTCGGCGAAGGGCAGCATGTCGTGGCGGGCGTCGACGGCCTGGCTCATCGGCCGCCAGTCCAGCATCAACATGAGCGCCGACCGATGGTCGCCCACGTCGACGGCCAGGCGGCACACCTGGTGCAGGACGTGCCGTTCCTCGACGTACCAACGGGTTGCGTCGCGACTGGACACGAACGTCTCCGCGATGATGCCCTGAACAGTCGAGTCAGCCGGTGCGGCCGGCGATTGGCCGAAGCTACGGATGGCCGCTCTGGTGGACCGTACGTAGTGCTGCACGAGCCGGGCGGTCGCCTCGGGTGCGTTGTCGGCCAGCAGGCTCAACGCGTACTCGCGGACCAGGTCGTGGCAGACGAACCGGCCCGGTGTGCTCTCGCGCAGCACGCTGGCCAGCGTCAACTCGGTCAGCACGTCGCGGGTCCGACGCGGGCCGAGCCCGGAGACACTGACAGCGGCGGCGATCGAGATCTCCGGTCCGGGGTGGACGCTCAGCGCCGCGAAGGCGCGCGTCGCGTCATCGGACAGGCCCCGCTGCGACCACGAGAACACCGTGCCGAGATCCAGGTCGGCGCTGCCGGCATTGAGATGCGCCAGCGGCGACACGGTGAACTCTCGGACGAGCATGTCCAGCGCGAAGTCCGGGTTGGCCGCCGCTCGGGCCGCGACGATCGCGAGCGCGAGCGGCAGGCCGGCGCACGCCCGTCCCAGCTTGATCACGGCGTCGCGGTCAACGGACTTGGCCAGCCGGTGGCCGAAGAACTCGACCACCTCGTCGTCGTCGAACGGTTCGAGTTGGACCAGTCGGGCATGGTTGAAGGCGACCAGGCCGGGCAGCCCGTTGCGACTGGTGACGATCGCCCTGCTCGCGCCGGCGCCGGGCAGCAACGGCTCGACCTGCCGGTAGTGGTGGACGTTGTCGAGCACCAACAGGACCCGTTTCCGGGCCAGGATGCCGCGCAGCAGTCCGGCCCGCCCGCCGACGGACTCGGGCTGCCCCTGCCATGGCACGCCGAGACCTTCGAGTAGGTCGCCCAGCGCGCCCAGCGGATCGGTCGGCGCCGATGTGGCATCGAAGCCACGCAGGTTGACGTAGAGTTGCCCGTCCGGGTAGTCGTGCGCGATCTCCGCGGCATGGCGCAGCGCGAGAGTCGTCTTTCCGACACCCGCCATTCCGGTGATCAGCAGCATCCTTTGTGGACTGTCCTCGCGTAGGGCCGCGAGTAGCCTGCGGCGGCCGGCGAAACCGGGCAGTGGTGCCGGTAGCTGCGCGGGTGGGGTGGCCGTGACGGCGGGGGCCGGGCCGGCGGGGCCCGCCAACGCTCTGGCCTGCGCCTGGGTGAGTGCGGCGCCGGGATCGATGCCGAGTTCGTCGCGCAGCCGGGTGCGGACCCGCTCGAACAACGCCAACGCGTCGGCGGACCGGCCGGACCTGGTGAGGCAGTCCATCAGGCATGCCTGTAGCAGCTCGTGGAACGGGTGGGCGCCCGCGATCCCCGACAGCCACGGCAGCACGTCACCGGGCAACCCGGCCGACAGCGCGATCCGCGCCGCCCCCGTCACGGCTCGGACACGTTCGTCCTCCGCCGCCACGAACCGGGGCAGCCCCCGGAGCGAGTCGTCTCCCGGCGCGGCGCGCGCCACCTCCAATGCCTGCGCCAACAGCGCGGTCGCGGCTTCGGCCGACGTAGCGGCAAGGTCCGCACCCTGGCGGGTCAGCTCCCGGAACCGGAGCAGGTCCAGATTCGTCGCGTCGACGGCGATCCGGTAGCCGGAGCTGGTCGGCAGCAGCCAACGGCCGACCGCACGCCGGCCGAGTTCCGGCTCGAAGCGGCGACGCAGCTCACCGACGTGCCGGCGGACCTGGTTCGTCGCGCTCGCGGCCGGCTCGTCCAGCCACAGCGCGGTGACGATCTCGCTCATGCCCACCGGCTCCCCGCCGGCGACGAGCAGCAACTGAAGCAGCGCGCGCTGTCGAGGCGGTCCGAGGGGCAGCTCGACGTCACCCCGCCACGCCCGAACACCACCGAAAAGGGCAAACCGCACCGGACCAGCGGGCGCGGTGGTCGTCATCGGCTCATCCTGCCCGCTGCCGCCGCCGGCTGTCGCCGCCGACCTGCTCACAGGGTGGTGGCCGATCACTCGATCCGCACAGCCCGCGCACTCGACGCGCTTAGCGTCCACGGCGTCGAACCCGGCTCGCTCGTCCCGAAGGGGACCCACCATGACCACGAACTCAGCCCACGTCGTGCTCGTCCACGGCGGATTCGTCGACGGCTCGGGCTGGC
Organism: Pseudonocardiaceae bacterium; assembly: GCA_036269975.1. Taxonomy (GTDB): domain Bacteria; phylum Actinomycetota; class Actinomycetes; order Mycobacteriales; family Pseudonocardiaceae; genus DATEPR01. The sequence continues at coordinate 11,737 of DATBDL010000222.1, read as the reverse complement.
AGCACGTCCACGAGCTGCTCACCCGAGACGGTTTCGCCGTCTCCATCGTCCAGAACCCCACCCTGTCCCTCGCCGACGACGTCGCCGCCACGCGTCGGGCCATCGACGCCATCGGCGGCCCGGTCGTCCTGGTCGGCCACTCCTACGGCGGCGCGGTCATCACCGAGGCCGGCAACCACGACGCCGTCACAGCCCTCGTCTACATCGCGGCGTTCGCTCCGGACAAGGACGAGTCGGTCAACGTCCTCACTGCCAACCCGCCGCCCGGCGCGGCCGTCCCGCCGATCCTCGCGCCGGTCGACGGATTCCTGTTCCTCGACAAGGCGAAGTTCGCGGCGTCGTTCGCGGCGGACCTGTCCGCGGAACTGGCCCGGTTCATGGCGGACTCGCAGGTGCCGTGGGGCGTCGACGCGCTCGGCGGCACCATCAGCCGGCCGGCATGGCGCGACAAGCCGAGTTGGTACCTGGTGGCCGGCGACGACCACATGATCCCGCCGCCAGCGCAGCGCGCCATGGCCGACCGCGCCGGAGCCACGGTGAGCGAGGTGGCCGCGAGCCACTCCGTCTACGTGTCCCAACCACGCGCCACCGCCGACGTCATCCGGCAGGCGGCAGCCGCAACGACCGGTTCCTGACCCGACCCCTTGGGAGACAACGTGAAGCACTTGAGACGGGGGCGGGTTGCCGCCGTCCTGACTGTCGCAGTCGGTCTTGTCCTCGCCCTGTTGTTCAGTGTCAACCCGGCCAGCGGCCAGGCAGGGCACGTTGCGGCCGCGGCGACCCGTCCGGCCGTCAAACCCACTGTCGTGCTCGTACACGGTGGCTGGGCCGACTCGTCCGGTTGGAACGGCGAGATCAGCCGCCTCGAACGGGACGGGTATCCGGTCATCGCGCCCGCCAATCCGTTGCGCGGGTTGACCTCGGACGCCGACTACATCCGCAGTGTGTTGCAGAGCATCAGTGGCCCGATCGTGCTCGTCGGCCACTCCTACGGTGGCGCCGTCATCAGCAACGCCGCACGTGGCGTGCCCAACGTGAAGGCGCTCGTCTACGTCTCGGCGTTCGCGCCCGACACGGGTGAGACGCTCCAGACACTGGTGACCATGAACCCCGGCACCATGATCACCCCGGCCAATCTCGACATGCGGCAGTACCCGCTACCCGGCGGCGAAGGAACCGACCTCTACATCAAGAAGGCCGCCTTCCACGATGCCTTCGCCGGCGACCTGCCGCTCGCGACGACGAACCTCATGTGGGCCGAACAGCGGCCGTTCTCGGTCGCCGCGTTCACCGAGCCCTCCGGCGATCCGGCGTGGAAGACGATCCCGTCGTGGTATCTCCTGTCCACGAACGACCACGCGATCCCACCGGCGACCCAGTGGTTCATGGCACGACGGGCGCACGCCCACGTCGAGACGGTCGCATCGTCGCACGTCCCGATGATCTCGCAACCCCAGGTGACGACCAACGTCATCCTCGAAGCCGCGCGGTCGGTCTCGTAGTCGTCCTCGTACCGCCGCTGTCCGTCCGTTATGGACGGACAGCGGCGGTATCAGTGCCAGGGCTCGGCTTCGACGTGGACGGTGCCGGCGTTGTCGGCGGCTTCCTCGATGGCCAGTGCGATCCGGTGGTCCTGGATGCCGTCGTCCAGTGGATACGGCGCCGGCCCGCTGTCACGGACCCAGGCCGCCGTGTCCTGAAGGAGGGTGGCGATGGCGATCTCCTCGTCGTTCCACCGCCGGCCCTGGTACGGGTTGCGGTAGAGGACGTCGGAGCCGAACGTGATGTGGTCGGTGTCGAAGCCGTCCAGGTCCAGGTCGTAGCCGGTCTGGCGGCGCACGATCGACGAGCGCACGATCGTCCGCTCGGCCACCAGGCGCACGACCTCCTGATCGTGTAGCTCACCGTGGGTGCCACGGACCAGCAGCCGGCGCGCCAGCAACTGGTTGTGCCACTGGTTGTCGGTGAAGTCGTAACCGCCGAACCCGCCGTCCCGGAACGCGATCGTGGCGATCGTCGTGGTGGCCGGCCTGACTTCGACCGGGTCGGCCCATCCGTCGCGCGAGAGCGGGTCGGCCAGCGGTGCCGTCGTCCGCACGGCGCGCACATCGGCCGGTCCACATCCCACCCCCAGCAGCGTTCGGATCAGCGAGACGGCGTGGTACTGGTGGGTGGACGAGACGTCCACCCTGGTCGGATCGCCGATGACGCCGCTGCGGACCAGCGCGACGCGGGCGGCGTGCGCGGGCATCCGGGTGTACTGCTCTGCGACCTGGACCAACCCGCTGTCCCCGACCTGCTGCCAGAGCGCGCGCAACCCGTCGACGTCGGGCGCGGGCGGCGTCTCGGCGAGCACCGGCAGGCCACGCTCGACCAGTTCCACCAGCAGCGTCGGAGTCACGCTCCAGGGCACCGCGGTGACCACGAAGTCCGGCTTCGTCGCGGCGAGGCACTCGTCCAGTGACAGGTGCACCGGTACCGGCAGTTCCTTCGGCCGGCGCGACACCACACCGGCACAGGTCAGATCGTCCAGCGCGGCGGCGAGGCGCCAGAAGTACTCGGAACGCCAGCCCGAACCTACGATCACGAACTTGGTCATGCCCCCATCCAACCCGACAACGGCGTTCGTTGGACGGCCGCACTTCCCGTCCGACCACACGCAGACCGCCGCCTACACCAGGGACCTGTGGGGGTGCTGCACCTGCCACGCCCCACGTCGCTGGACGTGACCGTCAGCTACTACCTGACCGGGCTGGCGGAGTTCCCGCCGCCGGACAGGTCCGACCACGGACCCCACTCTCTGATCGACGCTGTCACATCGCGGGCGTGTGAGGAGTCGAAGGGATGACACCGTTCTCGGGCCCTGTGTGGGGTCTGGGACGACTTCGACCATCATGGAGGCCGTTGTGGCACCACGCATCCCCGACGCCAACACGCTCGTACCCGAAATCCAGGAGGTGGCACGCGCACTGGTCAAGGCCGCCGGAAACGGTGCGCTGCCATCGACGACGATCAGCCTGATCTACCTACGCGCCGGCCAGATCGTCGGCAACACCTACCAGACGATCCGGCACTCGGTCGACCTACGCGCGGCCGGCGAGTCCGAGGAGCGGATCGCCGCTGTGGCGACTTGGTGGGACGCGCCCTACTTCACGGACACGGAACGAGCCGCACTGGCTCTGACCGAGGCGGTGTTCCAGCCGAACCAACGGGGTGAAGAACGGGTCCCGGACCACCTGTTCGCCGAGGTCGGCAAGCACTACGACGACAAGGCACTGTCCACTTTGCTGGTGGTGATCGCATCGGCCGGCTTCTGGATGAACGTCGCCATGATCCTCAAGCCGCCACCAGTCGGGTCGGGCGATGAGTAAGCTGACGTGACGGTACGTCACGCTCGGCGTAAGAAGGTGCGACACATGCTCGACGTCCGGAAGCTCATCATGTTGCGCGCCGTTGCCGCCGAGGGGTCTATTGCCGCTGCTGGGCGGGTGTTGCGGTACACCCGCTCAGCGGTGTCCCAGCAACTCGCGGCGCTGGAGGCCGAGGCGGGGACCGCACTGGTGAGCCGCTCCGGTAACCGTGTCGCCCTGACGCCTGCTGGGCGGGTGCTCGTCGAGCACGCCGAGCGGATTCTGGTCGAACTGCGCGCTGCCGAAGCCACGCTGACCGGTGCCGACCCCGACGTCAAAGGGCTGCTCCGCGTGGGAATCCCGTTCCGCGAGGGGCCTCCGATCATGAGCAGGGCGCTCACCGAGGTGCGCCGACGGTTTCCGGAAATGGAAATCCGACTTGCCAGTACCACGGACGACGCCGGCCCCGACGCGGTCCGGCGCGACCAACTCGACATGGTGATCGTCTCGCGGTACGGGAATTCTCACGAATCGTCCGTACCCGGCCTGCGGGAATGGGTCCTCGGCCACGATCCGCTGCTGTTGTGCGTTCCGACCGGGCATCCGCTGGCCGACCGCCCCGGTTGCCGCATGGAACAGTTGCGGGACGAGTCCTGGGTGATGTGGCCGGACAGCGCACTGGGCCGACTGGTGAGCAGCATGTGCGCCATCGCCGGCTTTCAGCCTCGGGTCGCGGCCACCGTCAACGACGTGGGCACCGCGATCGGCCTCGTCGGTATGGGGTGGGGCATCACCATCGCTCCGGCTGGCACGCCGGGCCCCTCGGACACGCCGCTCGCGCGGTTGCGGATCGCCGGACTGGAGACCGCTCGGTACAACGTGCTCGTCGTGCGCGACGGTGAGCACCTGTCGGCCCGCATGTCCGCTGTGATCTCCGCCGTCCGCGCGGTCGGCGCCACGACGCGCGGCGAAGAATCACCCACTTCTCGGTGCTAATTGGGTAATTTAACAGCATGGCCGCCAACACCGCGCTTTCCGCCGACGAGACCCACATCTGGCGATCACTGCTCCGATTGTCCGACCTGCTGCGCTTTCGGGTCGCGGCCGATGTGCGGAAAGTATCCGACTTGTCGGCCGCTGATCACAGTGTGCTACTGCACCTGGCCGAGACCGACTCCGGTCGGATTCTGCAGCAGGATCTCGCATCGTCCATGTTTTGGTCGAAGAGCCGTATTTCGCATCAGCTAGCCCGAATGGAGGCTCGCGGACTGCTGACCCGCATGCCGGACCCGAACTCCCGGCAGATCGTCGTCTCCATCACGAAGGACGGCCGAGCGGTCATCAATGCCGTGACGCCGGCACACGCCAACGCGGTCCGGCGACACCTGCTGGACCACGCGACGGCGGAGGAACTGACGGTCCTGGTGCAACTTGCCGAACGGATCAGGGACGACGTCGACGGTGGCATCCCGTACTGACATCGAACCGAAAAGCGTTATATCCACTTACGGTGGCTGACACAAAGCCTTACTCACGGCCACTTGTCAATCACCGTGCGGTCGAGTTGTGTTTCGGCTGTGGTCGCGAGATGAAGAGCAAGACGATTCTCGTCGTGGACGACCACCCGGTCGTGCGCGACGGAGTGAAACTACTGCTGCGGTCGGACCCCATGCTGTTCGTCGCCGCATCGGCCGAGTCCGGCCGAGCGGCGACAGCGCAGGTCCGGCAGCTTCAGCCCGACATCGTCCTGCTGGATCTCCGGCTGCCGGACATGTCCGCGACGGAAGTCATCACGAAGATACGGCAGGCGTGCCCGACGGCGCGGATGGTGATCTTCACCGCGTACACCGACCATACCGCGATGAAAAGCGCACTCGACGCCGGCGCGGACGGCGGCCTGTTGAAGGACATCACCGGAACCGCTCTTTCGGCCGCGCTGCGCAGGGTTCTGCATGGCGAGCAGGTCGTCGACCCGCGAATCGTCTCCGACGAGTCGCGCCGTTCCATGGCGTTGTCCCGGTTGGGGTTGACCCGCCGTGAATACGAGGTGCTACGGCTGGCGGCGGAAGGCAAGACGAATCCGGAAATAGCCCTGTCGACCGACCTGACCCGCAACACGATCAAGACGTACCTACAGTCCGCGCTGCACAAACTCGGTGCCCGGAATCGGGTCGAGGCCATCACCAAGGCCGGTGAGGCCGGCCTGCTGTAACCGGCTACAGCGGCATGGCCGGCGGCGACCAGACCAATCGGGGGTCCGTGCACACGTAGGCGCCCAGCAGTTGGTCGATCCGGTTCAGCACGTCGAGATCCAGCCGCACTCCGGCGGCCTTGGCGTTCTCGGTCACCTGCGCCGCGTTGCGCGCGCCCACGACCGACGACGCGACGGTCGCGTTCTGCAGTGGCCAGGCGAGGGCCAACTGGGCCGTGGTCAGGCCGAGGTCGCCGGCCACGCCGTGCAGCAGGTCGACGCGGTCGACGAGTTCGGGGAGCAGCAGTCCCTCGACGGACTCCCGTTGCTGCCGCGTTCCGTTCACCCGCGAGCCCGCCGGCCGCTTTCCCTTGCCGTACTTGCCGGTCAGCACTCCCTGGGCGAGCGGCACCGAGGCGAACTGGCCGATTCCCAGCCGCTCGCACGCCGGCATGACCTGGGCGTCGGCCACCCGCCAGATCATCGAGTAGTGGGGCTCGTTGACGATGAGCGGCACCGAGTACCGCTCCGCCGCCGATGCGGCACGCAGCAACTGCTCCGCCGTCCATTCGGAGGTGCCGACGTAGCGGATCTTGCCCGCTCGCACGAGGTCCGACAGCGCGAGGAAGGTCTCATCGACCGGGGTCTGGTAGTCGAACCGCAGCAGCAGGTAGACGTCGACGTAGTCCGTGCCCAGCCGGCGGAGCGATCCGTGCAGCGAGTCGTACAGGTGCTTGCGCGAGAGCCCCGCCGAGTTGGGCCCGTTGCCCTCCGGCCAGAAGACACCGGTGCACAGGACGAGTTCGTCGCGCCGAACACCCGTCAACGCGCTCGCCAGTGCCTCCTCCGCGGCCCCTTCGCCCCATGCGGCGGCGCTGTGGAACGTGTTGATGCCCGCGTCGAGCGCCGCTGACACGCAGTCCGCGGTGTCGGCATGGGTCAGCCAGTTCCCGTAGGCGATCTCGCTCACGGCCAGACCGCTCGACCCGACTCTCCGGAATTCCACGATCAGTGCCCTCCTGACGAGCCGACTGACGTCATCTCGTCGATCCACTTGTCGACGCCGCGTGCTTTCTGGGCGTAGGACTCCCGTACCGATTCGTGCGGGAGAATGAGGAACTCCTCGGCACGGATACCCTCGACGACGCAGGCGGCCACGTCCTCGGGCTCCAGCAGCGGCGCGGCCGCCGCGATCGCCAGCGCGGCGGGATGTCCGGCCGCGAGCGCCGGTGCGAGCAGGTCGGTCCGGACACCGAGCGGGCACAACGCGCTCACGTGGACGCCGCGTGGCCGGTAGGTCAGCGCCAGCCACTCGGCAAGGCCGACCGCGGCGTGCTTGCTCACCGAGTACGGCGCGTCGCCCGGCGCCGCGAGCAGCCCGGCGGCGCTGGCCGTGATCAGCAGGTAACCGCTGCCGGCGCGGGCCATGGCGGGCAGCACGAGCTGCGCGGCGTAGACGTGCTGCATGACGTTGACCGACCAGGACCGTTCCCACTGCTCGCCGGACGCGTGCACGCCGGTGCCGTACGCGACGCCCGCGTTCGAGCAGAAGACGTCCAACCCGCCGTAGGTCTTCCTGGCGGCCCGGACGAGGGCCTTCAGATCGTCCTTCGACCCGGCGTCCGCGGCCACCGCCGTGGCCTGTCCCCCAGCGACGACGATCTCGTCAGCGACGCTTTCCGCGCCAGCGACGTCGACGTCGGAGAGCACCAGCCCGGCGGCGCCCGCCGATGCGAAGCGCCGGGCCATCGCGGCGCCGATCCCGCGCGCCGCCCCGGTCAGTACCACCACGCGTCCGGCCAGTTCCACGGCGGCTCCAGTGCGGCTAGGAGGTTGGTTGACATGTATACCGTTAGACAGTTGACACGTATACCTCCATCTGGAGATGGAGGATCCATTTCTTCCTCTCTATTGTGCTTTCTATCGGAGGTTGCGAATCGGTGCTGCTGGTGAACAAGGAGGTACGCCGGTGTGCGACGTCTTCGGCGCGCGAACGCGGGTCCTGGTGTCCGGCAGCGCAGGCTCCCACCTGGCCGGTGCCGCTGCCCGTGGCGGTGGACTCGGCCTGCTCGACCTGGCCCACCACACCGCGGCAGACCTGGTCCGGGTGGCCAGGACGCCGTTCGGTGTCCGTGTGCCGGCCGAGTGCTCGCTCCCCCTCGACGCGCTGGTGGACGGCGGTGCGGCCGTGGTGCTGATCGATCCGGGGGCTGCGTTTCCGACCACGTCCGTGCCGGTCGTGGCCGGGGTGCGATCACTGCCGGCGGCGGTGGCCGCCATGGCGGCGGGTGCGGCTGGACTGCTCGCGGCCGGCGATGGCGAGGAGTCCGGTTTCGTCCTGCTGCAACAACTCCTGGACATGTGTGGCGCGGACATGCCGATCTGGGTGGCCGGCACCGGCCCGAGGACGGCGGCCGGCGTCGTCGCGGCCGGTGCGTTCGGAGTCCTGCTGGACGAACAGCTCGCGCTGCTGCCCGACGCCCGCACGCTCGCAGCCGAACGCGCTCGACTGTCCCGTTCGGACACGTCGCTCGCGCCGCTGTTCGCACGCCGTTACCCGGACACGGAAGGCGCGGTCCGAGCCGTCGCGGCGGCGGTCCGCGAGCGACCCGTGGCCGGACCGTCCCAACAGGGCGCACCGCTGGGCCGCACGCTGGGCAGCGCACTGCCGGTCGTCCAGGGCCCGATGACCAGGGTGAGCGACCAACCCGCGTTCGCCGCCGCGGTGGCCGAGCACGGCGGTTTCCCGTTCGTCGCCGTCGCGACGGCCGACGGGCCGACCACCGCCGGCCTGCTGCGCGGGACCGCTGACCTGCTCGGCGACCGGCCATGGGGTGCCGGGCTGCTCGGGTTCCTCGACGCCGGTCTGGTCGAGCGGCAGCTCGCCGAGGTGTTGGCCGTCCGGCCCCGCTGCGCGTTGCTCGCCGGCGGTCGGGCCGCACAGGCCAAGGCGCTGGAAGCCGCAGGTATCGCGACCTACGTCCACGCGCCGTCCCCGATCCTGCTACGGCAGTTCCTCGATGCCGGCCTGCGACGGTTCGTGTTCGAGGGTGCGGAATGCGGCGGGCACATCGGTCCACGGTCGAGTTTCGTGCTGTGGGAACAGCAGTTGGACGTGCTGCGGGGTCAGGGTCACGGCGTGGAGATCCTGTTCGCGGGTGGCGTGCACGACGCCCGCTCGGCGGCGGCGGTCGCGGCCATGGCGGCCGAGCAGGCGGCGGCGGGGACGGGCGTCGGCGTCCTGATGGGCACCGCCTACCTGTTCACCCGTGAGGCTGTGGCGACCGGTGCCATCACGGACGTCTTCCAGGACCAGGTGGTTCGGGCCGCGTCGACGGTGACGCTGGAGACCGCGCCAGGCCACCGGACGCGCTGCCTGCCGAGCCGGTACACCGACACGTTCGAAGAGGTCAGGGCCGAGTTGACGGCGACGGCCGGGCTCGCGGCGCAGGAGGTGTGGCAGCGACTCGAAGACCTCAACACCGGACGGCTGCGCATCGCCAGCAAGGGACTCCGACGCACCGACAGCGGATTGCGCGAGGTCGACGCGACCGCACAGGTCAGCGAGGGGCTCTACCTGGCCGGCCAGGTGACGGCGCTGCGGACCGGCACGACGACCATGGCCGAGCTGCACGACGAGGTCACTACGGGCGCGACGAGCCTGCTGCTCGCGCGGGCCGCCGAAGTCGGCGACGCGGATCCTGGCCGGCACGGTCGGGCGACAGGGCGGCGGCTCGAACACCAGCGGCCGTCCCCCGCCGACCGCGACATCGCCATCGTCGGGATCGCCTGCTCGTTCCCCGGCGCCACCGACCTGCCGGCGTTCTGGTCCAACATCCTCCGTGGCACGGACGCGGTGGCCGAGGTCCCGCCCGACCGCTGGGACGTCGACCGCTACGCAGGCGAGTCGGCGTCGCGGTGGGGCGGTTTCCTGCCACCGCTGACGTTCGATCCCTTCGCCTACGGGATTCCGCCCACGTCGATGGGCAGCATCGATCCGGCACAGCTCGTGTCGCTGGAGACGGCGCGGCGCGCGCTCGCGGACGCCGGTTACGCCGACCGGGGATTCGACCACGAGCACACCAGCGTGATCTTCGGTGCCGAGGCCGGCGGTGACCTGGCCAATGCGGCGGCGTTCCGCGCCCTGCTGCCGACCTACCTCGAACGGGTGCCCGACGACCTGCTGGCCGAGCTGCCGACGCTGACCGAGGACACGTTCGCGGGCACCCTCGCCAATGTCATCTCGGGACGGATCGCGAATCGCCTGGACCTGCGCGGCGCGAACTACACCGTGGACGCGGCCTGCGGCTCGTCGCTCGCCGCGCTCGACGTCGCCGTCAAGGAACTCCGGGCCGGCACCAGTTCGATGGTGCTGTGCGGGGCCGTCGACCTGCACAACGGCATCAACGACTACCTGATGTTCACGTCGGCCGGCGCGCTCTCGCCCACGGGTAGGTGCCGGCCGTTCGACGCGGCGGCGGACGGGATCGCGCTCGGCGAGGGAGTGGCCTGCCTGGTGCTCAAGCGCCTCGCCGACGCGGAGCGGGACGGCGACCGGGTCTACGCCGTCGTCAAGGGTGTCGGCACCGCCAGCGACGGCCGTGCGCTCGGGCTGACGGCACCGCGCCCGGAAGGCCAGTACCGCGCCCTGGACCGTGCCTACGTGGATGCCGGCGTTGCGCCGGGCGACGTCACGATGGTGGAGGCGCACGGCACCGGCACGGCGGTGGGCGACGGGACCGAACTGCGCACGCTCACCGAGTTCTTCACCGCTGCCGGTGCGAAGCCGGGCGCCATCGCGCTCGGTTCGGTCAAGAGCCAGATCGGACACACCAAGTGCGCCGCCGGACTGGCCGGCCTGATCAAGGCGGCGCTCGCGCTGTGGCACGAGGTCGTGCCGCCCACCCTGAACCTGGTCGATCCCAACACCGCGTGGCAGGCGGACCTCAGCCCGTTCGCCTTCACCACCGTGGCCCGGCCCGCGCCCGGCCGGCACGGCGTCGCCGGCGTGAGCGCGTTCGGCTTCGGCGGGACTAACTTCCACGCCGTCCTCGTGGCAGGCCCTGTCCCGCCCGACCGGGAACACGGGCTGCGCGACTGGTCCAGCGAGCTGTTCCTGGCCAGGGGCACCGACCCGGACTCGGCCCGTGCCGCGCTGACCGCCTTGGCCGAATCCGGGCGGCCGCTGCGCGAACTCGCGTTGGCGGCAGCGGGCGGCACGGACGATCCGGTGCAACTGGCTGTGGTCGCCCAGTCCCCCGCCGATCTGGCCGATTCGGCTCGTGCTTTCACCGTTGCCGAGCACGGGCAGGCCGGCAAGGTGGCCTTCCTGTTCCCCGGTCAGGGCAGCCAGCGCGCCGGGATGCTGGCCGAGCTGTTCGTGCACTTCCCCGAGCTGGCAGATGTGCTGCGGCTGGCCCCGGACCTGGTGCCGGTGGTGTACCCGCCGACGTCGTTCGACCAGGCGACGACCGGCGCGCAGGAGCGGGCGGTCACGGACACGAACGTGGCGCAGCCGGCGCTCGGACTCGTGTCGGCCGCGCTGTGCGCGTTGCTCGGCGATCTGGGGGTCCGGCCGGATTTCCTGGCCGGACACAGCTTCGGCGAACTGGTCGCGCTGCACGCGGGTGGCGCGTTCGACCTGCCGACACTGTTGGAGCTGAGCCGGGCCAGGGCGGCCGCCATCGCTGGCGCCGCGGGCGACCAGCCGGGCGCGATGGCCGCCGTTCGGGCGTCCTGGACGGAGATCTCCGCCGACCTGCCGGACCTCGACGTGGTGCTGGCCAACGACAACGGCCCGAAACAGGTGGTGGTCTCCGGGCAGCTCGCGGCAGTCGACCGGCTGGTGGCGCGGCTGCGTGCGCGTGGCGTCGCCGCCACGATCATTCCGGTCGCGTGCGCGTTCCACAGTCCGCTCGTCGCGGCCGCGAGCGACGTGTTCACCGCCGACCTGCGTGTCGCCACGATCTCGGACCCGGTGCTGCCCGTGTGGTCGAACCGCACCGGCCGGCGGTACACCGGCGGGACCGTCCGGCGGGAACTGGCCGCCCAGATCGCGGCGCCGGTCCGGTTCGTCGAGCAGATCGAGAACATGTACGAGGCGGGGGCACGCGTCTTCGTCGAGGTCGGCCCCGGTCGGGTGCTCACCCGGCTGACCAGGGACATCCTCGGCGACCTGCCGCACGCCGCGATCAGC
>DATBDL010000221.1:0-10264 GCA_036269975.1 Pseudonocardiaceae bacterium | reverse complement strand
CAGACTGCCGTTGCCACAGAACGGGACTGCCAGTGCGCCCTGGACCTGTTGGCCCAGTATCGCCCGCAGGTCCTTGTCTACATAGGACCACCAGCCGAACTGGAACGACGAACCCTTGTGTGGTATCGACTCGTTCGCGTCTACCGGGCCCGCGCTTGGGCCGGTTTGGCCGCCGGATGGTGATTCGTTGATCTGGATCGCGCCCACCATCGCGTTGAACAGGTTCGTGCCCATGCCTGGCTGGAATTCCGCCTGTACCAGCAGTGGCCACCATGCGTCCATCGTCTGGATTGCCGCCGCGTTGACGTATGTCTGGCTTCCTGGGGTCGTTTCCACCAGCTTCGTGCCGGCCTGTTCCCACGTTGTCAACTGGGCGACTGTCGCGGCCTGGGTCGGGTCCGTCACCGGCTGGCTGTTGATCACTTTCAGCAGCGTCGGGAGGACGTCCTCACCTCTCAGGTCCGTCACGCTCGCGTCGGCCATTGCCTTGACAACGTCTGACCTGGCGATCTTCTTTCCGCTCTGTACCAGCGTTTTGACTCTCGAGTCCAGCAGATTCGAGCGGTAGACACTGCCATCACCGAAAGCGGCCGACGTGTAGTTCAACGCCTGCTTGTTGTTCCAGGAAATGTAGTAGTCCTGGTCTACGGAGTTCGGGTGGGCGGCGAACGGTGTGCGGTCCGACGATTCCGCGCCGGGGTTCCAGTTCTGCCACTCGAACTGGGACGCCGCCTGGATCGGCAGGTTCGGGTCTACGTTGGCCGGCCGGACCGGGTTCCAGCCGGAGTTGTAGTAGGCGATGTCGGTGTTGTTCACGTAGAACCAGTTGAACGTGTAGTTGATGTTCGACGCCGACTGTTCGAACTGTTGCGGCGTGCCCATGTCATCCGGGTTGTTGAACATCTGGAAGCCGATGATCGAATCGGCCTCGTGGCCGTACGACGACCGCTGGCTCGTGTACACCACCGGCTTTCCGCCGACCTTCGCTCTGAATTCCACCAGACCGTAATTCGTCTTGTCGACTATCAGTTTGTACGAACCGGCCGCCGTGCTGTCCGCTGTGTTCGGGGTCCACGAGTCGTCCCGTTCCAGTGGCACCATCGCGGTGCACGTGCCGTTGTAGAGATACGCCGTGGAACTCGTGGTGGCTGCGGAACCATCGAGATTGCACAGCGGCACCGCGAACGTGTCCGTCACGTCCTGGCCTGCCGACGTCGCACTCCACGCGTAGTCCGCGCCACGCCCCAGTTCGACGTAGAAGCTCAGGCCGGCGAACGCCGCACCCCGCGAACTGATACCCGGCCCCTGCAACTCCTCCAGCATCAGCAACTGCGGGGCGAAGTACCCGGTCTGCGGCCCGAACACGGCGATCGGGTGGCCGTCGTCCGTGAACTTCCCGTTGACTACCAGCGCGTTGGACATGCCGTGCTTGTCCGACAGCAACGCGCCGGGCAGCACGCCGTTGTCGAAGATGCCCTTGGCCGCGTTCATGTTCACGCTGCCGTTCGCGGTCACCGGTACCGCGCGGGTTGGACCGGTGTCGGCCAGCGCCGAGGTGGTCGCGGCCATGGAGACCGAAGAAGAGACCGCCGACGACGTCGCGGAGCCGGTCGGGTCGAAGACCTCCTGTTGCTGGGTCACCGAGCCGGGGTCTGGCATGGCGACGCCCTGCGGGTTGGCGGGGCTGGCGCCGTACGGGAACGACTGTCCGGTGTGGAGGGTCAGGTCGGACTCCGGGTCGTTCTCCTCGCGGAACGACTGCCACACCTGGTCGCCTACCGCCTGGCCGTACTGGGCGTCCGCCGCCTCCTTGACCAGCGCGGACTGCACCTCGCCGCCACCGCCGCTGCCGAACAGCGCGCCTACCACGGCCGCGATCGCGATCAGGTCGGTGGCTTGGAAGGCATCGATGCCGCCGGCGTTGGTGATCGGGTTGACGTGGCCGGTCAGGTCGTACTCGCCGGGGAACGTGCGGTTGTTGAACGCCTGCGTGATGTAGGCGTTGATGCCGGCCACGTAGGAGTTGATGTCAGCCATGGCCTGCGCGCCGGCCGATCCGCTGTCGGCGATCGCGGTGACCTGGTTCTGCAGGTCCTGCTCGGTGTACGGGGCCGCTGCCCAGAACGTCTGCTCCAACTGCCGGTTGGCCGCCGCGCCGCCGGCGAAGCTGGACAGCTCACCCCTGCCGACGTGCCGGAACAGGTCCATCAGCCACAGGCGGTCCTGCGCTGCCGCGTAGCCGGCGCCGAACTCGGTCCCCGATCGGGTGGTGCCGTAGACGTGCGGCACGCCGGTCGCCCTGTCCCGCACGATCGTCACGTCGCTGCGTGGCTGGATGCTGCTGGCCACCTGGCTGGCCGGCACGCCGAATGACGAGTCGTTGAAGTACTGGTCGATCGTGGCGTTCGTCAGACCCTGGTAGTTGTCCGCCAGGTTGCCGTACGTGTTGAGCTGGTCGTTCGTGTGTGCCGGCGCGGTGCCGAACAGCTTGTTGCCGAGGATGTCGGCGAGGGTGGCGTTGCCGTTCTCGCCGGGCGGCAGGATGTCGTCGCACTGTTCCGAGCAGTAGTCGGTGACGGCGAACGGGGTACCGAGCCGGCTACCGGCGGCGGTGGCCGGGGCCGTGACACTGAGGCTGACCGCGGCACACGCCGCGAGTACGCAGAACAACCGAGCCGTTCGGCTCATGACCGACGCTCCTCTCCGGGGCCACATCGACGTGTCCGGGATCACAAGCTACCCCCCGGTACGACTATCGCGAAAGTCCCTCACGTTTACTTTCCGCTGAACGGCCTACAGCGTTGCGTGGCCATCGGTACGACAAACGTCACAGTGGTGACCGGAGCGTGTCTGACCGGTGTCGGCCGGTGGTACCGGCTGGTGAGATGATGCGAACGGGCGTACCACGCCCGACGGGGAGGCATCCGTGATCAAAGTCGTGCTCGCCGACGACGAGGACCTGGTCCGCTCCGGCCTGCGGATGATCCTCGGCAGTGCGGGGGACATCGAGGTGGTCGCCGAGTGCGACGACGGCCTGCAGGTGGCCGATCTGGTCCGCCTGCACCGGCCGCACGTCGTGCTGCTCGACATCCGGATGCGCAGCACGGACGGTCTCGCCGCGCTGCGCAGGCTGCTCTCGCTGCCCGAACCGCCCGCCGTGTGCATGCTGACCACGTTCGACGTCGACGACTACGTGAGCGAGGCGCTTCGGCTGGGCGCCAGCGGTTTCCTGCTCAAGGACACCGAGCCGACGCAGCTCGTCAAGGCGGTGCGGGACCTGGCGCGGGGTGGTGCGGTACTCGATCCGGGGGTGGCCGCGCGGGTGCTGGCGGCGGTCGCCAACGGCGAGCGCGCCGCGGAACCCGCCCGCCGACTGCTCACCGTGCTGTCCGACCGGGAACGCGAGGTGCTCGCGCTGATCGGCCAGGGCATGTCCAACGCCGAGATCGGCGCGACGCTGCACCTGTCCGAGGCGACCGTGAAGGGCTACGTGTCGGCCGTGCTGGGCAAGATCGGCGCCGCCAACCGCGTGCAGGCCGCGCTGGTGGCCTACCGGGGCGGCCTGATCGCCTAGCGCTCGCTGGCGAGCTGGCTGATGTCGGTCAACGACTGGTACACCGCGACCCGGTTACGGCCCTGCCGTTTCGCCTGGTACAGCACGAGATCCGCGGCCGCGAACAGCTCGTCGAGCACGACCGGCCCACTGGCGACGCCGATGCTCACCGTCGGCCGTCGGGCGGTGCCCAGGATCATGGTCCAGTCGTGGCCGGCCACCGACGCCCTGATCCGCTCGGCCACCACCGGGCCAGCGTCCCGCTCACCGCTGGCGTCGCCGAGCAGCACCACGAACTCGTCGCCGGCCCATCGGGCCACCAGGTCGTCGCTGCGGCACTCGTTGCGCAGTAGCTGGGCGATCTCGCGCAGCGCCGAGTCGCCGGCCGCGTGCCCCGCGTCGTCGTTCACGCCCTTGAACCAGTCGATGTCCACCAGTACCAGCCACGGGGTCCGGGCGTCGTCGACCGCTCTTGCCAGCATCGCGGGCGCGGTGCGTTCGAGGCCGAGCCGGTTGGCCAGCCCGGTCAGCGGATCGCGGGCCGCGGCCTCATGGGCGGCCATCGCCATCCGCTGTGCGGCCGCTGCCAGCCTGCGTTGTTCCAGGGCCTGGCCGAGGCCCTCGCGCAGCGTGTCGGCCGCCTTCCTGGCCGCCGCCACGCTGCGCCGCAACGCCTCCGCCTCGCCGACCGGGTCCTCCAGTTCGGCGCAGATGTCCGCGAGATCCTGCGAGAACCGCAGCAGCAGGGACGTGTCGTTGATCTGCTCGGCATTGTGCACGGCACGAGCCGCCAGCGTGCGTGCCTCGACGAGTTCACCGCGTGCTTTGCCGACAATGGCCAGCACCCACTCGCCGACCGCCATCGCCCACAGTTCGTCGTCCGCCGTCTTCAGCACCTGCCGTGCGGCTTCGGCCGCCGCCGCCAGTTCACCCAGCCCGGCGAGGGACCTGCCGTACGCGCCGAGCATCGCCCGCCGCAGGTGGTCGACGACGCCGGGCAGGGAGAGTCCCTCGGCCAGCACCGCCCGCGCCTCCTCGTATGCGGCCCGCGCCGGTTCCGGTGCTGCCTCGGCCGCCCGGAAGTTGAGCGTGCCACCGAGGCGCTGGAGGTTGGTGGCCAGGATCATCGTGACACCGGCCTCGCGGGCCACCCGAACCCCCCGCCGCAGCGTGTCCAGCGCTGCGCGTCGGTTGCCCATGCCCTCCAGGAGATACCCGAGTTGGCCGAGCGCCCACGCCGCTGCCGGGCCTTCGGTTCCGGTGCCCAGCTCGGTCCAGCCGTCCGCCGCCAGTTCCAGCGCGAGCGGGATACGGCCGAGGCGCCACGCGAGCACGGCACGGGATGTCAGCAGTGCCGCCCTGATGGTGCGCTCGGCGGCGGGCGGATGCGCAACAGCGTTGTCGAACAGGACATTGGCCTCGGCCAGATGACCAGCCTGCATCAACCGGCGTACCTCGTTGTCCCATTCCGGTAGCTGGTCCGCGGTCAGCGGTTTGTCCTGCTCCACCTCAGTCTCGACGCTCCCTGCAAAACGGTCGCACCTGACACCAGCCGATGCCAACGCAGGCTACCGGTGATGATCGCTCCTTGTGGTGCCCGCAGCGACCAATGTCGCCGAATCGGACTAATGATCGACTAGCCGTCAGCACCGGCAGTGTTGTATCGCGTACTCGACGCTACGTCGCGGCCGCCATCCGGCGGACAGTGCGGATAGTGTCGGAGAGTTCCTGCCGCACAACAAATCTTTCGACGACAGGGGTACACCGGTGCACAAGTACATCGCGCTCTACCGGAAACCGGCGGATTCCGCCGCGTTCGACGACGCCTATTTCGGCTCGCACGTGCCGCTGGTGATGAAGACGCCGGGCCTTGTCCGCGCGGAGGTCGCGAAGGTGGCGCGGGTGTTCGTGCCGGGATTCCTGGCCGACGCCGAGCCGTACCTGATCGCGGAGCTGTACTTCGAGTCGAAGGAGACGGCCAGGGCCGCGTTCCTGACACCCGAATGGCAGGCGTCCGGCGCGAACCTGGTGGAGTTCGGCGGGATGGGTCTGGTCGCGATGTTCACGGCCGACGTGGTCGACGATTGACATACATACTGCATGTATGTTCTGGTTGAACCATGGCGGACAGCACCGAGCTCGGCACAGCACGCACGATCGACCTGCCCACCGGCCGGCTGGCCTACCGCGAGCGGGGGGACGGCCCGCCGGTGGTGTTCGTGCACGGCCTGCTGGTCAACGCGGACCTCTGGCGCAACGTGGTCCCCACCGTCGCCGACGCCGGTTTCCGCTGCCTGGCGCCGGACTGGCCGCTCGGCGCGCACACCATCCCGATGCCGCCGTCGGCCGACCTGTCGCCGCCCGGCGTCGCCGGGCTCATCGCCGAATTCCTCGACGCGCTGGACCTGACCGACGCCACGATCGTCGCGAACGACACCGGTGGCGCGCTGACGCAGCTCCTGATGACCGAGCACCCGGAACGGATCGGCAAGGTCGTGCTGACGCCGTGCGACGCGTTCGACTACTTCCTGCCGCCCGGCTTCAAGCCGCTGACCACGATGGCCGCGGTGCCCGGCTTCGTCTGGCTGCTGTCCAGGATGGTCAGGTTCGGGTTCGTGCAGCGCGGACCGCTGGCGTTCGGCATGGTGGTCAAGAGGATGCCGCCACCCGAGGTGGTCGCGTCGTACGTGCGGCCCACCCACGACAGCGCGGCCGTCCGGCGGGACACGCGACGTTTCCTGCGTGGCATCGACAGCCGGTACACGATCGCGGCGGCCGAGAAGCTGCCCGAGTTCACGCGGCCGGTGCTGCTGGTCGGCGCCGATGACGACAAGGTGTTCCCGCCGAAACTCGCCGACCGGCTCGCCGAACTGCTGCCGGACGTGCGCCGGGCGTCCGTCGCCGACTCGTATACCTTCGTGCCGGAGGACCAGCCGGCCGAACTGGCCAAGCTGGTGGTGGATTTCCTGCGGTCGTGAGCTGGCCGCCGGACGGCAGCGTGGCGGGACTGGTGGCAGACAGGCAGGCGGACCGGTCGCGGGCGACCAAGGCGGAGTTGGTGGCCACCGCGCGGCGGCTGTTCGCGGAGCGCGGGTACGCGAACGTGTCGGCCGCCGAGATCGTGACCGAGGCCGGCCTGAGCCGGGGCGCGCTGTACCACCACTACGCGGACAAGGCCGACCTGTTCCGGGCCGTGTTGCTGCGGATGGAGGTCGAGCTGACCGACGAGATCCACGCCGCGGCCACCGACGCCATCGAGGTCGGCGGCATCCCGGCCGGCATGCTGGGCGCGCTGGACGCCTTCCTGTCCGCGTGCGAGCGGGACGAGGTCGTACGGATCATGCTCGTCGACGCGCCGGCCGTGCTGGGCTGGCGGGCGTGGCGGGCGATCGAGGCCGACCACGCGCTCGGCATGATCATCGGCATGCTTGAGGGCGCCGTCGAGGCGGGATTGCTTGCGCCGCAACCGATCCCGGTGCTGGCGCAGCTCATGCTGTCGGCCGTGATCGAGGGCGCGCTACTGGTCGCGGACGCGCCGGACCGTGCCACGGCACGGCTGGCGGTACGGCAGGGCCTCGTCACGCTGTTCGCCGGCCTGGCCATCCCGCTGCCGGAGTAGCACCGCGGCCGTACGCTGCGCATCCGTGCTGCTCGACGTGCTGCAACTGGTCGGTGTCGCGGTGTTCGCCGCGTCCGGCGCGCTGGCCGCCGTCCGGACGCGGCTGGACGTCTTCGGGGTCGCCGTCGTCGGCGTGACGACGGCGCTGGGCGGCGGTGTCATCAGGGACGTCGTGCTCGGCGTGCATCCGCCGGTCGCGCTGCGGGACTGGCCGTTCCTGACCGTGGCCGCCGTGATGTCGCTCGCGGTGTTCTGGCTGCACCCGCAGGTGGTCCGGCTACGCAGGGCGATGCTGCTGGCGGACGCGGTGGGCCTTGGCCTGTTCGTCACGTCGAGCACGGCGACCGCGCTCACGGCCGGCGTGCCGCGCTACGACGCGTGGCTGGTCGGCATGACGGCCGGCATCGGCGGTGGTGTGCTGCGCGACCTGCTGCTGCGACAGATCCCGTTGGTGCTGCGGCGGGAGATCTACGCGCTCGCGGCCCTGGCCGGTGGCGTGCTGGTGGTCGTCGGCGACTGGCTGCGGCTGCCCGGCGGGCCGGTGGCCGTGGTCGGCTCGGCGCTGGTGGTGGCGATCCGGGTGCTGGCACTGTGGCGGCGCTGGAACGCGCCGACCGCCCACACCGCCGAATAGCATTCTCGGATACGCGTGACCGGGTGAAATCCGCGACAGGACGGGGTGTCCATAGCCTCCTCTCAGGCGCCTCTCAGGACATGTCGTAACACTGTCCACATGCGCATCCTCGTAGTCGACGACGACCGTGCCGTGCGCGAGTCACTGCGGCGGTCGCTCCAGTTCAACGGCTACCAGGTCGAACTCGCCGGCGATGGCCACCAGGCCCTGGAGTCGGTCACCGCCCAGCGGCCGGACGCGATGGTGCTGGACGTGATGATGCCGAGGCTGGACGGCCTGGAGGTGTGCCGCCGGCTGCGTGGCACCGGCGACGACCTGCCGATCCTGGTGCTCACCGCGCGGGACGCCGTGTCCGACCGGGTCGCCGGCCTCGACGCGGGTGCCGACGACTATCTGCCCAAGCCGTTCGCGCTGGAGGAACTGCTGGCCCGGCTGCGCGCGCTGCTGCGCCGTGCCGCCGCCGAGTCCGACGTGCGCTCGGACGCGCCGCCCGCGATGCGGTTCGCCGACCTGGAACTCGATCCCGGCACCCGCGACGTGCACCGGGGCGAGCGGCCGATCAGCCTGACCCGCACGGAGTTCGCCCTGCTCGAACTGTTCCTGGGCCATCCCAAGCAGGTACTCACCCGCGGCCGCATCCTCGAGGACGTCTGGGGTTACGACTTCCCGACCAGCGGCAACGCGCTGGAGGTCTACGTCGGCTACCTACGCCGCAAGACCGAGGCCGAGGGCGAGTCGCGGCTGATCCACACCGTGCGCGGTGTCGGCTACGTGCTACGCGAGACGCCTCCGTGACCGATGTCCGCGTGCCAGACACCCCCGTCACCGAGACGCCCGTCGTGACGGCTGCCTCGCCCGTGCGAGCCGGCCGTCGCCGGCAGCCGCAGCGGATGTCGTTGCGTACCAGGGTGACCATGCTGGTCGCGGCGTGCGTTGCCGGCGCGGTGGCGCTCGTGTCGCTCGGCGCGTTCGCCACCGTGCGCAACAGCCTCTACGGCAAGCTGCGGGAACAGTTGATGACGAGGGCGGTCGCCGTCGCCCAGGCACCGGTGCACTACGGCCCGCAGATGACCATCAACACCGGCCCGTTCCAGTTCTCCGACATCCAGTTCGACATCATCGACGACAAGGGCACCAGCCAGGCCGTCATCACGCCGGACAGCAACCGCTTACCGCGCAACCTGATCAGCCACGCCGAGGAGGCGGTCGCCAGCGGCAGTCTTGCCTCGTCGGCCAGGTCCGTTGCCGGCTACGAGGTGGTCGCCGTGCCGTATCCCGAGGTGGACGGCACGGCACTGGTGGCGAGCCAGCCGTTCTCCGACGACGACGCGGTGCTCAAGTCGCTGAGCCTGGTGCTGATCCTGATCAGTGCCGCCGGTGTCGTCGTCGCGGCCGTCGCCGGTACGGCGGTGGCACGCGGTGGCCTGCGGCCGGTGTTACGGCTGACCGAGGCGACCGAGCGGGTGGCGAGAACCGGTGACCTACGGCCGATCCCGGTCAGCGGCGACGACGAACTGGCTCGGATGACGGCCAGCTTCAACGCGATGCTGGGCGGCCTCGCCGAATCGCGCGAGCAGCAGCGCCGCCTCGTCGCGGACGCGGGCCACGAGCTGCGCACGCCGTTGACGTCGTTGCGCACGAACCTGGAACTACTGATCGAGTCGAGCAAACCGGGCCGCCCGACGCTGTCGGAGCAGGACACCGCCGAGCTCTACTCGGACGTGCGCGGCCAGGTGGACGAGCTGACGACCCTGATCGGCGACCTGGTCGAACTGGCCCGGCAGGACGCCCCGCAGGTGGTGCACGAGCCGCTGGAGCTGGTCGACGTGGTGGAGCGGGCGCTGGACCGGGCCCGCAGACGCGCCGTCGGCATGCGGTTCGACGTGTCGCTGCAACCGTGGGCGCTGCTGGGTGATTCGAGCGCGCTGGAGCGTGCCGTGCTCAACCTGCTGGACAATGCCGTCAAATTCAGCCCACCGGACGGTGTGATAGGCGTCACTCTGCGACCGCTCGGCGACGGCACCGCGGTGATCGAGGTGACCGACCAGGG
The DNA here is from genome assembly GCA_036269975.1 of Pseudonocardiaceae bacterium. Lineage (GTDB taxonomy): Bacteria > Actinomycetota > Actinomycetes > Mycobacteriales > Pseudonocardiaceae > DATEPR01. Next base: position 408 of record DATBDL010000221.1, on the reverse strand, counting down.
CCCCGGCATCGCCGAGGCCGACCTGCCGCACGTGTTCGAGCGGTTCTACCGGTCCGAGGAAGCCAGGACACTGCCCGGCTCCGGGCTGGGGTTGTCCATCGTGTTGCAGGCGGCGCAGCGGCACGGGGGGATGGCGTACGCCAACCACGCGACATCGGGCGGCGCGCTGATGGCCATCCGGTTGCCGGGGCGCCCGTCGTGGCTTCCTGACCAGTGAGGCTGTCCACGACATTGCGGTAGTGCAACAGAGCCCAACACATTCACTGTTGGAGTGTGTAGACTTTTGATGCATTCGCCGGCCCGGTTTGGGGGTGTCACGTGCTCGCTCGGCAGCGACAGTCAGTGATCCTGGACGAGGTACGGCGGACAGGGGCGGTTCGGGTCAGCGATCTCGTCGAGCGGCTCGGC
>DATBDL010000220.1:0-6119 GCA_036269975.1 Pseudonocardiaceae bacterium | reverse complement strand
CCGCACGGTGTCGGTCGGCGAGGCCGACTCGCAGACGCAGTTGGTCGCGAATCGGCTCCTGAGCGCGGCCGGCGTGCGGGTGGTCCCGGTCGACGACAGCCTGGCCGCGTCGATCGTCGCGATGCGCAACGGCGGGATCGACGCCTTCGTGTGGTCGGGTGGCGTGCCGACGGACAGTATCGCCAAGCTCGACAGGTCGGTCCGGGTTCGGCTGCTCGATCTGGGCACCGACCCCTCCGGTGTGCTGCGCACGGTGCAGCGCGAGTTCCCGGTGTACGGGACGGCGGTCGTGCCGGCGGGCACCTACCAGCCGGGCAGCGAGGCCGTGACGACCCTCGTGGTACCGAACTTCCTGCTCGTGACCGACCTGATGTCCGACGATGTGGCGGAAGCGTTGGTGCGCGGGCTGTTCGACTCCACGAACCAACTCGTCGTCGTCAACACGGCGGCGCTGGCGATCGACATCCACACCGCGATCTACACCGAACCGGTGCCGCTGCATCCGGGCGCGATGGACTACTACCGGTCCGCCAAGAGCTGACTTCACATGATCTTTGGCAGGATCGAGGCATGAGCAGTGCGCGGGCACAGGCCCTTGTCGCGGCGGCCGGCCGGGTCGCGGTCCTCACCGGCGCCGGCATCTCGACCGACTCCGGTATCCCGGACTTCCGTGGCCCCGACGGCGTGTGGACGCGGGACCCGAAGGCCGAGAGACTCACGGACATCCGGGAGTACGTGCGCAGCAAGGAGGTCCGCGAGCAGGCGTGGCGGACGCGGGCCCACCACCCGGCGTGGGCGGCCGAGCCGAACGCAGGTCATCGGGCGCTGGTCGGCTTCGAGGCCACAGGCAAGCTGACAGGTCTCCTCACGCAGAACATCGACGGCCTGCACGAGCTGGCGGGTTCGAACCCGGACCTGGTGCTGGAACTGCACGGCACGATGTTCCGCACGGTCTGCCTGACGTGCGATGCGACCGGCGACATGCGGGACGCACTGGAGCGGGTGGCGGCCGGCGAGACCGATCCGCCGTGCCCGGCATGCGGCGGGGTGCTGAAGTCGGCGACGATCTCGTTCGGCCAGGCACTGGACGCGGGCGTCCTGGCACGGGCGCGGCGGATCGCAGAGGAGTGCGATCTGATGCTGGCGGTGGGCAGCTCGCTGAGCGTGCACCCGGCGGCCGGGCTGGTCGGGGTCGCGGCACGAAACGGGGCGACGGTGATCGTGTGCAACGGGTCGGAGACCCCGTACGACCTACTCGCGGAGGTGGTGGTGCGCGACCCGATCAGCGAGGTGCTGCCGTTCGTACTGGGCACCGAGTAGCAGCCGTCACCCCGAGCGCGGCAACGGCGGTCCCACGGAAATGAGTTCGGCGACGTCGCCGTGCAGTTTGGCCAAACCTTGGTCGAACGTGACGAGTGTGCCGTTCCGTTGGCGGGTGAGTTGCGCGAGGTAGGAATCGGTGACTTGGCGGTGTCCGATGACTCCCGTCATCGGTACGTCGCGATAGGACAGGCTGTCCGGCCAGAATTCGTGCCGATCGTCCGCCGCAAGCGCCGCCAGAATGGCATGTGCCGTGTTCGCGGACTGTCCTTCGCGGATCAGGAGTCGTACCAGGCTGCCCTCCGTGACCGGGCATGTCGCGAAACGAGCGACTGTGTTCGTGAACCATTCTTCCGCCGCGCCGTGGTGGACATGATCGGCGACGACGAGTGCGACCAGTACGTTCGCATCGAGCAGGCTGGTCACGAGTCGTCGTCCTCAAGGGACCGGACGTCCTCGGTGCTGATGACGGTGCCCAGACGAACGAGGGGCAGTCCGGTGGTCCGGCTGCGGGTCACCGTGGCCGGGGTGGCGCCCTGCCCGAGTCCTCGTCGCATCAGGTCAGCGACGGTCTCACTGAGGGTGCGGGAGGTGTCACGGGCGATCGACAACGCCTGCTGGTGCAGATCCTCCGGCAGATCGATCGTCGTTCGCATACCGACATCATAGCATCTGCGCATCATGATGCTGGCGTGCTATACGGTGGCCGCTATGGCGGGGAGTTCGATCCTCACCAACAGGCCGCCGCCGTCTGGTGTGGACACTGCTACGTTGCCGGAGACTCGTTCCACTATTCGCCGGACGATCGCCAATCCCAGGCCGGTGCCGTGTACGTTCTGGTGTTCCCTGCTGCGCCAGAACCGGTCCGTCGCTCTGGACAGCTCCTCCGGTTTCAGGCCGGGGCCGTGATCGCGGACCGACACCGACACCATTCCCGCTGCGCGGCGCACCTCGACCTCGACCAGGGTGCCGTCGCCGGTGAACTTCAGCGCGTTCTCCAGCAGCGCATCGAGGATCGCCTCGAGGCCACGCGGTGGCGCCAGCGCCAGGCCGCCCGGTTCGCCGGCCAGTACCAGCGACACGTTCCTGTGCACGGCGACGGCCTGCCAGCTCGACACTCGCTGCTTCACGGCCTGGTCGACGTCCACCTCGACCGGATCGACCGAGCCCGATTCGGCCCTCGCCATGGCCAGCAGCTCGTCCAGGATGCGGCCCAGCCGGTCGGCCTCCGCTATGGCCGCTGCCTGGTGTTCCTCGGCCTCCGCAGTGATGTGGCCGCTCAGGTTGCCCAGTCGCAACCGCAGCGCGGTCAGCGGGTTGCGCAACTGGTGCGACGCGTCGGCGACGAACGACCGCTGCGCGGCAAGGGTGTCGCTGACGGTCGCGGCGAGCTGGTCGAACGACGACGAGAGACGGCGCAGTTCCGGCGGGCCGCCACGCACGCCGACCGGGTCGACCGGTTCTCCTTTGACGACCGCGCTGCCGATCGTCGCGGTGGCGTCGTCAAGCCGGCGGACCGGGCGCAGGACCCAGCGCACCACCGGCAGCGCCGCGAGCACCGCCAGCGCGATCGCCACGATGGCACCGGCGGCCAGCGCGCCCCACCAGCCCAGGATCTCGTCACGCACGTGCCCGGTGTCCGACACCGTCACCGCGACGCCCAACTGCTCCCCGTCCAGCTCGACGGGTTCGGCTACCACGAGCGGGGCGGTGCGCCACGGGTACAGCGTCGGGCCGCTCTGGGCCTGCCGGCCGGCGAGTGCCGCGCCGACCGCGTCGCGGATCGACGGGTCGGCCAGGTCGACGACGGTCGGTGAGTGCGCGACAAGGCGGTGGCTGTTGTCGACGACGGCCGCCTGGACGCCGTAGACCTGCTCGTAGCGGGCGAACGCGTCGGTGAGCGGGCGGAAGTCCCCGGAGGACAGGGGATGCTGCGCCATCGAAGCGAACCGGTCGGTGTCGGTCAGCCGGTCGGTGAACAGCTTCTGGCCCTCGGTGCTGGCCACGCTCACCGCGAGCGGCGCCCCGAGGCCGATCACGACCAGGACGACCAGCGAGATCACGATGGCGAGCAGCCGGGTGCGCACGGATGGCCTCAGCGCGTGACCGGCGGGCGGCCCAGCCGGTAACCGACGTCGTAGACCGTCTCCACGATCCACGGCCGGCCCAGTGCCGCGCGGATCTGGCCGACGTGCTGGTCGAGTTCCGCTTCGTGCCCGGCCGCGTAGTTCTGCCACACCTCGACCATGATGCGCTCCCGTGTGCACACGGCGCCACCCGCCTGCGCGATCAGGGCGAGCAACTGGAACTGCTTGCGGGACAACACAATCAGCTCACCGGCGACGGTGACCTGGTGGGTGGACAGGTGAATCTCGACGTCGCCCACGACGATGGTCTCGCCGTTGGTGCCGACCGGCGGGTGCGCGCCGCCGCCACGCCGCAGCACCGCGTGCACGCGGGCCACCAGTTCACCCTCGTCGTACGGTTTCACGACGTAGTCGTCGGCACCGGCGTGCAGGCCGAGAATCCGGTCGGACACCTCACCCAGCGCCGACACCACGATGATCGGCACATCGCTGATCGCCCTGATTCGCCGGCACAGCGCCACTCCGTCCATGTCCGGCAGCCGCAGGTCGAGCAGCACCACGTCCTTGCCGACCAGGCGGTCGAGCACGTCCCTGCCCTCGGCGAGGCGCTCGACGGCGAAACCGCGCCGATGCAGCGCCGGGACCAGCGCCTCGACCACCTGGTCGTCGTCCTCGACCAGCAACATCCGCACGTGTCGTCCCTCCCCAGCACCACGATCGCAGTACGCGGCCGGTCCCACCAGCTTGGCGCACGATCAGCGACAGCGGTCCGGGCAAGTCCCCATCATGCCGGAGAGCGTTACTTCTTGCGACGGAACAGAATGGTCAACGGATCGAACCTGCGGTCGACGACACGCTCTTTCATCGGAATGAGCGCGTTGTCCGTGATGTGAATTCCTTCCGGGCACACCTCGGTGCAGCACTTCGTGATGTTGCAGAATCCGAGGCCGTGCTCGTCCTGCGCCGCCGGCACCCGGTCCGCCGCGTCCAGCGGATGCATCTCCAGTTCCGCGATGCGCATCAGGAACCGGGGACCGGCGAACGACTCCTTGTTCTCCTCGTGGTCCCGCAGCACGTGACACGTGTTGTTGCAGAGGAAGCATTCGATGCACTTGCGGAATTCCTGCGAACGCTCGACGTCCGTCTGTTGCATCCGGTACTCGCCCGGCTTCAGGTCCTCGGGCGGCGCGAAGGCCGGGATCTCCCGTGCCTTCTGGTAGTTGTACGAGACGTCGGTGACCAGGTCGCGGATCACCGGGAAGCTGCGCATCGGCGTCACCGTCACGGTCTCGTCCTCGGTGAACGTGGACATCCGCGTCATGCACATCAGCCGCGGCCGGCCGTTGATCTCGGCGGAGCACGAGCCGCACTTGCCCGCCTTGCAGTTCCAGCGCACCGCGAGGTCCGGCGTCTGGGTCGCCTGCAACCGGTGGATCACGTCGAGCACGACCTCGCCCTCGTTCACCTCGACGGTGAAGTCCTGCAGGTCGCCCTTGTCGGCATCACCGCGCCACACCCGGAACTGCCCCTGGTAGGACGCCATGTCAGTCCTTCTTTCCCTGGTATCCGGTGAGCTCGCCGGGCGTGAAGTACTTCTGCAGTTCGTCGTACTCGAACAGCGCCAACAGGTCATCGCGCATCGGGATCTGGTCCTGGTGCGCCAGCCGGATGCCGTCGCCGTCCGCGATGCAGACCAGCAACTGGTTGCGCCAGGTCGCCTCCATCCGGGGATGGTCCTCGCGGGTGTGGCCGCCCCTGCTCTCGGTGCGCTCCAGCGCCGCCTTCGCGACACATTCGCTGACCAGCAGCATGTTGCGCAGGTCGATGGCCAGGTGCCAACCGGGGTTGAACTGGCGGTGGCCCTCGACGACGACCTTGGCCGCCCGTGCCTTCAGCCCGGCCAGCTTGGTGACCGCGTCGGCCACCTCGCCCTCGCGCCGGATGATGCCGACCAGGTCGTTCATCATCTGCTGAAGGTCGTGGTGCACGGTGTACGGGTTCTCCTGCGCCTCCGTGTCGGCGCCGTCCGTGTCGGCGCCGTCCGTGTCGGCACCGTCGAACGGAGTGACGGCCGACCGTGCCGCCGCGTCCACGTCGGCATCGGTCACCGTGGGCCGCGTGTCGCCGAGGCCCGCCACGTACTCGGCGGCGCCGGCACCCGCCCTGCGGCCGAACACCAGCAGGTCGGACAGCGAGTTGCCGCCAAGGCGGTTGGAGCCGTGCATGCCGCCGGCAACCTCACCGGCCGCGAACAGGCCCGACACGTCGCCGGTCGCGGCTTCGGTGTCCGGGTCGACCTCGACGCCACCCATCACGTAGTGACAGGTCGGGCCGACCTCCATCGCCTCGGCCGTGATGTCCACATCGGCCAGTTCCTTGAACTGGTGGTACATCGAGGGCAGCCGCCGCTTGATCTCCTCGGCCGGCATGCGGGTGGAGATGTCCAGGAACACGCCGCCGTGCGGTGATCCCCGGCCGGCCTTGACCTCGGAGTTGATCGCCCTGGCCACCTCGTCGCGCGGCAACAGGTCCGGCGTGCGCCGGTTGTTGTCCGGGTCGGTGTACCAGCGGTCGGCCTCTTCCTCGGTCTCCGCGTACTGCCCCTTGAAGACCTCGGGGATGTAGTCGAACATGAACCGGTTGCCCTCGGAGTTGCGCAGCACACCACCGTCGCCGCGCACGCCCTCGGTGACCAGGATGCCCTTCACACTC
>DATBDL010000219.1:0-10186 GCA_036269975.1 Pseudonocardiaceae bacterium | reverse complement strand
GTGGCCTTGAGATCGGGCTGGTCGAAGCACGCGAACATCTGCTTCGCCTCCGCCGTCTCGAACTGCGAGTACAGGTACACGCTGCTGTCCACCGGGTCCTCGAACCGGTGCAGCCCCTCGCCGGTGTTCGTGTACCGGCAGTAGGCGTCCACCACCAGTTCGTTCTCCTCGGCGAGATCGGGCAGTTCGATGCCCCTGTCCTCGCGGTAGTGCAACAGGTCCAGTTCGACACCGTTGAGCACGGCCCGTTCCGCGCGTTCGGCCATCAGGTCGATCCACGTCGAAGCGCCGACGTCACGACTGGTGAAGCGGATCGTCGCTACCGAACGGAAGATCTTGTCACCAGGCCCGCCGCTACCGTCGGTGAGATCGAGGTCGATCACGTACGACTGCACTTCGAGCAGCGCGGAGCGCTGCTCCGCCTGCTCTCGGGTCAAGTTGGGGGCGGCCACGGTCACCTCGGTCGGTAATGATGTTCAGGTGGAGAACTGGACAACCGCATCCAATCACGTTCGGCCACCGGTTTGCCTCGCGGCGGTGCGACTTCACGGTTCACATCTCCATCGAACACCTCCGGTGACCGGGAAGAAGCTGGCGGACGAGTGAGTTGTCACGAACGGGTGCCAAACAGCGGCACCGGACGAGCCGATCAGTCTGGAGTTGTGCGCCATGACGACAGTGGAGGGCGTTGCCACCGGGAAGTCGAGGGTGGACTTCTGGTTCGACCCGATCTGCCCGTGGGCCTGGATCTCGTCGCGCTGGATTCTGGAGGTGGGCGCGGTCCGCGACATCGACCTGCGCTTCCATGTGATGAGTCTCTCGGTCCTGAACGAGGGGCGTGACATCGGCGACGACTATCGCGAGATGCTGGACAGGGCGTGGGGCCCCGTGCGGGTGGCCATCGCGGCGGCGCGCCGGTTCGGCGACGTGATCCTGCCCGACCTCTACACCGCGATGGGCACGCAGATCCACGACAAGGGCATCAAGGACTACCCCCAGGTGATCGCCGCCGCGCTGGCCGAACTCGGCCTGCCGGCCGACCTGGCGGAAGCCGCGGATTCGACCGAGTACGACCAGGAACTGCGGGCCAGCCACCACGCCGGCATGGACCCGGTCGGCATGGACGTCGGCACGCCCACGATCCACGTGGACGGCGTCGCCTTCTTCGGCCCGGTGCTCTCGCGCATCCCGCGCGGGGAAGACGCCGTGCGCGTGTTCGACGGCGCCCGCCTGCTCGCCGGCTACCCGCACTTCTTCGAGCTCAAGCGCACCCGCGACGAGGACCCCTCCTTCGACTGAGGCCGGCCAGAGCTCGGATGTGACAGGGTGGAGGCACATCCGAGCTTGGAGGGCAGATGGTCGCACCGGTCCTGAGCCGTACCGGACACGTCATCGGAGGCGAGGTCGTCGAGACGTCGGTGCAGCGGATCGACGTGGTCGATCCGGCCACCGAGACCGTGATCGCGTCCGTCCCCGCCGGCACGGCCGCCGACGTCGATGCCGCCGTGTCCGCCGCCACGGCCGCCTTCCCGGCGTGGTCGGCGACACCGGTCGCCGAGCGGGCCGCGATCGTGCGCCGGATCTCCGACGGCCTGGCGAAGCGAGGCGAGGAGATCGCCGCGACGATCACGGCCGAGATGGGCTCGCCGATCACGTTCGCCCGCCGGGTGCAGGCGGGCGTGCCGGTCGCCACCTCGGCCGGCATCGCGGATCTGCTGGACGGCAACGGTTTCCGGTTCAGCGAGGAGATCGGCAACTCGCTCGTGGTGCGGGAGCCGGTCGGTGTCGTCGGCTGCATCACGCCGTGGAACTACCCGCTGCACCAGATCGTGGCGAAGGTCGTGCCGGCTCTCGCGGCCGGCTGCACCGTCGTGCTCAAGCCGAGTGAGCTGGCGCCGCTGTGTGCCGGGATCTTCCTGGACGTGGTCAGGGAAGCCGGCGTGCCGGCCGGCGTGGTGAACCTGGTGCACGGTGTCGGGCCGGTGGTCGGCGAGGCCATCGCGGGCCACCCCGGCGTGGACATGGTGTCGTTCACCGGATCGACGCGCGCCGGCCGCCGGGTGTCGGTCGTGGCCGCGGAAACGGTCAAGCGGGTCGCGCTGGAACTGGGCGGCAAGTCGGCCAACGTCGTGCTGCCGGACGCCGATCTGGACCGGGCGGTCAAGATCGGCGTCGCCAACACCTACATCAACGGCGGCCAGACCTGCACGGCGTGGACCAGGATGCTGGTGCCGGCCGACCGCCAGGACGAGGTGGTGGACCGCGTGGTCGCCGCGACGGCCAGGTACACCGTCGGCGACCCGACCGACGAGACGACCAGGATCGGCCCGCTGGCATCGGCGGCGCAGCGCGAACGGGTCCTCGGCTACATCGAGCGGGGCCTCGCCGACGGCGCCACCCTCGTCACCGGTGGCAGGGGACCGGTCGACGGACTCGACCGCGGCTGCTACGTGCGGCCGACGGTGTTCGCGAACGTCCGGCCCGACATGGTCATCGCGCAGGAGGAGATCTTCGGCCCCGTGCTGTCGATCCTGCCCTACCGGGACGAGGACGACGCGGTGGCGATCGCCAACTCGACCATCTACGGCCTCGCCGGCGCCGTGTTCTCCACCGACACCGACCACGCGCTGGCCGTGGCGCGGCGGTTGCGCACCGGCCAGGTCGACGTCAACGGCGGCGCGTTCAACCCGGTCGCGCCGTTCGGCGGCTACCGCCAGTCCGGCAACGGGCGCGAACTGGGCCGGTTCGGCCTCGAGGAGTTCTGCGAGACCAAGTCCATCCAGCGGTGACGCGACTGTCCGGCGCCGGCTTCCACGTCCGGCGCCGGACAGTGCTGGCTCACAGCGCGTACATCTTGTTGAGCTCGTCGACCGTCGGGTTCGCGGTCGGGTTCGGGTTCGGGTTCCACTGGTTGAGCTGTTCCTGGCCGAACGGCTGCATCGGCGGGTTGGTCAGCGTTTCCGGGCGGCGCAGCTCACGCTTGAGCTCGGCCGTCCAGTGCAGCATGCCGCGCGGATCGTCCTGGCCGACGATGCCGATCAGCCTGCCGTTGCGGACGTAGCCCGTGATGCCGCGACCGTTCGGCTTGTGCGCCAGCGGAATCGTGTCCTGGCTGAGGACGGGCATGCCGGCGGCCTGCATGTGCATGCCGTGCTGCTCGGACCAGAAGCGTGGCAGCGGCGTGAACGGACGGGCCGCCTTCGCGCCCGCCAGCAGGCTTTCCGCCGCCGCCCTGCCCATGTCGACCGCGTTCATCCAGTGCTCGACGCGGCGTGGTGTCGCCTCGAACCGCAGGTTCGGCCACCTGGCCACGTCACCGGCGGCCACGATGTCGTTGGCGCCCACCACATGGCACGTCGGCCGGCACAGCACGCCGTCCTCGAGCGTCAGCCCGGAGCCGCGCAGCCACTGCACGCCCGGCGTGCTGCCGACCGCGAGTACGACCGTGCCGGCGACCACCAGCTTGCCGGTGGACAGGTGCATGCTGACGCCCCACGGCTGGCTCAGCCAGTGCGTCACCTCGACGCCGAGTTCGACCCGGACGCCGTTGGCGCGGTGCAGTTCGGCGATCTCCTCGCCCATCTCCCTGCCGACGACCTTGCCCAGCAGCACCTTCGACCGCGACAGGATCGTCACCTGGCAGCCGAGCTCGCGGGCGGTGGACGCGACCTCGCCCGCGGTGAACCCGCCGCCGATCACGACCACCTTGCCGTTGCCCGTGGCGATGCTGCGCTGGAGGGCGATCGCGTCGCCCATCGTGCGCAGCACGTGCACCCGAGGATCGTGCCGTGGCGCGCCGGGCAGGTGCTTGGCCTGCACGCCGGTGGCGATGACGAGACCGTCGTAGCGGATCTCCTCCTCACCGGCCAGTTCGATCGTGTGCCGGCGGTGGTCGAGCTTCATCACGTAGGCGCCGCGCCGCCAGATGGCCTCCAGCGGCACGTAGCTGCGCAGGGTCAGGTCCTTGGGCCGCAGTTGCCCGGTCAGCATCTGCTTGGACAGAGCGGGGCGATGGTATGGCCGGCGCCGTTCAGCGCCGACGATCACCAACTCGCCACTGAAGCCCAGTTCACGCAGCCGCTCGGCGGCGCGCAGGCCGGCGAGCCCGGCGCCCACCACGACGATGCGCTCCTGCTTGGTGACCTTGTTGGTGATCTGCGTCGTACGGTTCTTGTTCACCGAGATCGTCTCTCCACGATGATTGCCTGCATGGGGCAGTAACGGGCAGCGGCGAGTACCTCGTCGTACTCGGTGGCCGGGGGTCGCGAGTCGTAGCGCAGCCGTCCGTCCGATGTCAGCAGGAACACGCCCTCGGCCTCGGCCTGGCAGATTCCGTAGCGGTGACAGCGTTCGTTGTTGACGCTCACGCGCAGCTCCGTCGCTTCTGGACGGCGGATCTTCACATGTCCTCCTCGACGAGGCCCGCCCCGACGAGCACTCTTGATGGCACGAGCCGCAGGATCGCGAGCACCAGCATCGGCACGAAGAGCGTCACGCCGCCGAGCCACACGATCTCCAGGTGGCCGTTGGCGATCGCGCCGAGCAGCGAGTGCATGACCAGCAGCGCGACGGCCGGGTAGGCCAGGCGGTGCAGGAACAGCCATCTTCGGTAGCTGAAGAACCGCTGGAAGGCGACCGACAGGAAGATCGCGATGATCACCTCGAAGCCGATGATGCCGGTCGCGTGCCGCACGAGACCGCCGTCGACCAGCGGGATCGTCAGTTTGACGAGCGGAAAGTTCACGTCGGTCAGGAAGAGGAACGACCAGACGTGGATGAGGCCGAACGCGATGGTCATGGTGGCGAACACCATGTGGCTGTTGCGGGTGGCCGTACGCCCGGTCAGCCGGTGCACCCACCCCGTGCTCACGAGGATGCCCCAGCTCAGGGTGAGGCACATCAACGCGTAGGCGAGGCGGGCGGACAGAGCGGCATCTTGGCGGACACCTGTGTCGTGCGGCGAGTTGATCGCCTGCACGAACGGATGCAGCATGGACAACTCCGGTTTCCGTGCGGGCCCCGATACCCGGATGGACCTGGTCACGAACTGGAAGTCGCGTCTGCGTTCCTGTTCGATAACAGTTTGTCGACGAAGTGCCCTTCGGCTATCACCCATTCGGACGAATGTGTTGCGTGTGATTGGGTTATTTGGGCACGTCTGGCCGACTTGTCCGTACGCGCGATACGGCCGCATGTAGCACAGCGGCCGGATACGGCGAACGGTCTAACGCGGCCGCCATGCTGCACCGATCCGTGACCAGATCGCTACACAGATCAGCGATCAGGGTGAGCTCGGCTTGCTGCCGGATCACGAAATCGAGGTCCACCGGCTCGCCGTGACCGGGCGACACCACCCTCGGCGCGAGCCCGATGATGCCCTGCACGGCCGTCGGCCACGCCAGCGGGTGTGAGTCGGAGAACGACGGCGGCGCGCCCTGCTCGACCAGGTCACCCGCGAACACGACGCCCGCGTCCGGTACCTGCACCACGATGTCGTTGTCGGTGTGACCAGGCCCGAAGTACGACAGCACCACCCGACGGCCACCAACGGACAACTCGGCCCGGTCCCGCATGAGTCGGTCCGGCAGGACCGGCTCGACGGCCAGCAGCCGCTCCGCGACCTCGGGCTGGCCGCTGGCCGCGTAGTGGCGGGCCACGTTGTCCCGCTGCTCGATGCCGGACCTCATCAGGTCGGCGTGACATAGCTCATGTGCCCAGATGGTGGTCGGCTGGAACTCGGCCGTACCAAAACAGTGGTCCCAGTGCGAGTGCGTGAGGACGACCGTCCACGGCAGCCTGGTCACCTCGCGGACGGCGGCGGCCAGTTCGGCGCCCGCCACCAGGTCGCCCCGAGTGTCCACGACGAGGCACCCGTCATCGCCGACCACCAGCCCGATCGACTGGTCGAGGCTCCTGTGCCGGCGCACCAGCACGCCGTCGCCCAGTTCGATCCAGCGCTCGCTCATCGCGTCTCCTCAGCCGTATGTCCGCACGAGCCGTTGTCGCGCGGGTCAGCCAGCGCGAACAGGTCGAGTGCGAACCGCCGCATGTTGCCGACGTCGATCATCCGGTGCCCGCTCATCGCGAACTCCCAGTCCAGCACCCCCGTGACTTCCCAGGTGCCGCCGCCCGTCCGGCGAACCAGGATGTTCTTCGGGTCGTAGTCGCCAGCCGCGCGTCAGCTCAGACAACACTCGTGAAAACCCCTTCCATCAGCACCGGAGCCGTGTCGCTCACGTCAAGTCGGCCGGCCAGCTCGACATCGCCGGGATGGTTCCACTTGATCAACTCGCGGCCGGACGTGCAGTCGGCGATCGTCGCCGGGAGGTCCGTGACCGACCTGAATGCCGCCGCCGCCACCGTCGCCTCCGGCGACAGCGTGCCCCGCATCACCGACACGATCGCCCCCGCGCCCAGGTAGTCCTCCAGTCCGGGCCGCAGCGGCCGCCCGTCCGCCTGCCAGCGTTCGCCGGCCGCGATCACACCCACCGGGCCGCCCAACTCCTGCGCCCGCCGTGCGACCGCGCCCGCGTTGCGCAGGCAGCCGGCCAGCACCCGTACACCCGCTTCGGCCGCCCGCCGGCACAACGTCGCCCCATTGGGTGACGGCAGCGCCAGCAGCGTGCCGGCCGGAATGTCCACCAGCGACGACGGCCGCAGCGTCCACGACCGCTCACCGGCCAGCAGCGCGCCCGCGGCGCTGGCGGCCGCCGCCGCTCGCTCGTCCCGCCACGGCAGCGGCAGGATGCGCGCTCCGCGCCCGACCGCGACGTCGACCGCTGTGCTGAACGACAACACGTCCACGATCACCAGCACCGCGCACGCCTCGACCAGCGCGTCGAGCCCGTCCGGACCCCACTCGAGCCGGACATCGAACCCATCCTGCGTATAGACGACGTCGACCACGGCGGCCAGCCTGCCAGGCCGGGTGGCAGACTGCCGCTGTGCGCGTCTACATCGGCTCCGACCATGCCGGCTACGAGTTGAAGGGCCATCTCGTCGGGCACCTGCGGGCCGCCGGCCACGACGTGGTCGACGTCGGCGCCTCCCACTACGAAGCGGACGACGACTATCCGCCGTACTGCGTCGAAACCGCCCTGCGCACGGTCGCCGACGCGGGCAGCCTCGGCATCGTGATCGGCGGCTCCGGCAACGGCGAGCAGATCGCGGCGAACAAGGTCCCCGGCTGCCGTGCCGCGCTGGCGTGGAGCGTGGAGACAGCGCGGCTCGCGCGTGAGCACAACAACGCGCACGTGGTCGGCATCGGTGCGCGGATGCACACCACGGCACAGGCCACCGAGTTCGCGGACACCTTCCTGGCGACACCGTTCTCGGAAGGGGAGCGGCACAAGCGCCGGATCGAGATGCTCGCCGAGTACGAGCGGACCGGCACGCCACCGCCGCTCCCGGCGTCCTGATCGGACACCTGGATGCCAGAAGGCCATACGCTGCACCGATTGGCGCGGCTGCACCAGCGGCGCTACGCCGGTAAGCTGGTCGAGGTGTCCAGCCCGCAGGGCAGGTTCGCCGCTGGCGCGTCCCTTGTGGATGGTCGAATCCTGGTGCGTGCCGACGCCCACGGCAAGCACCTGTTCCACCGGTACGGTCCCGACCTGACGGTGCACGTCCATCTCGGCCTGATCGGCTTCTTCGACGAGACCAAGCTGCCGGTGACGCCGCCGGTCGGCCAGGTGCGGATGCGGATGGTCGGGCCTGAGTACTGGACCGACCTGCGCGGCCCCAACTTCTGCGAGGTCATCACCGACGGCGAGGTCGCCGCGATCCACGCCCGGCTCGGCGCCGACCCGCTGCGCGGGGACGCCGACCCGGACAAGGCGTACCGCAGGATCAGCGGGTCGAGGGTCCCGATCGCCGCGATGTTGTTGGACCAGAAGGTGATCGCCGGCGTCGGCAACGTGTACCGGGCCGAGGTCCTGTTCCGCCACGACGTCGACCCGATGCGCGAGAGCCGCACGATCGACCCCACGCTGTGGCACGAGATGTGGACCGACCTGGTGACCCTGATGCGCTACGGCGTGCGCACCGGTCGCATCGACACGGTCCGCCCGGAACACGATCCGAAGTTCACCGGCCGCGCGCCGCGCAGGGACCGGCACGGGGGAGAGGTCTACGTCTACCGGCGCACCGGCCAGCCGTGCCTCGTGTGCGGCACACCGGTGGCCATGGCCGACCTGGCCGGCCGCAACCTCTACTGGTGCCCGACGTGCCAGTCGACCTGACCACGATCGTCGCGCGGTTCCGGACCGCCATGGTGGCCCGCCTGGCGACCGCGAACGCCGACGGCCACCCGCACCTGGTCCCGGTCACCTTCGCGCTGGCAGCGGACCTGACCGTCTACCTCGCCGTGGACCACAAGCCCAAGACCACCCGCGACCTGCGCCGACTGCGTGACATCCGGGCAAACCCAGCCGTCTCGATCCTCGTCGACCACTACGAGGACGACTGGACGAACCTGTGGTGGGCAAGGGCCGACGGCACGGCGACGATCATCGACGACCCGGCCGCCATGACGGCCCCCGTCGACCTGCTGGTGGCCAAGTACCCGCAGTACCAACAGATCCGCCCAGCCGGCCCGGTCATCGCGATAGCGGTGCGGCACTGGCTCGGCTGGCGCGGTTAGTCACTCTTCCCAGACCTCGACGCTCGCCAGTCCACGTGCCGCCCGCGCCGCGTCCACCAGTTCCTGCACCAGCGACGTCTTGGCACGCGTGTACTCGAGGCCGTCGTGCCCGGCTCCCGCCAGTTCCTTCTTGAGCGCGGCGTACCGATCTCGGTCGACGGGGTGGGTCAGCAACCAGTCGCGCAGCAGTCGCTCGTTGAGCAGGTCCCACCGGCTCAACGACACGATGTGCAGGTGCTGGGTGCGGACGCCGTCCTCGTCCCGCGTGCACATCAGGCGTCCCGGCATCCCAGGATCGAACTCCTCGTAGCCGAGTGGGCGGACGGCCTCGATCAAGGCCCGCCCCTGGTCGTCCACCGACGTCACCGAGACGAAGATGTCGATCACCGGCTTGGCCGCCAACCCCGGCACGGCCGTACTGCCGACGTGTTCGATGGCGACGATCAGATCGCCTCCGACCGCCAGGATCGCGTCCCGCTGCGAGGCGAAGACATTCGGCCAATTCAGGTCATACTCCACGATTGTCACAGGCACCGGGCCACGGTAGCCGTCACAATGCGGCGATCGCGTCGATTTCGACGAGGAACGCCGGATTCGCCAGTCCGGACACGACGTACACGCCGATGGTCGGCGGGCCGCCCGCGCCACACCACGCCTCCCGGAACGCGCCGAACCCGACGCCGAGCGGCTGCTCCTCGACGACGGCGACGGTCCAGCGAACGACGTCGGTGAGCTTCGCGCCGGCAGCGTCGAGTGCGGTCCGGACATTGCCGAGCGCCTGGCGAGCCTGATCGGCCAGCGTGTCGCCGGCGATCACGCCCACCGGCCGCCCACCCCTGAACTGGGCCCACACCGGCGGCGACGGACCATTGGCCGTGTTCGAGTTGCTGTTCACGCCACCGGATGTGGCCCGCTGGCTGGGCGTGGTGGCGGACATGGACGAGGTCGAGGCCAGCGAACCGGACGTCGAGCGAGGGCGTGCGTTGCGCAGAGCCACCTGGGACGCGGCACACGCCGCCATCGACGCCCGCCCACCCGTCGAAGCAGATCGAGTGGTCATCAACCAAGCAGCGGCCCACCCCCCACCCGTCCCGACACCGAAGTCGTCGGGCAGCGCGGCTGTGGCACGCGCCCAGTAGTAGCGGAACAGGTGTTCGCACTGATCGCACGAGACGCCGTCGACCTGTTCGCCGGCCCGCTGGCCAGCCGAACCCGCGGTCCGCCGCGGCGGACCGCGGGTTGCTGCAACGTTGTGGGACAAGAGCCAAGGTCCGAGCACACCGTGAGCGGTAGGAAGGACGATGATGTCGGCTATGCGAATCGGAGTGGTAGGCAGCGGGCATGTGGGCAGAACGCTGGCAGCGGGCTTCGCAGCAGCGGGCCACGAGGTGGCAGTGGGCAGCCGCACCCCGAACGACGCCGACTTGGTGGAGTGGGCAACAAAGGCGGGGGTGACGACAGCACACCCCACAGAAGCGATCAAAGCGGTGGACGTCGTGATCAACGCGACCCCAGGAGCGGCATCGGTAGCTGCTCTGGAAGGAG
>DATBDL010000218.1:0-10274 GCA_036269975.1 Pseudonocardiaceae bacterium | reverse complement strand
CGCGAGCACGGCCGCCGTCACCAGCCCGGCGACCCAGCCGGCGAACAGGCCGATGACGCTGCCCAGCCCCGCGCCGACGACCACACCGGCACCGGACACCACCGCGGCCCGGCGCCGGAGCACCGTGCCGGGCAGTAGGTCCAGCGAGATCCGCTGGGTCGCCAGTTCGGTCATGCCGATCCGTCCCCGACCGCGTGTTCGACCGCGCTCACCAGGTCGGCCAGCGGCACCGTCCGCTGCTCCCCGGTGACCATGTCCTTGAGCTGCGCCGTGCCGTCGGCCAGGTCGCGCTCGCCGAGCACCACCGTGCACCGGGCGCCGGACCGGTCGGCGCCGCGCATCATGCCCTTGAGGCCCTTGCCGCCGTAGGCGAGGTCGACCCGGACCCCGGCTGATCGCAGCGCGCCCGCCACGACCACCAGCCGTGCCTTGGCCGCGTCACCGAGCGGCACGAGGTACACGTCGCACGAGGCCGTGTCGCCGATCGAGGTCCCCTCGGCCTGCAACGACAACAGCACCCGGTCCACGCCGAGTCCGAAGCCGATCCCGGACCTCGGCTCGCCGCCCAGTTCCGCCATCAGCCGGTCGTAGCGGCCGCCGCCACCGATGCCGGACTGCGCACCGAGGCCGTCGTGCACGAACTCGAACGTGGTGCGCGTGTAGTAGTCCAGCCCGCGCACCATCCTCGGGTTCTCGGCGAACTTGACCCCGAGCTCGGTGAGATAGCCCTTGACCCGGTCGAAGTGCTCGCGGCACTCGGCGCACAGGTGGTCCACCATCAGCGGTACGTCGGCCAGCAGCGCCCGCACCTCCGGCCGCTTGTCGTCCAGTACCCGCAACGGGTTCAGCTCGGCCCGCTGCCTCGTCGCGTCGTCCAGCGGCAGCTTGCGGAGAAATTCCTGCAACAGGGCGCGGTAGGCCGGCCGGCAGTTCTCGTCGCCCAGCGACGTCAGTTCGAGCCGGTAGCCGGTCAGGCCGACGGCGCGGTAGCCGGCGTCGGCAACCGCGATCACCTCGGCGTCCAGTGCGGGATCGTCGACGCCGATCGCCTCGATGCCGACCTGCTGCAACTGGCGGTAGCGGCCGGCCTGCGGCTGCTCGTAGCGGAAGAACGGTCCGGCGTAGCAGAGTTTCACCGGGAGCTGTCCCCGATCCAGGCCGTGCTCGATGACGGAACGCACGACGCCGGCGGTGCCCTCCGGTCGAAGGGTCACCGACCTGTCACCCCGGTCGGCGAACGTGTACATCTCCTTGGTCACGACGTCGGTCGACTCGCCGACACCGCGTGCGTACAACGCGGTCTCCTCGAACACCGGCAGCTCGATGTAGCCGTAGCCGGCCAGCGCGCACGCGCGCAGCAGGGTGTCGCGCACGGCGATGAACGCCGCGCTGGTGGGTGGGTAGTACTCCGGAATGCCCTTGGGGGCGGCGAAGGTGGCCATCGCGGGTTGTCACAGTCCTCGGTGTGGGGCGGCCGGCGCGTCACGCAGTTCGAGCAGGAACGGGTTGCTGACGCGCTCGCGGCCAATGGTCGTCGTCGGGCCGTGGCCCGGCAGCACCACCGTGTCGTCCGGCAGCGTGAGTACCTTGTCCCGCAAGGACTCCGACAGCCGGCCCGGATCGCCGCCGGGCAGGTCGGAACGTCCGATCGAACCGGCGAACAGGGTGTCTCCGGACAGCAGCAGCCGTCCGCCCTCCTCGGTGTCGGTCCGGAACGTCACCGACCCGCCGGTATGGCCTGGGGTGTGGTCGACGGTCAGCGAGAGCCCAGCCAGGTCCAGCGTGCCGCCGTCGGTCAGCTCCCGGACCTCGCTCGGCTCGCGCATGGTCACCCGGCCGCCGAAGAAGGCGAGCGCCTCGGCGCTCAGGCCACGGGCCGGGTCGGCCAGCATGTACCGGTCGTCCGGGTGGATCCAGGCCGGCATGTCGGTTCCGTCGCAGATCGGTGCGACCGAGAACGTGTGGTCGAAGTGGCCGTGCGTGAGCAGGACGGCGACCGGCGAGAGGCGGTGCTCCCGTATCGCGTCCATCACCGGGTCGACCGCGTCCTGGCCGGGGTCCACGATCACGCAGGGCGCGCCGGGTGCCGAGGCGAGCAGGTAACAGTTCGCCTGGAACGCCCCCGTGGGGAACCCGACGACCAGCACGAGAGACCTCCGCATCCGACCACGACAACAAGGCGCCACAAGGTAATACGGCCGCCACAGCGCCGTCGGATTGCGATCGGGGCAGATGGGTAGTGGCCACGCCCAGGCACTGCCAGGCACTTCACAGCGTACCGGGACCGGCCCGCCACACACCGCGCATATCCCTCCCCCATAGACTCCGGCTGTCACACCGTCGGCTGAATACCCCTGGGAGGGAGCAGGTGCCGAGTAACGAGCAGCGACGCCAGGCAGCGAAGCGCAAACTGGAACGCCAGATGTCGCGTCGCGCCGAGAAACAGAAGCGTCGCAGGATGACCCAAGTCATCGTGACCGTGGTCGCGGTGGTCCTCGTGGTCGGGGGAATCTACCTGGTCACGACCCTGGGCCACGGCTCGAACTCGGCAGCGGGCTCGTCCAGTACGCCCCCGACGACACCGACCACGCCGTCGGTGACGTCGAAGGGCCCGTGCAAGTACACGACGACGCCGTCCACCCCGGCGCCGACCGGGAAGAACGTGCAACTCCCGCCGGACCCGGCTGCGACGCCGAAGACCGGCACGGTGACCGTCGACCTCAAGACGAGTGCGGGCGACATCCCGCTGACCCTGGACCGGACCGAGGCGCCCTGCACGGTGCAGAGCATGCAGTACCTGGTCACCCAGAAGTTCTTCGACAACACCCCGTGCCACCGCGAGACCGACTACCCGGACCCGAACCCGCTGTTCGTGTTGCAGTGCGGCGACCCGACCGGCAGCGGCAGCGGCGGCCCCGGCTACACCATCCCGGACGAGAAGCCGAAGACGCTGAAGCCGGTGCCGACGACGGCGCCGCCCCCCTCCGGCCAGGAATCGCCGTCGATCTACCCGGCCGGCACGGTGGCGATGGCCAACAGCGGTCAGCCGGATTCCGGTGGCAGCCAGTTCTTCTTGGTGTACAAGGATTCCCAGCTCCCGCCGGACTACACGGTGTTCGGCACGGTCACGCCGGCCGGCCTGACCACCCTGGCGAAGATCGAGGCTGCCGGCATCACGCCGGGCACCGACCCGAGCAGCGGAGCCGCCACCCCGAACGACGGCAAGCCGAAGACTGCGGTGACGATCACCCAGGCCACGTCGACGGCCTCATGAAACCCAACCTGATGGCGGCCGGCGCACTGTCGGCCGCCGTGTTGGTCGTGCTACTGGCCGGCTGTGGCGGTTCGACATCGGGTGCGCCGTCGGCGGGCGGTGCCGCCGTCCCGACGACGACGGCCGCCCCACCGCCCACCTCCGGTACCGCGAACTGTGACTTCACGGCCATCCCCGACCAACCGGCCCCGGCCGGCCACGACGAGGGACTGCCGCCCAACACGGCACCGAGGGCCGGCACGGTCATGATCACGCTGCACACGTCCCAGGGCGACATCCCCGTCACCATGCCGAGGGCGGCGGCGCCGTGCACGGTGGCCAGCTTCGCCTACCTGGCCGGCAAGGGCTACTTCAACAACTCGCCGTGCCACCGGCTGACTAGCGCCGACTCGCTGAAGGTGCTCCAGTGCGGCGACCCGACCGGCACCGGCACCGGCGGTCCCGGCTACACCATCCCGGACGAGAACCCGACGAACCTGCCCAAGGCGCCGAGCGGCCAGGGATCGCTGTACGGCCGGGGTCTCGTGGCGATGGCCAACACCGGGGATCCGCACAGCGGCGGAAGCCAGTTCTTCCTCGTCTACGGCGACTCCGCGTTGCCGGCCACCTATGCGGTGTTCGGCACGGTGTCGGTGGCCGGCCTCCAGGTGCTGGACAGGATCGCGGCGGCGGGACTGGCGTCCACCGACCAGAATCCGGAGGACGGGGCGCCGGCACTGCCGGTGACGATCACGTCCACGACGCTGGCGGGCAACTGATCACCTAGCTCGCGAACACCCGGTACACGTCGTAGACGCCCTCGACGCTGCGGACCGCCTTCAACACGTGCCCGAGATGCGTCGGATCGCCCATCTCGAACGAGAACCGGCTGACCGCGACCCGGTCCCGTGACGTTGCAACGGATGCCGACAGGATGTTGACCTTCTCGTCGGCCAGCACCTTCGTCACGTCGGACAGCAACCGGTGCCGGTCCAACGCCTCCACCTGAATGGCGACCAGGAACACCGACGTCGACGACGGCGCCCACTCGACCTCGACCAGCCGCTCCGGCGTCGCCAGCAGCTCGTCGGCGTTGGTGCAGTCCCGCCGGTGCACGCTGACGCCGCCGCCCCTGGTGACGAACCCGAGGATGTCGTCGCCGGGCACCGGTGTGCAGCACCTGGCCAGCTTCACCCAGACGTCGCTGGCGCCCTTGACGACGACTCCGGCGTCACCGGAGCCCCGGCGCCGGGTGACGGTGGACGGGGTGGACCGCTCGGCCAACTCGTCCTCGGCGTGCTCGACCCCGCCGAGCAGCGCGACCAGCCGCTGCACCACGTGCCGGCCGGACAGTTGGCCCTCGCCGATCGCCGCGTACAGCGCGGTCAGGTCGGGATAACGCAGTTCACGGGCCAGTGCCGCCATCGAGTCGGCGGAGGCGAGCCGCTGCAACGGCAACGCGATCCGCCGCGCCTCCTTGGCGATCGTGTCCTTCCCGGCCTCGATCGCCTCTTCGCGCCGTTCCTTGGCGAACCACTGCTTGATCTTCGTCTTGGCGCGCGGCGACGCGACGAACGACAACCAGTCCCTGCTCGGCCCGGCGCCCTCGCCCTTCGACGTGAAGATCTCGACGACCTCGCCGTTCTCGAGCTTCCGCTCCAGCGCGACCAGCCGCCCGTTCACCCGCGCGCCGATGCACTTGTGGCCGATCTCGGTGTGCACCGCGTAGGCGAAGTCGACCGGTGTCGAGCCGGCGGGCAGGCTCTGCACGTCGCCCTTCGGCGTGAAGACGAAGATCTCCTGGGTGACCAGGTCGTAGCGCAGGTTCTCCAGGAACTCGCCTGGGTCGGACGCCTCCCGCTGCCAGTCCAGGAGTTGCCGCATCCAGGCCATCTCGTCCAGCTCGTGCGCCTTGCCGTCGTGCGAGCCTCGGGTTTCCTTGTACCGCCAGTGCGCCGCGATGCCGTACTCGGCGATCCGGTGCATGTCCCGTGTCCGGATCTGCACTTCCAGCGGCTTGCCGTCCGGCCCGATCACGGTGGTGTGCAACGACTTGTACACGCCGAACCTCGGCTGCGCGATGTAGTCCTTGAACCGGCCGGGCATCGGCTGCCACAGCGAGTGCACGACACCCATCGCGGCGTAGCAGTCCCGCACGTCGTCCACCAGAATCCGCACGCCGACCAGGTCGTGGATGTCGTCGAAGTCGCGGCCGCGCACGATCATCTTCTGGTGGATCGAGTAGTAGTGCTTGGGCCGCCCCTGCACCTCGGCCTCGATCCGCGCCTCGGCGAGCTGCTCGTTGAGCTCGTCCTTCACCGCGCGCAGGTACGTGTCCCGCGACGGCGCCCTGTTCGCCACCAGCCGGACGATCTCGTCGTACTTCTTCGGCTGGAGGATCGCGAACGCGAGATCCTCCAGTTCCCACTTCACGGTCGCCATGCCGAGCCGGTGCGCGAGCGGCGCGAGCACCTCCAGCGTCTCGCGTGCCTTGCGGGCCTGCTTCTCCGGTGGCATGAACCGCATGGTGCGCATGTTGTGCAGCCGGTCGGCCAGCTTGATCACCAGGACTCGCGGGTCGCGGGCCATCGCGATGACCATCTTGCGGATGGTCTCGGCCTCTGCTGCCGTGCCGAGTTTCACCTTGTCCAGCTTGGTGACGCCGTCCACGAGGGGCGCGACCACGTCGCCGAAGTCGGCGCGCAGCATGTCCAGCGAGTACTCGGTGTCCTCGATCGTGTCGTGCAGCAGCGCCGCGACCAGCGTGGTGGTGTCCATGCCGAGTTCGGCCAGGATGGTCGCGACGGCGAGCGGGTGCGTGATGTACGGGTCGCCGGACTTGCGGCGCTGGTCGCGGTGCTTCTCCTCGGCCACGTCGTAGGCGTGCTGCAACAGGGCCAGATCGGCGTTGGGGTGCAGCTCACGGTGCACCGTGGCGAGTGGTTCGAGGACCTGCTTGACCGACGCGGCGCGCTGCGCCGTGATCCGGCGGGCCAGCCGGGTGCGCACCCGGCGCTTCGACGGCGGCCGACCGCCCCCGCCCTGGTCCGACGATGTCGGTGTGTCCAGATCCTGACTCACGCACGCTCCCGATTCCTGGGATACCCAGTGATCGGGTCACCGAACGCGACCCGAAATCGAATGGTACGCCAGGGGCCTGGAACGGCCGTGTCACCGAAGTTCAGAGAGTCCGCAACGCGGTGACGGAAACATCGCCCAGCACGGCCCGACCACCCAAAGCCGCGAGCTCCAGCACCACCGACACGCCGGCCACGACAGCCCCGGCCGCCGCGACCAGCTCACACGCCGCCAGCGCGGTGCCACCGGTCGCCAGCACGTCGTCCATGATCACAACGCGCTGGCCTGGCGAAACGAGCCCGGCCGGCAGTTCGAGCGCGGCAGTGCCGTACTCCAGCCGGTAGTCCACCCGATGCGCGACCAACGGCGACTTACCCGGCTTGCGCACCGGCACCACGCCCAGCCCTGTGGCGTAACTCACCGCGGCCGCGAGCAGGAACCCACGCGCCTCGATTCCGACGACCGCGTCCACGCCTGATCCCATACCGCCCGCGAGCGCGTCGATCAGCGCCCGGAACGCCCCGCCGTCCGCGAACACCGGCCCGAGGTCGCGGAACAGCACTCCCGGTTCCGGGAAGTCCGGGATCTCCCGGGCCAGCGCCAGCGCGTCGTCGACGAGAGTCGGCGGCACGCCTAGCGCTTCCGCTTGCCGGACGGCCGGCCCGGCCTGGCCGCCGGCCGGCGGTTCTGCGTCGCCTTCGACTGGGTCCGTGCCGGCACGCTGGACGCCGCGGCGTATGCCTTCTCCCTACGCACCTCGTCGTCGATCTCCTCGTCCGACGCGGTGGGGGCGAGACCCTCCGACTCTTCCTTCGCGGCCCGCGCGGCCAGGTGCTCGCGGCGGTTCTTCACCCGGCGCGCCTGGAGCCGGTAGGGCTCCTGGCGCATCTTGAAGTCCACCAGCAACGGCGTGGCCAGCAGCAGCGACGACGCGGCACCGACGAGCATGCCGACCATCTGGACCAGCGCCAGGTCGGTCAGCGTGCCGACGCCGAGAATGCCGATACCGACGACGAGCAGGCCGATGACCGGCAGCAACGCGATCAGCGACGTGTTGATCGACCGCATCAGCGTCTGGTTCAGCGCCAGGTTGGCCTCTTCGGCGAACGTCCGCCGGGTCAGGGTGAGAATGCCCCTGGTGTTCTCCTTGACCTTGTCGAACACCACCACCGCGTCGTACAGCGAGAAACCGAGGATGGTGAGCAGGCCGATCACGGTCGCCGGGCTGACCTCGAAGCCGACGATCGAGTACACGCCCGCCGTCACGATCAGGTCGTTGGCCAGCGCGATCAGCGCGGCCAGCGCCATCCACCGTTCGAAGTAGATGCTCAGGAAGATCGACACCAGGATCAGGAACACGATCAGGCCGATCAGCGCCTGTTGCGAGATCTGCGAGCCCCAGGACCCGCTGACCGCCGAGTCGCTGATCGAGGACTGGCTGGGCGTGCCGTGCGAGTCGAACGGCTGGAACTCGTTGAACAGCCCGGTTTCCAGCTTGCTGACCTGGTCCTGGTTCAGCGGCTCGGACTGGATCTGGATGCTGGCCGAGCTGCCCCGACCGACCAACTGCACCGATGCCGGCGGGTGGCCGATCGCCGTGTTGAAGGCGGTGGACACCTGCGACGTCGTCGCGACGCCGTGGCCGCCGTTGGCCGGCATCTGGATCTGCGTGCCGCCCTTGAACTCGATGCTGAAGCTGAAGCCACGCACCACGATCGACACCAGGCAGATCAGCACGAGCGCGCCGAACATGAAGTAGAACCGCTTGCGCTTGCCGACGATGTCGAACGCACCGGTACCGGTGTAGAGCCGGTAGAAGATGCTCTGCTTCCGCTTCTGCTCTGCCGCCGCCGCTGCCGACACTGGCTGCTGGTCGGAGATGGACATCTCAGGCCCCCTTCACGGCGGGAGATGCGGCGCTCTTGGCCGCCCGCGCTGCCGCTCCGGCCCGTTGCACCGCGCCGAGACCGGAGAGCTTCGGTTGGGACAGCGTCTTGGACCGCGCCGCCAGCGCGACGAGCGGGTGCGTCACCAGGAACACGATCAACAGGTCGAGCACGGTGGACAGACCGAGCGTGAACGCGAAGCCCTGTACGTCCTGCACCGCGAAGATGTACAGCACGACGGCGGCCAGGAAGCTCACCGCGTCCGACGCCAGAATGGTGCGCCGCGCCCGTACCCACGCCCGAGGCACCGCCGATCGGAAGGTTCTGCCCTCCCGTACCTCGTCTTTCAGTCGTTCGAAGAACACGACGAACGAGTCGGCCGTGATACCGATGGCGATGATGAAACCGGCGACACCGGCCAGGTCCAGGCTGTAGCCGATCCATCGGCCCAGCAGCACCAGCAGGGCGTAGATGGTCACGCCGGACAGGGCGAGCGAGAGCACCGTCAGCACGCCGAGCGCCCGGTAGTAGAACAGGCAGTAGATGACGACCAGCGCGAGACCGATGGCACCCGCGATCAGGCCGGCCTTCAGCGAAGCGAGGCCGAGCGTTGCCGAGATGGTCTGCGCGGTGGACGAGTCGAACGCCAGCGGCAGCGAGCCGTACTTCAGCACGCCGGCCAGGTCGGACGCCTGACTCTGGGTGAACTGACCGGAGATCATCGTGTTGCCACCCAGGATCGCCTCCTGGATGGTCGGCGCGGACACCACCTGGCCGTCGAGCACGAACGCGGCCTGCTTGCCGACGTTCTGCGACGTGTAGGTGGCCCACGTGTTGGAGCCGGCACTCTTGAAGGTCAGGTTGACCACGAAGCCGGCGCCGTTGGGGTCGGTGCCGGACGTGGCGTCACTGATCTGGGTGCCGTCCAGGAACGACGCGCCGAGGATGTACTTGTTCAGGCCGTTCTGGTCGCACGCGACCAGCGGCTGGTTCGCGATGTCGTTGCCGACCAGCGGGTCGGATGCCTTGCCGCCACACTGGAGGTAGGACAGCGCGGCCTGCTGCGTGTTCGTGTCGGTCGTCTGCCGGATCTCCTGGCACACCTTGATCAGCGCGGACTGCTGCGCGCGGGTGAGCGGTGCGCTGTTCGCGGCTGCCGGATAACCCCAGCACTCGCCGTTCTTGGTCGGATCGGTGCCGATGCCGAGCTGGGTGATGTCCAGGCCGCCCACGACGGTGTCCTTGGCGGCCGGCGCGGTGCTGGTCGGCGGCGTGCCCGCGGTGGTGGTCGGTGCGGCGGCGGTGGTGGTCGCGGCCGCCTGGTGCGCGATCGGCGCGGCCTGGATCGGCGCCGCCTGGTGGTCCAACGCGCCGATGCCCTGGCCACCTCCCGGCGCCGGGAGGCCCTGCGCGGTCGGTGTCGAGGTCGCGCCGGCCTTCGAGGTCGACGCGGTGGCGGTCGAACTCGCCTTCGCCGTCGTCGACGCGGCGGCACCGGAGGTCGGCGTCTGGGAACCGGAGGCCGGGGTCGCCGTGCCGGTGGTCGGCACCGCCACCTGACCCGCGCCCACTTCCTGGGTCACCGGCCGGAACACCAGCTTCGCGGTCTGACCCAGGTCCTTGGCCTCCTGGCCCTGGTCGCCGGGCACCGTGATCACGATGTTGGAGCCGTTGCTGACGACCTGCGCGCCACTGACGCCGAGGCCGTTGACCCGCTTCTCGATGTCGGTGACGGCCTCGCTGAGCTGCTGCTGTGTCGGCGCCTGGCCGTTGAGCGTGCGAGCGGTCAGCGTGACGGTCGTGCCGCCGGACAGGTCGATACCGAGCTTGGGTGAGGGCTTGTGGTCGCCGGTCAGGAAGACCAGTGCGTACAGGACGACCACGATCAGGGTGAACACCCAGAGGTAGCGGCCTGGGCGGATTTGCCCGGTCGGTGGTGCCACGGTGCTTCCGTCTCCCTCGTCCTCAAGCGCCGGTTCGCGGCGCCGCACAAATCGCGGCCAGCGTCGCCCCGCTGCGACGCCGGTTCGAGCCGTGGTGCCCCGATTACCAGGGGT
>DATBDL010000217.1:0-9625 GCA_036269975.1 Pseudonocardiaceae bacterium | reverse complement strand
GCCGCAGCCGGGCCGCTACTCCCTCGGCCACACCGGCATCACGCGCTAGCCGGGCGTTCTGTCAACCGGTGAAACTGCCTGGTTCGTAACAGGTGTTGGTGTTCGAGTCGAACAGCGGCGTGGTGTCCACCGGCTCGTTCGACGGTGGGTCCAGCGTCACATTGCCCTGTTGTGTCAGCGCGTCCTCGCAGTCGATCACGGCGTTCGTGTCACCGCCCGCACCGCCGACCCACAGGTCGATGTGGTGGAAGCCGGGACCGCCGTCCGGGCCGTGACCCTCCCAGTCCTGCACGCACGCCTCGCAGTCGTCTTCCATGATGAAGTAGCGGTGCAGGAATCCGTAGTAGACGATGGTCCCCGGCGCCAGCTCGTTCTGGTCGGTGGCGTACGTGACCGGGTCGCTGAACGTGCCGGTACCGCCTGCCGAACCGTGGATCTGCGGGAAGGCGATGTCGCCACCGGGCGGCGAGTTGTCCGGCCAGCCGTACAGCGTGACGAGGAAGCTCTGTGTGTCACGGGGTCCTGCCGCCGCGGGTCCACCCGCGCTGACGATGATGGCGCCGACAACCAGTGCCAGCGCGGCGAACACGGCACCGAGCGCTCGTTTGTTCATCTCACCCTTTCACCGAACCCTTAGTAAAAGCCGCTTACTTGTGGTCGGCGAAGCTACTCGGCCGATATGTCCGGGTCAACCCGAGTCCGCCGGAAAAGCCAGCGCCACCAGGCGAAACCGTGACGTTGACAGAGCCAGCAGGTTGATGTCAGCCCCACTGGTATTTCAGGAACTTGCCGTCCAGCGTGACCACCACTCGTTCGCCACCGGGGTCATCGCGCCGTTCGACGTCGATGCGGAAGTTGATCGCGCTCATGATGCCGTCGCCGAACTTCTCGTGGATCAGTTCCTTGATGGCCGGGCCGTAGACCTGTAGTACCTCGTAGAAGCGGTAGATCGTCGGGTCGGTCGGGACAGGGGCGTCCAGCGCGCCTCGGGTCGGGATCACGGCGAGTGCGGCAGCCTCGGCGTCGCTCAACTCCAGCAGTGCGGCGATCGTCGCCGCCTGGTCGGCACTCAGCGGGTGCTGGCCGAGCAGCGCCGACGTCGTCCACGTCAACGGTGCGTCGATGGCCTCGGCAAGTGCGGCCCATGTCAGACCGAGCCGGGTCTTCGCCGCCACGACCGCCTGCCCAGCTTCTTGTTTGGTCACCATCAGGGCACCGTAGCGCGCGAAGATGGCCACCGACGCATATCGTTGGTACGGATGGGGGGACGGCGCGACCGGAGGCCGGTATGAGCGTGACGACGACTCCCCGATCCGCCCTCGTGCATTCCTACCTGTTCATGCGGCGGGCCATCGGGCTGATCGGCATGGCGTTGCCGGTGGTGCTGATCGTGGGCAACCTCATCTGGCCGCCCGGCCTGCTGCTGGATTCCATCAGCAACGCCTACTACACGCCGCTGCGCGGGGTGTTCGTCGGCAGCATGAGCGCGCTCGGCGTCTTCCTGGTGTCCTACCGAGGTTACGGCGCGGTCGACGACATCACGGGCGATGTCGCCGGCATCGGAGCCATCGGGCTAGCCTTGTTCCCGACGACACCGAACACCGGTGCGACCAGCGGTCAGGTGGTCGTCGGCGACCTGCACACGGCGTTCGCAGGTGTGTTCTTTCTCGCCCTCGTATTCTTCTGCCTCTTCCTGTTCCCGCGGACCATCCCCGGTGTGCGACCGCTGGCGCGCAAGCGGCAGCGCAATGTCGTCTACCGGGTGACCGGGGTACTGATCTTCGTGTCGATCGTGCTGATCGGCATCGTCAAGTTCACGTCTGTCGCGGCGTCGCTGCATCCGATGCTGTGGCTGGAGACGATCGCGATCCTGGCGTTCGGTGTGGCATGGGCGGTCAAAGGTGAGACGCTCGGTGTGCTGCGCGACCGGTCCGCATGACGCGGTCGGTCAGGCGGCGCGGTTGTCCAGGCGGCAGTGTCCGCCGGACTGCACAGTCAGTCAGACGGCGTCAGTCAGACGGCACTGTCAGCCCGGCTGCACGATGCCGTTCTGGTAGGCGAAGACGACGGCCTGCACCCGGTCGCGTAGTTCCAGCTTGTTCAGCATGCGGCCGACATGGCTCTTGACGGTGGCTTCGCTCACCGACAACTGCCGCGCGATCTCGGCGTTGGACAGGCCGCGGGCGATGTGCAGGAGTACCTCGCGTTCCCGCTCGGTCAGCCGGGCGAGGGCGGGATCGTGGTGATGGTCGTCGGCGGCGGCGCGGCGGTCCGGCAGGCGGTGCGCCATGGTGTCCAGCAGCCGGCGGGTGACCCTCGGCGCGACGACGGCATCGCCACCGGCAACGACGCGGATCGCGGACAGCAGGTCCTCCGGCGGCACGTTCTTCAACAGGAAGCCGCTGGCCCCGGCACGCAGGCCGGCGAACGCGTACTCGTCCATGTCGAACGTGGTGAGAATGAGGACCCTGGACCGGGCGTGGTCGCGCACGATCTGCCGGGTGGCGTCGATTCCGTCCATTCCGGGCATCCGGACGTCCATCAGCACCACGTCCGGATCGCACTCGGCCACCCTGCGGACGGCACTCGCACCATCGGCCGCCTCACCCACGACGGACATGTCCGGCTGCGAGTCAAGGACCAGCCGGAAACCCAGTCGCAGCAACGGTTCGTCGTCCACCAGCAGAACGCTGATCGGCTCGCTCACGACAGCACCGCCGACGGTTCCGAACCGGCGTCCGGCGTGGCGCCGGATTCCGAGCCGCCGGCCGGCACGGCGCTGGATTCCGCGCCGACGGCCGGCACAGCGCCGCGTTCCGCGCCGGCGGATGGCACCGCGGACGGTTCCGTGGCCATGCGCAGTGCCACCTTCCAGCCACCGCCGGCCAGCGGACCGGCATTGACCTCGCCGCCGAAGAGGGCGGCGCGTTCCCGCATGCCGGCCAGACCGTGCCCCGGCGCGCCGACGCGATCGCTGTCGGCGGGACCACCGTCGTCGACGATGTCCACGCGCAGTTCCGACTCCTCGTAGCACAACGTCACGCGCGCACGGGTCGGCGCCGCGGCGTGCTTGAGCACGTTGGTCAGCGCTTCCTGCACGACCCGGTAGACCGCGAGTTGCGCCGTGGTCGGCAACGGGAACGGCTGGCCGGACACGGTCAGCGACGCGGCGAGACCGGTCGCCCGCACCTGCGCGATCAGGTCGTCGAGCTGGTCGATGCCGGGCTGCGGCGCGCGGGTGGTGGTGCTGGCGCCGTCGTCGTCGCGCAGGACGCCGAGCAGCCGCTGCATCTCGGTCAGTGCCTGGCGGCCGGTGTCGGACACCTGCCGTGCCGCGATCTCGGCCTGTGGCGAACCCGTCCGTACGGCGAACGCGGCGCCGTCGGCGAGGGCGATCATCACCGAGAGGTTGTGCGCCACGATGTCGTGCATCTCCCGTGCGATACGGGCCCGCTCCCCCGCCGCCGCGATGCGCGACTGCTGATCGCGTTCGAACTCGGCCCGCAGCGCGCGGTCCTCCAGCGAGGCGAGATAGGCGCGCCGGGTACGCAGGTTCACGCCGAGCACGAACGCGGCCGTGACCATGCCGGACAGGAACACCACCGTCGGCACGGCCTTGACGTCGATCCACCAGCGCAACACGCTCATCACGACACCGAGCTCCAGCACGCCGGCCGCGATCACCGCCCAGTGCCGCGAGCGGTGCGCCGCGATCGTGTAGAGCCCGAGCAGCAACGCCACGTCGGCGACCTGCACGTACCCCAACGTCCACTGGGTGAGCGCCACGACGCACTGGAAGCCGTACACGACCAGCGGATACCGCCGTCGCCACGCCAGCGGCGCACACAGCAGCACCGAGAACAGCTTGGCCAGCGGCAGGTGCGCCTCGAACGCGGACCTGCCGCCGACCAACGCCAGCAGGGCGAACGCGAGCAGGAGGTCGGCGGCCAGCGGGTGGTCGCTCACGACGTCACGCGCCGCGACCAGCCACGGCGGGCCGGGGAGCGGCCGGCCGGGTGCGGTGATCTCCCGCGACCCGGTGGCCGACCGGCCCGCCGTGGCTGTGCTCGTCATGACGTCTCCCTCACGCGTCCCGTCGCTTGACCAGGACCACAGCGAACGCGAACGCGACCACCACATACACACAGAACACCCCGAAGCCGGTCCACGGCGCAAGCATGCCTGGGTCGGGATGGACGGCGGTCAGCGACTGGCCGGCGTTGCTGGGCAGGTACGGCGTGATGTGCTGGGCCCACGTGTCCGGCAGGGCCTCGCCCAGCGCGGGCAGCACCAGCAGCAGCCCGAACAACGTGGCGATGCCACCGGCCGTGCTGCGAATGATCCAGCCGAGCGCGACGCCGAGCAGGCCGACCGCGGTCAGGTAGAGACCGGTGCCGAACACCGTGCGCAGGACTTCCGGCGCGCCGATCGAAGTCTGGATGTGCTGGCTGGACAGTAGTGCCTGACCGGCGAAGAACGAGACGAACGCGGACACCTCGCCCACGACGAACGCCACCGCCGTGAACGCGGCCGCCTTCGCCCACACCACTGGGAGCCGCTTCGGTGCCGCGGACATGCTGGCGCGGATCATGCCGGTGCTGTACTCGCCGGTGACCAGCAGCACGCCGAGCACGCCGAGGATGAGCTGGGCCAACTGGAAACCCTGCAGGCTGGTGCCGGTCGGGTCGAAGACCGCCTTGCGGGCCGCACGCAGTTCCGGCCAACGGTTGGCGGTGACCGCGGAGAACAGTACGCCGAAGCCGATCATGCCCAGTACGGCGGCGCCGAGCGTGATGTAGGACGAGCGCAGCGACCAGAACTTCAGCCACTCCGACCGCAGCACCCGCAGTTGGGTGACCTTGAGGCCGTCCGGCAGATGCGCGTCCAGGCTGGGTGCGGGCGCACCGTCGGCACGGGTGGGGGTGTCGATGGTCATGCCACGCTCCTGTTCTGATCCACGGCATCCCGGCGCGGCCACGGCAGTCGCATGACCTGCAGACCTGCCGGCAGACGCACGCCCAGGCCCGCCGCCGACACGGACTCGGCATCAGCGAAGGCCCGCGGTTCGGCGCACAACGCACTGCGGACGCTGCCGCTGGCACCGGTCGGCCGGATCCGGGTGTCTCTGGCCGAACCGTTCTGGCTGGCACGAGTCGGGGTGTCGATGGTCATGTCGGCCGCTCGCCGAGTAGGCCGACCACTTGCCGGGCGGCGACCCAGCCACCGAACCGGTCGCGCCGACGCGCCCTCGGCATCAGCGAAGGCCCGCGGTTCGGCGCGCAGTGCGCTGCGGGCGCTGCTGATGGCACCGGACGGCCGGATGCGACTGCCTCTGGTCGCGCCGTTCTGGGTGGCACGAGTTGGGGTGTCGATCGTCATGCCACGCTCCTGTCCTGATCGTCCACTCGGTACTCCACGGCGTCCTGGGTGATCTCCATGAACGCCTCCTCCAGCGACGCCTGTACCGGCGTCAGTTCGATCAACGGGATGGCCGCCGCGCACGCCGCCCTGCCGATCGCCTCGCTGTTCATGCCGACCACCTCCAGCAGGCCCGGCTCCTCGCTCGTCACGGTGACGTCGGCACTCACCAGCAGGTCGCGCAGCCTGGTCGCCTCCGGTGTGCGGACACGGACCACGTTGCGCGATGCCAGGTTGGTGAAGTCGCGCACCGACACGTCCGCGATCAGGCGGCCGCGGCCGATCACGATCAGGTGGTCGGCTGTCAGTGCCATCTCACTCATCAGGTGCGATGACACGAACACCGTGCGGCCCTCTGCTGCCAGCGCGCGCAGCAGGTTTCGGATCCACAGGATGCCCTCCGGGTCCAGCCCGTTGACCGGCTCGTCCAGCACCAGCGTTGCCGGGTCGCCCAGTAACGCCGCTGCTACGCCCAACCGTTGGCCCATGCCGAGCGAGAAGCCGCCGGACCGCTGGCGCGCCACGCTCCGTAAGCCGACCAGGTCGATCACCTCGTCCACCCGGCGGCGTGGGATGCCAGTCGTGAGGGCGAGCGCCAGCAAGTGGTGGTAGGCCGTCCGTCCACCATGGATCGCCTTGGCCTCCAGCAGGGCGCCGACCTCGCGTAACGGAGCGGCGTGCTCGGCGTACGCCTTGCCGTTCACCGTGACCGAGCCGGACGTCGGCGCGTCAAGGCCCATGATCATCCGCATGGTGGTGGACTTGCCGGCGCCGTTCGGGCCGAGGAAGCCGGTCACCACCCCCGGTTTGACGGTGAAGGACAAGTCCGCCACCGCTGTCTTCTCGCCGTACCGTTTGGTCACGGCGCTCGCCTTGATCATCTCGTCCCCTGGGTCCGGCCGTCCACAGTCCGTGGACGGCGACAGGACTCAAGCCTTCCAGTGGCGGGGGGTGCCGACGACGGTCAGCAGGATGATCTTCTCCGGCGATGATCTGCGACCTGGGGCTAAGGACTCATCCCTAGGTAGCAAGCACGGGTAGCCAGCACAGGGAGCAAGCACACGGAGCAATCACATCTGCTGGGCGCCTGCCTTGATGGCTGCGCGAATTCGGGAATAGGTGCCACAGCGGCAGACATTGCGGATCTGGTCCAGGTCGTCGTCGGTGATCTGACGGCCCGCCGCCTTGATCTGCCGCACCTTGGCCACGGCCGCCATGATCTGGCCGGCCTGGCAGTAACCGCACTGGGCGACGTCGGCGTCCAGCCACGCCTGCTGCATCGGGTGCAGGTCCGCGTCGACGGTCGCGGCGAGGCCCTCGATCGTCGTGATCTCGTCGGTCGGCTGGATCTGTGACACCGGGACCGCGCACGGGTTGAATGCCTTGCCGTTGATGTGCGACGTGCACGCCTTGCACACGTCGAGACCGCAGCCGTACTTCGGTCCGGTGACGCCCAACAGGTCGCGCAGCACCCACAGCATTCGCGTGTCGTCGTCGGCCTCGACGGTGACCTGGGTGCCGTTGAGCAGGAAAGTGTGGCTGGACACCTGGCACTCCTCCTAGAACGTGGTGGCCTGGACGTGTTGGCCTAGAACGTGTTGGCAAGGCCGTCGACCGGCGACTGGGGTGTCGACGGTTCGAGCGGAAGCGGCGTGAAACCGAGGGTGCCGTGGTTGATCGGGAAGGAGGTCGGCATCGTGCCGGTTGCCCTGGCGTAGGCGCACGCGACCGCGGCGAACGACGGCGCGACGGCCAGTTCGCCCGCGCCGCTCGGCGACGTCGACGTGTTCGGCATGATGACGACCCGCATGTCCAGCGGCGTGTTCCACTGGCGCGTGTAGAAGTAGTTGTCCCAACTACCTTCCAGCGGAATGCCGTTCTGCATGTGCAGGCTGGATGTCAGCGCGTGCGCGATGCCGTCGTTCATGCCGCCGATCATCTGCGCCTCAAGACCACGCGGGTTGATCGCGAAACCGGGATCGACCACGATCAACGCCTTCGTCACGCGTGGACCGGTGACGGCATCGGGTATCTGCCGGTTCACGGTGGCCGGCGTGCAGTCGATCTCGACCAGACACGCGATCGCGGCCTGGTATTCGGAGTGCACACCGACGCCCTGTGCCATGCCCTTGGGCAGGCTCGCGCCCCAGTTGCCGACCTGGGCCGCCTTGTTCAGCACGGCGAGCAGTCGACTGTCCTTGAGGTACTGGCGCCGGAACGCGACCGGATCGAGATGCATCCTCGCGGCGAGCTGGTCGACGACGAGCTCCTGCGCGCACACCACGTTGGGCGAGTAGATGTTGCGCATGCTGCCGGTGTTGAACGCGAGCGGTGCCTCGTTGAGCAGTTGCGTCGTGACACCGAAGTTGTAGGGCGACGACTGGGACAGCTCGAAGATCGTCTCGGCGAAGGAGAGATTGCCGGCGATCGGCAGGCTGGCCGCTGTCGCGGTGATCATCTCACCGAGGCCGTGGCTGAAATCGGTCCGCACGCTGGTATGCCGCTGTTCGTACGTGACGACGTTGCCCAGCAGGATGTTCGCGCGCACCCGTGACGTGCACATCGGATGCGTGCGGCCCTGGCGGAAATCGTCGGTGCGCGACCAGGACAGCTTCACCGGCTTGCCCATCTTCTGTGACGCCTCGGCCGCTTCCGCCGCCACGTCGTGGAACAGGTGCCGGCCGAACGAGCCGCCGCCCTGCACCACGTGCACCGTCACGGCGTTCTGCGGCAGCCCTAGCTGCGCCGCGATCTGCTGCAGCGCGTCGATCGGCACCTTGAGGCTCGACCAGATCTCGGCACGGTCGGAACGGACGTCGGCGATCGCGTTGTCCGGTTCCAGCGGAGCGTTGCTGGCGAACGCGAACGTGAATTCGGCGTCCACCGTTTGGGCCAGCAGCGGCGGCACGATCATGGGCAGTTCGGCCGCCTTCAGCGCGGCGAGCACTGTCGCGTCGGACTGCTTGTCCACCGTGCCTGGGCCCCACGTCACCTGGATGGCCTGGATCGCGTCGATGCACTGGCCGAACGTCTGCGCGCGGATCGCGACACCGTGCGAGATGATCGCGATGTCGGTGACGCCGGGCATTGCCAGGATCGCGGCCTCGTTGTGCACCGACACGACCGTGCCGTTGATCGTCGGCGGCCGGGCGACCATGGTGGGCAGCGCGTTCGGGACCCGCATGTCCATGCCGAACTTCTTGCGGCCGGTCACGATGTCCAGCGCGTCGATCCGGTTCTGCGGCGTGCCGAGAATCGTGAACTGCGACGGCGACTTCAGCGCGGGCGCGAGCACCGCGGTCGTGACCGAGCTGGCCGCCGCGGTCGTCAGTGACCCGTACGTCGCGGTGTGGCCGTTCGGGCCGCTGACGACACCGTTCGCGGTCCTCAGCGTTGTCGGGTCGGCGTTCCACTGCCGAGCGGCCGCCGCGACGAGTTGCTGGCGGGCGATCGCGGCGGCGGTGCGGACCGGGACGTAGATGCTGCGCATCGAGTTGGAGCCGCCGGTGAGCTGGTTCATCAGCAGTTCCGGCCGCGCGTCGGCCAGCGTGATGTTCACCTTGGCCAGCGGCAGGTCCATCTCCTCGGCGATCATCATCGCGACGGCCGTCGTCATACCCTGGCCGACCTCGGCGCGGTGCGCTGCGAAGGACGCGGTGCCGTCGGTGCCGACCGACACCGAGATCAGGCCCGATGTCGGCAGGGCGGCCAGATTCTGCAGGTCACCGAGGTCGAAGAGCTCCTCCGGCTCCGGGAGGGTCGGAATCGACGCGTCCGCCGACTGCGGATCGACAAGTTGCACGCCGATCGCCAGTGTCGGCGCCGCCAGCAGGTAACCGAGGAACCTGCGACGCCCGAGCCCAGGGCGCTCTGCGTCCGATTCGTGCGGTGAACGACGTCGTGCCACCACGGCGGACCTCCCGAGGAGTGCGAACGCTGCGCTGTCAACCGGTTGCTGGCTGCCGCGCGGCGATGCCCGAGTGTGTCAGCGCGTACGGCGGGTGACCATCGTCAGCATGCCTACTTCTGGCGTAGCCCGGTTGTGCAGGCTGCACAACGCTCCGCAGATGCGTCAGTACCGACCGTGTCCGGGCGGCAAAAGCGTCGCGGCCCGCAGTGCGAGGGTGAGCTCCACCTGGCAGGCGGGATCGGTGAAGTCGTGCCCGGTGATCGCCTGGATGCGCTGCAACCGGTTGATCACGGTGTT
>DATBDL010000216.1:0-3620 GCA_036269975.1 Pseudonocardiaceae bacterium | reverse complement strand
CGATCCAGCAGCCGACCCGCCGGTCCCACGAACGGCTCGCCGGCCAGATCCTCACGGTCACCGGGCTGCTCGCCGATCATGACGACCCTGGCCCGCGCCCGGCCGGCACCGAAGACGGTCTGTGTCGCGTTCTGATACAGGTCGCAACCCTCGCAGGTCGCCGCCGCGGTGCGCAGCGCGGCGAGGCCGCCCTTCTCCGGCACGAACATGACGAGTGGTTACCCACTGCCCGGCCGGTTACTCGCCGACCGGATGCGCACCGGCCCCGAGCAGTGCGGTGCCGCGTCCCGTGACAACCGGCGCGATAACGTGGACCGCAGTGGGTAGTCCGGTGTCATGACGACGAACGCAACGCTGCGAGCCCTGGCCCTGGTCGGCACCCGCACGCCGCCGTGGTCGGCGACGCCGTCCACTTGACACGGCTGTTGCGCGCCAACCCTGTCCGCCGTTCCGACCGACCGACCGTCCAGAAGGGACCAGCCATGTCGCACCTCCACACC
The DNA here is from genome assembly GCA_036269975.1 of Pseudonocardiaceae bacterium. Classification (GTDB taxonomy): domain Bacteria; phylum Actinomycetota; class Actinomycetes; order Mycobacteriales; family Pseudonocardiaceae; genus DATEPR01. The sequence goes on along the minus strand of DATBDL010000216.1, from coordinate 3,120 downwards.
GACACGCCGCACGACGTCCAGCGCGCCTATGCGGGTGACGCCGACCGACCGTTGGGCGGATACCTGGCGGCCCTGGGCGGATATGCCGCCGGCGTCGGCCTGCTGGCCGGCGTCGCGGTCCTGCGCCGCCGCCGGCTGCCGGACGCGTACGGACTCGGCGACACCGTCCTGCTGTCCATCGCCACCCACAAACTGAGCCGGCTACTCGCCAAGGACGCCGTGACCAGCCCCCTGCGCGCGCCGTTCACCCGCTACCAGGAGCCCGCCGGCGACGGCGAACTGAACGAGGCCGTGCGTGGGCGCGGGCTGCGGCACGCCATCGGCGAACTGATCAGTTGCCCGTTCTGCCTCGCGGTCTGGATCGCGACCGGACTCACCGGCGGGATGGTGCTGGCGCCACGGCTGACCAGGGCGGTCGGCGTCGTCATGACGGCGGTCGCCGCGTCCGACGCACTGCAACTGGTGTACGACACGGCGAAGCAGGTGCCATCGACCGTGCGCGGCGGCTGAGCAGCCGGTGGGACGCCCCCAGTCGGGACCTACTCCGGCGGTGTCGGGGTGCGGTCGTCGTGTTGGTGGAAGCGGATCGCGGCGATCCGGGTCAGCCCGGTCACCACATGCACCGCCTTCGACATCCGGCGCGTCACCGTGTGGCCGGGCACGGGCGACCCGCCGGGCTCCGCGCGCGGCAGCAGCCGGTCCACCAGGCCGACCATGTCGGCCACCAGGCCGGGCGCCACACCATGGGCCAGCACACCGAGCTTCGCCACCGGGCCCAGCACGACCTCGGCCCGGCCACGCACCGCCGCCCTCACGATCCGCTCCGCGGCGACCTCGGCATCCATCGACAGCAACGGAAGACTGTCCGCCACGGCGAACCACCGGTACTCCCCGACCCGGTCCCCGGTGAACAACGCGTTGCGCGGCGAACCCGTGCGCATCAACCCCGGCACGACCGTCGTCACCGAGATGCCGTACTTCGCCAGTTCCACCCGCAGTCCCTCGGAGAAGCCGGTGACCGCGTACTTGGCGGTGGTGTAGGGCAGCAGATGCGGCGCCGGCAGCTTCCCACCGACCGACGAGATGGTCACGATCCGCCCGTGCTCCTGGTCGCGCATCGTGGGAATGGCCGCGAGCGTGGTGTGCACGGTGCCCCACAACGTGACGTCCAGCGCCTCGGCGAACTGCTCGTGGCTCATCGTGACCGCCGGGCCGACCTGGATCACGCCGGCGTTGTTCACCAGCATGTCGATCCGACCGAACCGCGCCACGGCGCCGGCGATCAGGCTCTCGGCCTGCTCCCGCTTCGACACGTCGGCGGGAATGGCGAGCACCTCAGCGCCGGTCTCGGCCAGGTTGGGCCGGGCAGCCGCCAAGCCCTTCTCGGACCGGGCGCAGACGACGAGGTCGTAGCCCCGTCGGCCGAGCGTGCGCGCCAGCAGGAACCCGAGCCCACGGCTGGCACCCGTGACTACGGCGACCGGTCGTTCAGGAGTTTCGGTCATGCCGTTGGGATACCCAGAATTCCGGAGTTCGCGGCAGGAATTCGAACCGCGAAATGCCGTTCAATCGACGTCCCGGAGCGTGGCGGCCAGGGGTGGTGAGTCGAAGGCCGCGGACTCGCCGGACAACCACGCCGCCACATCCGGCCGGTGCGGTCGGACACCGCCGAGCAACAACAGGCCCAGCAGCACGAGAAAGCCCGCCCCGGTGAGTACGACCACGACCAATGACGACACCCACACGCCGTGCGCGAGGTCCCCGCCCGTCATGGCCAGGTGCAGCAGGACCGGCGCCAGCAGGAACGCCGCCTCCGACCGCAGCAGCTCGACGAGCGCGAACGTCGGCCCGAGCCGGTTGGACGGCACGCTCAGCCCGGCCATGAACAGGCCCGGCGTGACACCGGCACCGGCGCCGAAACCCAGCAGCAGGCCGGCACCGGCCACCACCGGGAACGCCCGCCCCGGCGCCACGGTCAGCAACAGCGCTCCGCCGGCCGCGACACCGGCCAGCCCGGCGAACGTCAACACGGGCAGCCAGCGCGTCCGCAACACCGCGCGGAACAACACCGCCGCCACGCAGACACCGACGATCTGGCCGGCCGGTAGTCCGCCCGCGGCCAGCGGCGGCAGCCGGGTCACGTGCAGCAGGTAGGTGAGCACCAGGTCGACCAGCGCGGTGAAGCCGGCACCGGCCACCATCGCCGCCGAGACACCCGTGACCGGCAACGTGTGCGCCAGCAGTCGCACCGGCATCAACGGCTCCGCCTTGCGGTACTGCCGCACCACCAGCAGGACCAGGGCCGCGAGCCCGCACACCAGCGGCACCAGGAAACCCGGCAGCCCGAACAGTCCCCCGCTCAACCAGGACACACCGAGAAACGGCAGCACGGTCGCGGCGGCGGCGACCGGGATCGCCGACCAGTCGAAGCCCATGCCCCGCTGCACGTCTTCCGGCGAGTCCGCCTCGAACGCCAGTACGCCCATGACCAGACCGGCCAGGCCCACCACCGCGACGCCCACCAGCAGTTGCCGCCACGCGTGTGCCGTGCCGACGACACCGCCCACCACCGGTCCGAGCGTGACCATGCCGAACAGGCCGAGGTTGACGAACATCGCCGTGGTCGGCAGCCGTTGCGCGCCATGCCGGGTCACCAGCGGCGGCAGTGCCGCGACCAGCAGCATGCCGGTGGCCACGCCCTGGAGCGTCCGGCCGCAGATGAACACCGTCACGTCCGGCGCGGCGGCCGCGACCACCGAACCGGCGACGAAACCGGCCTCACAGGCCAGGAACAGCGTCCGGCTGGACAGGCGTTGGATCAGGTCGGCCGCGGCCACCGCGCCGAAGGCGTAACCGGCGTTGGCCAGGCCGTCGGCCACCTGCGTGCCGGCCATCGAGGTGCCCAGGTCCCGCACGAGTTCGGTGTCGAACAACGGGAACGCCGTGGACAGCACCAGGAACGGGCACAACGCCAGCAGGGCCAGCGCGACTGCCGCCGGGTAGCGCTCGGCCAGCGGTGCGCGAGTGAACAGGCCGGGCATGCGCCGATCCCGTCAGCCGCGCCGGCTCGCGCGCAGCCGCCACCAGCGCATCGGCAGGAGCGCGCCGAAGGTCCGGACC
>DATBDL010000215.1:0-2029 GCA_036269975.1 Pseudonocardiaceae bacterium | reverse complement strand
ACAACTAATCACCCTCCGTCACAAGGGCCGATGCTAAGCCAGACGTGTGACAGATTCATCCGTTCGTGCGATTCCATGTGGCGGCACCGAAGAACGGCCCAGCCATCGGCGGACCACTGTCCACTCCGGACACCAGTGGTCCGATCGCGAGCTCGTCGGACACCTGGAACAGCGGGATCTCCACCGCCTCCGCCCACAGCGCCGGTTCCACCCGCGCCAGCGCGTCCGACACCGACATGTCGCCGGTCAGCGCCGCGTCGACGGACGGCTGGACCGCCGGATCGCACCAGCCAAGCGGGCTCGTGGAAACCGGTGCCTGGCCGGTCGCCGAACCGGCGGCGCACCCGAACCAGGAGGCCAGTTCGGTGGCCGGATCGGCACCGGCCGGCTGCGGACCCACCACGATGTCGATGGGCTGACCGATGGTGCCCGTTCCCCCGTTGGTGCCAGCCGTACTCGGATTGAGTAACTGTTCGTACAACTGTGCCGAATCTGGTGTCACGGTCGTCGCAGCGATGCCCGCGGCCTGCAACTGCGACTTCAGTTGGTTGGCGATGCTCACGTACGGCTCCCGGCCGGCGGGCGCCGCGATCACCAGGCTCAGCGGACGTCCCGCACGGGTCCACTGGCCGCCGCTGGACACGTAACCGGCCTGCGCCAGCAGCGCGGGCACCTGGGCCGGCGCCGGGTTCGCGCCCGGTGCGCCGGCCGGCATGCTGGCCACGTAACCGGCCTGCGTCGGCGCGGTCACCAGGCTGTTCGCGGTCAGTGCCGTGGACGGTCCGTCGCCGGTGCCGGTCGCGATCAGCGCCGGCCGGTCGATCGCGGCGGCCACCGCGGCACGGGTCGCCTGGTCGGCCAGTTGCGGCGAACCCGGCCGCAGCAGCACCGTCGCCAGCTCCGCCCTCGGCACCGTCGTCAGCCCGATCGTGCTGCCCAACTGCCGCAACTCCGCCAGCCCGGTCGAGTTGACCCGGCTGTAGGCCAACTGGTCGGCCCGGCTGCGCAGCGCGTCCACCATGCCCTGGCTGTCCGTCTTCGTGAGCACGATCTGGTCGAGCACGCTCGGCTTGTCCCAGTAGCGGTCGCTGCGCTCCAGCACGATCTCGCCGCCACCGATGTCGAGCGTCTTGATGTCGAACGGGCCGGCGGTGGCGGGGAAGCCGCCGGTGAGCGCGCTGGCGAAACCACCCGGCGCGTCCTTGAGCAGATGCGCCGGCAACAGGTCGGCGAACAGCGACCGCCACGCCGGATACGGCTTCGCGAACGTCACCGTGATGACCTTCGCGTTGTCCCGCGCCGTGATCCCGGAAATCAACTGGTAGCCGGCCGAGTCGATCACACCGGGCTGGCTGTTCATCTGGTTGCGCAGGTAGACGAAGTCGGCGGCGTCGATCGGGGTGCCGTCGGACCAGGACGCGTCGGTGCGCACCTGGTAGACGACGGTGAACGGGCTGGCGTTCGTCACGGCGGCGGACACCATCAGCGTGCGGTCCAGCGTCGGCGTGCCGTCCGAGGCGGTGCGGAACACCGACGGCAGCAACAGGTCCGACAGCGCGGTGGTGATCGCGGACTGGTCGGACAGCTCGTGCGGGTTGTAGCCGCCCGCGATGCCGTCGACGCCGACCACCACCTGGGACGAGTCGGTCGCCAGTGGCGTCGACGTCCGCGCGGCCGGTGACGTGACAAGTGGCGGCGGCGGTGCCGTGGTGCAGGCGGCCAGCGCGCCGACGCAGGCCACGATCGCGAGTACCAAACGGAATGGTTGGGTAGCACGGAAAATGCCAGTGGACGGCCGTCCACTTCGGTATCCCGGTAGCCGCGTGCGGCGATGGGCTGGCAAGCCCACTAGCCGACCTCCCCTCCGCGGCCACCGGGAAGCGTCAGCTCCCCACCACCGTCATGGTGCCATCGGGCACCGGCAGCCGCACCGGCTTTTCCGTGCCACCAGGTTGACGCGCGAACGGCCTCCGATGTTGCTCGCTCTCCCCAGAACCTGTGGCGACACCACGGTACGACGCACCGCGGT
>DATBDL010000214.1:0-11730 GCA_036269975.1 Pseudonocardiaceae bacterium | reverse complement strand
TGATATCACCGGTCGCGGCTGAGCAGAAGTGCGACCGCATCTGTCAGTAGACGGACCGGAGCAGGGCGAGCACCTGGGCTTCACTGGGCTGGCGAGGAGCGTTGCGGGTGACCGCGTCGGCGACCGCGGTGCTCGCCACCGCGGGTAGCTGCGCGCGCTCGACACCCAGATCGCGCAGCGGCCGTTTGATCTCGACCGTCTCGGTGAGGCGACGCACGGCATCGATGGCGGCACCCGACCAGTCGTCCCCGGTGGGTGTGACACGCAGAGCGCGTGCCATCGTCTCGTAGGCGGTGCCCGCGACGGGCGCGGTGAAGGCCATGACCTCCGCCAGCACGGCCGCCAGTGCGACGCCGTGCGGGATGCCGGCGTGTGCGGTCAGGGCGTGCCCGATGCCGTGCACCAGGCCAAGGCCCGACAGTGTCACCGCGTGGCCGGCCAGGTGGGCGCCGAACATCATCTGCCCGCGTGCTTCCACGTTGCCGCCGTCGCGGTAGACCCTGGGCAACCACTGGCCGACCATGGTGATCGCCTGGGTGGCGTAGGCGCGGGAAAGCGGGTTGGCGTTGCGCGACGCCAGCGATTCGACGCCGTGCACCAGCGCGTCCAGGCCGCTCGCCGCGGTCACCCAGGCCGGCAGGCCGACGGTCAGTTCCGGGTCCAGCACGGCGATCCTCGGCCGGACCGAGTAATGTCCGATGTAGACCTTGCAATGGGCGCGGGTGTCCTCGACCACACCGAAGCCGTTGGTCTCCGCACCGGTGCCGGCCGTCGTGGGCACGGCGATCAGCGGCAGGCCGGGCGCCGCGTCCCACAGCGTGTCGGCGTCGGCCGCCATGGCGCCGGGGTTGCCGGCCAGCAGCGAGATACCCTTGGCCGCGTCCAGCGCGGCGCCGCCACCCAGCGCGATCACCGCGCCTGCCCCGAACTGGCGCAGTCGCACGGCTCCGGCGTCCAGTTCACCGGTCGGCGGGTTGGGCCCGATGTCCTCGTACACCGTGTGCTCCACATCACCGGCGGCCAGCAGCTTCTCGACCCGCTGCACGATCCCGGTGGCACGCAACCCTCGATCGGTGACCACGAACGCCCGCGAGTGGCCGAGCGACGCAACGTGTGCGGGCAGATCAGCCACGACTCCGGGGCCGAACTCGGTACTCACGCACACCTCGGCACTCAGCCACATATGGCTGTCTCCTTCAGACGGTCGAAAGCGGGTCGGCCACGGGCGTGCGCGTAACACGCACCGGCATCCAGGAATCAAGGCCGGCGGCGCGAGTGGACCGAGCCGTTGTGCGGTACCACGACGCCACGGCCGACGATTTCCGCGTACGACGGGTATCCGAGACGATATGGGGTCTTGGCAGGTCACTAGTACGCTGGCGTACTTTAGAGGATGCGAGGCGATCGTACAAGCCGGCTCACTGGCCAGCCCCACGACAGCTCCCCGGCCCACCCCCCAGGGGCCGCTCCAGGCTGCCCGCGACAGCCGTCCGCGTCGCACGGCGCCAGTGTCCGATCACGCCGGCGTGGTCGGCCGGCGTCCTGCCTCGGTAGCCGCGCGGGACCGCGTGCTGATCATGTCGTGAGGGTGTCGGTGCTTGGCGATCCAGCCGTTGTCGACGTCCTGGCCTACGATCAGGTGCGGACCGGGCTGGCGGATCGCCGGCAGCAGCCGGCCGAAGCGCGGCACGATGTGTGTCCCTGGTGGTGGGCGGAGTCCGGGCAGCGGGATACGCGCCGGCTACTCACGTTCCTCGGCCTGGCCACCGTCGGTGTCCCAACGGGACTGCGGGGTGTCGGACACCAGGCGCAGCCGGCGAACCTTCGCGTCGGGCACGATGCCGCCGAACGCCAGCAGCTCGACCGGACGGTCGGCGTTTCCGCGCCGCGCGGCCATGATCATGGCATCATGGGCGTCTCCCATGTCGGCCTCCGGTGGGACCACCAACAGGCTCAGTCGCTGACCGTCCGATCCGGACAGATGCACGACATACTGGTCCTGCGAATGGAATCCCGCCAGCCACACGGAATTGCCGTCCACAGTGATCTGTCGCGGCGGGTTGTCCCACGCTTCGAGCGCGAAGGCCACTCTGCTGACCCGGCCCAATCGGATGGCCAACACGTGCACAAGTGCCGGCAGCTCGACGGTCAGGTCACGTGACCGTGGCCACCAGCCGCCGTCCACGTAGCCGGTCGGCGGCGCCTTCGGCTTCAGCCGCAGTCGAAGACCGGGCGATGTTCGAACACCGGACAGTGCCGAGCTGGCAGGCGTCATCCGGGCGAGTTGGGGCTTCGGCGAGGTGAGGGGATGCGAGTGGGGGACCGACTTCATGCCGGCGCTCCCGTCTCCGGTCGGCCAGCGACCGGCGTGTACCGCGCCGAGGACGTCGCCGGCCTGGCTGCCAACGTGCTGGGAGCTCTCGGTGATTTCGACAGTACACCCCATGGGGGGCATGTCATGTCCCGTCCTGATCGCGACCTACGCCGTATGGCCGTGTGGGTAGGCCGGCAGACGGTGTTGGAAGGCGAGAATCGCGGGATTGCGGATGGTTCCGTCGCGGATCTCGATCGCGCGTCGGATCGTCTCGTTGGCGTCCCAGGCATCCGGTCCGGTGAGCACCGTCCGTAGGTGCGGCAGCAGCGCCTCGCTGATCTCCCACGTGGCGGAGTCCCAAAGATAGGACGGGCTGTGGTCGACGCCGTAGTAGTGGATGTTGTCACCGACGACGAAGGTCGGATGGGTGAACGAGGTAGGCCGTGCCCAACTGAAACCCATACCCTCATCGCAGGAGACGTCGACGACGAGGGTGCCCGGCGCGAGGGTGGGCAGATCGTCCTCGATCAGGAAGACCAACGGCGCATGGGTGTCCTGAAGCACGCAGTTGACGATGATGTCGTGTCCGGCGAGGAATTCGGCGAGCGGAACCTGGCCGTCCTCGGAGATCACCTTGCTGCGGCGCGGATCGGCGTCATCGTGGTCGAAGTGCAGCATCCGCGCGGAGTGGATCGGTGAGGCGACCGCGCTGAGGTCGCGATTGGTGAGGATCTGCACGTCGTGCACCCCGTGCGCGTTCAGTGCGGTGACAGCGCCACGGGCGGTCGCGCCGAACCCGAGCACGGCAGCCCGCAGTCGACGGCCGTAGTCGCCCGTCGACCCGACGAGTTGCAGGGCGTGCAACACCGAGCAGTACCCTGCCAACTCGTTGTTCTTGTGGAAGACGTGCAGGTTGAACGACCCGTCGGGATGCCAGTGGTTCATCGCCTCGAAGGCGATCAGCGTCAGTTTCCCGTCGATGGCCAGTTGGGTCAGTTTCTCGTCCTGCACGCAGTGCGGCCAACCCCACAGAATCTGTCCGGCCCGCAGGTCGACGAGATCCTGCGACAGCGGCTTGGGCAACAGGATGACATCGCACTCGGCGATCAGTTGTTCGCGCGAACGCAGCCCGGCGACGGTGGTGGCCAGCCGTTCGTCGGGGATGCCGAAGCGCTCGCCGTAGCCGTGTTCGAGGTAGACACGCGTGCGAAGATCGGCATCGATGCGGTGCAGGTGCAGCGGATGGATCGGCAGCCGGTGCTCGTTCTCCTTCCGGGACGATGCCATGACGCCGATGCTGAGCTCAACCACGGGCGGCCCCTTCGGTCGATGTCGCCGAAGTCCGGAGCGATACGGCAACGTTACTACAAACCCGGTGATGTGGTGTCCTACCTGGCCGCGACGAGCCCGCGCGACTGGCGATCGTGGACCGGCTCACGCTGGCGGACGGCTCCCCCACCGAGATCGGGCACGAACTCGGCCTGCCCAGCACATCACCGGAAGCTGCTGGAGCAGACTGGTGTGATCGAGCGGGCCTGGACCGACATCGCCGACCGGATCGACCGGTTGACCCCGGCAGTCCGCCTGCCCGAAGACGACCATGACTGACAGCCGCGACCACCACCGACGCGACCCGAGCATCGACATCCCGCCCCGCCGGCCGAACGGTTCGCCCGGCAGCGACTGCACGCACTGGCCACAGTGGAGGGACACATGAACGACGGCAAACCCACGGTGTTGTTCCTGTGCGTGCACAACGCCGGGCGCTCCCAGATGGCGCTGGGGTTCTTCCAACACCTGGCCGGCGACCGAGCCGTAGCGTGGTCCGGCGGCTCGGAACCCGGCCACGAGATCAACCCCTCCGCCATCGCCGCGATGGCTGAACGCGGGATCGACATCACCGGCGGGCTTCCCAAGCCGTGGACCGACGAGATCGTTCAAGCGGCCGACGTGGTGATCACGATGGGCTGCGGCGACGCCTGCCCGGTGTTCCCCGGCAAGCGGTACCTGGACTGGGAACTGGACGACCCGGCCGGCAAGAGCGTCGAGGACGTCCGCCCGGTGCGGGACGAGATCGAACGCCGGGTCCGTGCGCTACTCGACGAGTTGGACGTTCCCGCTGTCGCGTGAGCCCGAATCCACCGTGGTCGGCGAGACGACGTCACCTTGCGGCCCCGTTACGCGCGCTGTCCAGGTGGGCGCTGTGCGGTGCCGGTACCGCTTCAGCCGGCCGGGACCGCCTTGCTCATCACACAGTTGCCCTTGCCCTTGGGTCGGTCATAGTTGAACCCCAGCTTTTCGTACATGCTCCGAGTGGCGTTGTAGAGGAACGACGCGGAGGGCCTCTTGCCCGGCGCCAAGTCGTGCGGATAGGACTCGACCAATCCGCCGCCCGCCGCACCGATCAGCTCCAGCGCCCCCCGAACCGCGATCGCCGCCATCCCCTTGCGTCGGTACGCGCGGTCCACGAACAGACACGTGATCCGGTAGTCCGGCATACGGACGACGCTCTTTTCCCACTCCTTGCGGTGGTGGATGTTCGGCAGTTCCTGGACCGTCCCGTACTCACACCACGCGACCGCGATGTCACCGTCGAACACCAGCGCCGCGTGCGCGCGGCCCTCGTCGACCAGGCGCTTCTTGAACGCGCGGTTGCCGATCGTCCTGCGTTCGGGGCAGTCCGGGTACAGGTGGAACCACGTGCACCAGCACCCGCCCCACACGCCGTTGTGCCGCTCCGCCAGGTCCGCGAACGCGTCCCACGTCCGCGGACCGAGCGGTTCGATCCGATAGCCGTGCCCACTCGCCGCCACGTTGGTCATGCGGCCAACCTAGAGGCAGTTGCGGACGATCTACGACCGGAATCCCGGCCGGTCACCGAGCCCCGCAGCGCGGTGATCGTTCGTGGTCACCGTCACCGCGCTACCGATGCCAGATCACTAGCCGGTCGCCGGGTTCCTCCGTGTCTACCGCCTCGAACATCGCTCTCAGTCCGTTGACGTCGGTGTTCGTGTACCCGTCCCGCGGGTCGGTGACGTGGAACCTGGTGCCATCGGGGGTTCCGTCTCCGTACATGCCGTGCAGGACCACGGCGTGGGCGCCACTGTGCACACACATCCACAGTGGACCGTTCTCCCCCAGCATCCGCGCCCACTCCCGCACATCCGTGCCGGCCGACCCGGCCTCGCGCAGGTTGAGGTGGGACGCGGCGGCCATCACGTCGGTCCAGCTCTCCACGTAGCTGAGGTCCACACCTACGGCGTCGCCGACATCCTCGGGCAGCAGGTTCGACCCGTCGCGGTGGTTGATCACCATGGCGAACGCGGTCGCCCAGCCCGCGTGCGCGGCCGGCTGGCTGATGGCGTTGATCTGGTAGACCACGTCCACCGGCGTCGCGACATCCTGGTCGGCGGCCGGCTGCCACTGTTGTCCGTCCCAGTAGTAGCCGTCCGTCGCTTTGTCTTGTTCGTCCATTGTGCACATTCCTCACCAGCAGGTCGTTGCACAGTGTGCACCGAGCTTGTCGGGTCGCGCAGGAGCGGGCCGTCAACCGGTCCGCTGGCCGGGTCAGGGCGTGGGACCACTTCGCGTTGGCTCGTCGTCGATGCTGTTGCGGAACCGGAATCATCTGCGCTGAATCGGTTACAAACCGTTGCGCCGACGGCAATTTCGCTGGTGAGCGTGCTTGACGGGCGGTATTGCCCGCCATCATGCTGTGGATTGAAAGCGCTCTTAGTGAGCATCGGAACAACCCGCACTCCGATGCCGCCCGCTGCTGTGTCCACATTGCGAGGGAGCATCCATGGACACCACGTCTGTCTCGGCCCGGCGTCGCCGACCGTCGCGCCCGCGTGCCGGCCGACTGGTCGCCGCCGTGCTGCTGTTCGCCGTCTCGGCGGTCGTCGCGCCCGCCGCCACCGCGTCCGGCGCGACCGCGACCCTGCTCTCCCAAGGCAAACCGACCACCGCGTCGTCGACCGAGAACGCGAGCTTCCCGGCGTCGTCGGCTACCGACGGCAACGCCGGCACCCGTTGGTCCAGCGCGTTCGGCGACCCGCAGTGGCTCCAGGTCGACCTCGGCGCGACCGCGTCGATCAGCCAGGTCGTGCTGCAATGGGAGGCCGCCTACGCCACCGCCTTCCAGATCCAGACATCGCCGGACGCCACCAACTGGACGTCGATCTACTCGACCACGACCGGCACCGGTGGCACACAGACGCTCAACATCACCGGCACCGGCCGCTACGTCCGCTTTTCCGGCACGACCCGCGCCACCCAGTTCGGCTACTCGCTGTGGGAGTTCCAGGTCTTCGGCAGCGGTGGCGGCGGCACGGGTGGCGGCACGTGCGGCACCACCAACGTCGCCCTGCACGACCCGACCACGGCGTCCTCCGTCGAGGCCGCCGGCACCCCCGCCGCCGACGCGACCGATGGCGACCCCGGCACCCGCTGGTCCAGCGCGTTCGGCGACCCGCAGTGGCTCCAGGTCGATCTCGGCTCGTCCCAGCAGGTGTGCGCCGTGCAGTTGACGTGGGAGGCCGCCTACGCCACCGCGTTCCAGATCCAGACATCGCCCGACGCCACGAACTGGACGTCGATCTACTCGACCACCACCGGCACCGGTGGCACGCAGAACCTGACCGTGTCCGGCACCGGGCGCTACGTCCGGATGTCCGGCACGGCTCGCGCCACCCAGTTCGGCTACTCGCTGTGGGAGTTCGCGATCAACACGATCGGCAACGGCGGCGGCACCGGTGGCGGCGGGGGTGGGGGTGGCGGCAACGGTGTCTGCCCGTGGGTCGACTCCAGCGCCCCGATCGCCACCCGCGTGTCGCAGGTGATGGCGCAGATGACGCTGGCGCAGGAGATCTCCCTGTTGCACGGCAACGGCAACGCGTCCCCGTACATCGGCAACATCTCCGGCATCCCGTCGCTGTGCATCCCGAACGTGGGCTTGCAGGACGGTCCGGCCGGTGTTGGTGACGGCCTCGGGGGCGTCACGCAGATGCCGTCGGGCAACACGTCCGCCGCGACCTTCGACCCGAGTTACGAGCAGCAGTACGGCATCGCCGTCGGGCAGGAGTTCGCCGGCAAGGGCGCGAACGTGGCGCTCGGCCCGACACTGAACATCGTGCGCGACCCGCGTTGGGGCAGGGCGTTCGAAACGTTCGGTGAGGACCCGTACCTGTCCGGCCAGATGGCCACGGCCGACATCAAGGGGATTCAGAGTCAGGGTGTGATGGCCGAGGCGAAGCACGCCGCCGTCTACAACATCGAGAACCCGGCCGGCACGATCATCGTGGACAACCGCACGATGCAGGAGATCTACCTGCCGGCGTTCCAGTCCGCGATCGAGCAGGGCGCGCCGGCCGCGATCATGTGCGCGTACAGCAACGTGAACAACGTGCCCGCCTGCCAGAACCCGTACCTGCTCAACACCGCCATGTACCAGCGGGCCGGCTTCGGCGGCTTCGTCACCAGCGACTGGGGCGGCACCCACGCGACCGTGGACTCGGTCGACGCCGGCCTGACCGTGGAGATGCCCAACGGCTACTTCTACGCCGACTTCCTGTCACAGGCGGTGGCCGCCGGCCAGGTCACGCAGGCGCAGATCAACACGATGGTCAGCCGGGTGCTCACCCAGATGTTCGCGTTCGGCATGTTCGACAAGGCACCCAGCGGTTCCACCGGCGCCACCGTCACCACGGCCGCACACGCGCAGGTCGCCCTACAGGGTGCCGAAGAAGGCACGGTCATGCTGAAGAACAACGGCCTGCTCCCGCTCTCGACGGCAACGACCCACTCGATCGCGGTACTGGGCGTCGACGGCGGTGCCGGCGTGCAGACCATCGGCGGCGGCAGCGCCACGGTCACCAGCTCCGGCACGGTGTGGCCGTTGACCGGTATCCAGAATCGCGTGGCCGGCACCGGCACGACCGTGACGTACAACGACGGCACGAACATGGCGTCGGCCGTGTCGCTGGCGCAGAGTTCGAACGTGGCGATCGTGTTCGCCAGTGACAACTACGGCAACGAGGAGCACGACGGCACCACGCTGGATTTGCCCGGCACCCAGAACCAGTTGATCGAGCAGGTGGCCGCGGTCAACCCGCACACCATCGTGGTACTGGACAACAACTCGACGACCACCATGCCGTGGCTGAACTCGGTGGCCGGGGTCTTCGAGATGTTCTACCCAGGGCAGGAGATCGGCACCGCGATCGGCGCGATCCTGTTCGGCGACGTCAACCCGTCCGGCAAGCTGCCGATGACGTTCCCGAACAGCCTGGCGGACGTGCCCGCGAACACGACGGCCCAGTGGCCGGGCACCAACGGCCAGGTGCAGTACTCGGAGGGCCTGGACGTCGGTTACCGGTGGTACGACGCGAAGAACATCACACCGATGTTCCCGTTCGGCTTCGGCCTGTCGTACACGACGTTCGCCTTCAGCAACATTCACGTCGGCGCGCTGTCGGGCAACACGTCCACGGTCACGGCCACGATCACCAACACGGGCTCCAAGGCGGGCACGGACGTGGCGCAGTTGTATGTCGGTGACCCGGCGTCGATCGGCGAACCACCACACCAGTTGAAGGGATTCCAGCGGATCACCCTGAACGCGGGGCAGGCCCAGACGGTGACGTTCACGGTGGCGGCGCACGATCTGGCGTACTGGAACGACCCGGCGACACAGTGGACGACACCGGCGGGGACGTACCAGATCCTGATCGGCGACTCGTCCAGGAACCTCCCGATCAGCGGTTCCCTGACGGTCAGCAGCACGATCTCGAACGCGGCGGTCGTCGCGGGGAGTTCGACGCTGACGGTGGCCAACCCGCACGGGATGAGTAGCAAGGTCGGAACCCAGGTCAACTGGACGTTCGCGCCCGCCCAGTCCGGCATCACCTACACGGCGACGGGACTGCCGGCCGGAATCGGCATCAGCCCGGCCGGGGTGATCACGGGAGCGGCGAACGGCACGGGCACGACAACGGTGACGGTAACGGCTCACGACACGGCCGGCGACACCGGAAACGCCACGTTCGTCTGGACAACCTCATAGCGAGCGACCAGGCGGCAACGGGGCCGTACCAGCGGGCTGTCGCGCGGTCAGGAACGCCGATGTCGTGACGGAGCCCAGAAGCCGCAACCTGGAGCCACGCGGGAGGTGCTCTTCCACGGCCTGCGTGACACCGGGCCAACCGGGATCGCCGTAGTCGTCCATCACGACGACCGCGCCGGGCGCCGCGATGGTTTCGACCCGGTCCAGGTCGGCCGCGACACCGGCACGGGAGTGGTCGCCGTCAACGATGATCAGCTCGAACGGGCCACCCACTTCGACCTGTATCGCCGAATCGGTGGACATCCCACGCACCATGCGGACGCGGTCGAGGTCGACGGCGGCCAGGCGGAGATTCGCCCGCACGGTGGCCTCGGTGACCGGCGTCCCGGTCGGGTCGACGGACCGGTCGCCACAAACGGATGCCGTGGTAGCAACACCGACAGCGAGCCGAGCACGATATTCGGTTGCCGGACAGCGATCTGGCGAACCTAGGATGACCACCATGACACGGTGGATCGGCGAACTGGAGGGGCAGGCTCAGCAGCGGCTTTCACCGGGGGTGTACGAGTACTTCCGGGGCGGCGCCGGTCAGGAGATCTCCCTCGCCGAGGCCACGCCCGCCTGGGACGCGGTCCGCTTCCGGCCCCGGATACTGCGTGACGTCGACTCCGTCGACACGTCCGTCACCGTGCTGGGATCGACACTCCGCACGCCGGTCATGGTGGCGCCGATGGCCCTGCAGTCCGAGTGCGACGAGGAAGCCGAGGCGGCCACCGCACGCGGTGTCACCAAGTCCGGCTCGTTGTTGTGTGTCTCCTGCCGCTCGAGCGTCTCCTATCCGAGGATCGCGGAGACCGGGGTGCCGTGGTGGGCGCAGGTCTACGTACTCGACGATCGCGGGCTCACCCTGGAACTGCTCGACCGCGCACGCGAGGCGGGCGCGGGGGCCATCGTGCTCACCGTGGACACCCCGCTGCTGGGCGATCGCCGTATCCGCACCGACGAGCAGCTCCGGGCGACCCGCGACCTCGGCCCGCACTACGGCGGCATCCCGTCCCCTTCGCTCGACATCGGCAATGCCAAGGACCTGACCTTCACCGACATCGCCCGTGTCGCGGAAGACGCGCGATTGCCCGTGCTGGTCAAGGGAGTTCTGCGTGGGGACGACGCACGCCAGGCGGTCGACGCCGGAGCGGCCGGGGTGATCGTGTCCACCCACGGCGCCCGGCAGCTCGATCCGGTGATCGCAAGTGCCGCAGCGTTGCCCGACGTGGCCGAGGCACTCGGCGGGACCGACGCCGCGATCATCGTGGACGGCGGTATCCGGCGTGGCACGCATGTGATGGCCGCGCTCGCCATGGGCGCCACAGCGGTGTTCGTCGGTCGGCCCGTGTTGTGGGCGTTGACGGTGGGCGGCGCCGACATGGTGAACCGGCTCATCGACGACCTGACCGCCGAACTGGTGCTGGCCATGACACTCGCGGGTGCGCCGACCATCGCCGACCTGTCACCCGATCTGCTGGCAGGGCGGAAACAGTACTACGCACGGCGAACGTCGTAGACGATTCGTCGGTATTCAGCAATGGTTTAGACCACCATCCTGGGTTTCAGTACCTGTCGCGTGCGACCGGCTTCGGGTCGATCACGACAAGCACAGACAGGACCACCATGAAACGCATGATCGTCGGCCTGGGGTTCGCCCTGGCCGGTGTCGTCGTCGCGGCTGGGTTCGGCACACCGGCGAACGCAGCCACAGCCGTCTTTCCCGGCCCACCCTGGGTCTACTACAAGGATCTCCCCGACCCGGCATCGTGCGACTCTGCGGGCAACTACTTCGAGCAGCAGGGCATCATCAAGGGCTTCCTCTGCGACGAGGTCCAGCCGCCGAGTGCGTTCGCCGCCGGCGACACCGGATCGCCCGCGCAACGGGCGGTCCGGTCGGCCACTGGTTGGCCAGGACTCAGTTCCCCAGCGCCGCCAGGTAGAGCTCCCGGAACGCAAGGCACCACGCCCGGGATGCCACCCGGACCCTCGAAACCCCTCGGACTGCGCCCAGCATGAGCAAAACGGACACGACGCGGCTATGCCGAGGCCCTGGAGGTTTGCCGTACTCCTCTGCCGTACCGTCACCGCCTGGCCCTCGCAGACGGTGAAGTTGCCGACGTGGCCTGCGCTCGCTCAGGTGACCCGCGCGGCCACCAGGGTCTCGAAGGTATAGGGCCGCAGGCCATCGGTACGGCCGGCGAAGTACCGCTGCTGGAGGTCTGCACGTGCGGGGTGGTCCACGACCTTTAGCCCGCACCGGCTGATCAGCCTCTCGATCTCGGATACCGGCCAGCCAGGCTGAAGAGGC
>DATBDL010000213.1:0-7625 GCA_036269975.1 Pseudonocardiaceae bacterium | reverse complement strand
GCCCGATCGGGGTACTCGTCGAGCTGTGGTTGCCCAGCGTGCCGTTCCAGCGTGAGCAGATGCCGGACCTGTTGGGCCCGATCGGCCCGCGCTACGCCTTCGTCTCCGACCTGGCCGCGGCGCGCGCACTCATCACGCCGGACATGGTGGACGCCGCCGAGGAGATCGGTGGCGACGTCACGGTGTTGTGGCTGGAGGAGGACTGGGTGCTCGCGGCGGCGCCGGCCCAGGCCAGCCCGGCGAGGTTGGAACGCCTGCTGCGCGATCTGGGCGAACTGGCCGACGTGGTGGATCCACTGGAAGTGGAAAGCCGGGATAACAGCGAGTCGCGACTGGACACCGGCCACGGCAATTCGGCCAACTCCGCCTGAGTACGCCGTACGTCGACCGAACCAGTTGCTCGGATGCCGGCCGGCGAGCGAATTCGCGGCCGCTCCGATACCATGCCGCTGAGCCGCTCCCGAGCACAGAACACACCGAACCCGAGCGAAAGCGGCTGACGCAGCGCCGAACCGC
This sequence comes from Pseudonocardiaceae bacterium, assembly GCA_036269975.1. Lineage (GTDB taxonomy): Bacteria > Actinomycetota > Actinomycetes > Mycobacteriales > Pseudonocardiaceae > DATEPR01. The sequence continues at coordinate 7,109 of DATBDL010000213.1, read as the reverse complement.
AGCACAGGAACGCCGTCGAAAACCCCAGCGCGTTGAACGCCGCCGAACCGCAGCTAGCGCAGCGCGCGGGAACGTCGGCGAAACCGCAGCCAAACGTAGCGCCTGACCGCCGTCGAAAACGCGCTGCGCGATCTCGCGAAAATCCCCGACCTCTCGGGGATCCCCCCAATATCCAGTCTATTCGATCTTCGGCCGCTGGGGAACCTGATAGGGCAGGGGTGTGGACAACTGGGGATGGCTGTGGATGGGTGGTTTGACAAGTGGTGGCGGGGTGTCGGTTTGGTGGTGCGGGCTAGCGTGAGGTCATGCGTACCGCGCTCGTGACCGGGGCCACCGCCGGTATCGGGGCCGCCTTCGCTCGGCGGTTGGCCGCTCAGGGTAGTGATCTCGTGTTGGTGGCCAGGACGGCCGACCGGCTCGCCGATCTGGCCGAACGGCTACGTGCGCGGCACGGGGTCGCTGTCGAGGTGCTGCCGGCCGATCTGGCCGGCGAGCACGGGCGGGCGGCGGTGTGTGAGCGGCTCACCGATGTCGACCTGCTAGTCAACAATGCCGGGTTCGGGCTGGCCGGGGAGTTCTGGACGGCATCCGCCACAACGCTGCAGGCGCAGCTCGACGTCAACGTGACCAGCGTGTTGCAGCTCACGAGGGCCGCCATCCCCGGCATGCTGGCGCGCCGGCACGGCGCGATCATCAACGTGTCGAGTGTCGCCGGCTTCCTGCCGGGGCGTGGTTCGACCTACACCGCGAGCAAGGCGTGGGTCACCGCGTTCACCGAGGGGCTATCCTGCTCCCTGGACGGCACCGGAGTGCGGGTGATCGCGCTCTGTCCGGGGTTCACGCGGACCGAGTTCCACGAGCGGGCCAACATCGACGCGCCCAGTACGCCGCCGGGGTTCTGGCTGGACGCGGACCGGGTGGTGTCCGACTGCCTTGCCGACCTGCGGCGAGGACGCGTCGTTTCGGTGCCGAGTCCGCAGTACAAGGCGGTCGTCGCGCTGAGCCGGTTCGTTCCGCGCACGGTGTTGCGACGGCTGGCCGGTGGCACGTTCGCGGGTCGGGACCGCACCTGACCTAGGGTGTTGGCCGTGGCCAACTCAGTGGTGATCGACAGGTCAGGCAAGGCGGAACTCGCTCGGCTGGTCAGTGAACTCGCCGTCGTGCACGGCGCCGTGACCCTGTCGTCCGGCGCTACGGCGGACTACTACATCGATCTGCGGCGCGCCACGCTGCAGCACGCCGCCGCCCCGCTGATCGGTACGCTGCTGCGCCAACTCACGTCGGACTGGGACTACGTCGCGGCGGGCGGCCTGACGCTGGGCGCCGACCCGGTGGCCGGCGCGATGCTGCACGCGGCCGCCGCCGCCGGTGAGGTGCTCGACGCGTTCGTGGTGCGCAAGGCGACCAAGGAGCACGGCATGCAGCGCCGGATCGAGGGCATCGAGGTCAGCGGCCAGCGGGTGCTCGCGGTGGAGGACACGTCGACCACCGGTGGCAGCGTGCTGACCGCGGTGGCCGCGCTGCGCGAGGCTGGTGCCGACGTGGTGGGCGTCGCGGCGGTGGTGGACCGCGACACCGGTGCGCGCGAGGCGATCGAGGCCGCCGGCCTGCCTTATCGGTACCTGCTCGACCTCGACGATCTGGGCCTGTGACCAAGCGAGACATGAACGCGGGATGACCATCCTGCCGAAGTTGCTCGCCCGCCCGCGATTCGCGTTCTACGCTGATCTCGGGAGGGTGCCATGGTCGGGCGCGTGTTGGACGACGTCACTGTCGCGGTGCACTACTTGGTGATGGCCTACATCGTGTTCGGTGGGTTCCTGGTCTGGCGATGGCGCCAGGTGCTGCCGTTCCACATCATCATGGTCGGATGGGCGATCTTCAGCCTGCTCGTGCCGATCACGTGCCCGTTGACCTGGTTGGAGGACTACTTCCGGCGCATGGGTGGCCTCCCGCCGCTCAAGGACGGGTTCGTCGCCACGTACATCACCGGGGTGCTCTATCCGGCCGACGCCATCGTCGTGGCGCAGGTCGTGGCCGGCGTGATCGTGGTGGTGTCGTGGGTGGGGATCTACCTGCGGTCACCGCGCCGGCTGCGGCGTGGCACCGACCAGCGCGTCACGCTGGGCTGACCGGGTCCTACGGTAGCCGGGTGATCGAGGAGCCCGGCCCCACCGAGTGGACGGCCAGCGAGGTCGGGGTCGGACCGTGGCCGGGTGAGCCACCGGCCGACCCGCGTTACGACGCCGAACTGCTGGCCGACGGCGACCGGCGCAACGTGGTGGACGCGTACCGCTACTGGCGCCGGGACGCGATCGTGGCCGACCTGGACACCCGACGCCATCCGTTCCACGTGGCGATCGAGAACCTCCAGCACGACCACAACATCGGCACCGTGGTCCGGACGGCGAACGCCTTCGCGGCGCGGGCGGTGCACATCGTCGGGCGGCGGCGGTGGAATCGACGCGGTGCGATGGTGACCGACCGTTACCAACACATCGCACATCACCCGGACGTGGCCGCGCTGGTGGCGTTCGCGCGGGACGAGGGCCTGACCGTGGTGGCCGTGGACAACACGCCGGGATCGGTGCGGCTGGAGCGGACCGGGCTGCCACGCGACGCGCTCCTGCTGTTCGGTCAGGAGGGGCCTGGCCTGACCGAACAGGCGCGGGCCGCGGCCGAGCTGGTGGTGTCGATCGCGCAGTTCGGGTCGACGCGGTCGATCAACGCGGGCGTGGCCGCCGGGATCGTGATGCACGCGTGGATCCGGGAGCATGCGGACTTCGCGGCCGCTTGGTGATCCGTTCGGGTTTCCTGCCAGACATCCAGATCGATTCAGACCGCACGATGGTGGAGTGAGCGAACGGGGTGCGCAGGCGAGTCCGTCGCTGTGGGCGGCACGCGCGGGGGTGACGGAGCGGGCCGTCTACGCCCGGCATCTGCGCCGTCTCTGGGGATTGCCCGGCACGATGCTGGGCGTGGTCGGGTGGCCGGCATCGAGTGACCAGCGCATGTTCGGCCACTGGCACTACTGGTGGCAGGCGCACGTGCTGGACTGCCTGATCGACGCGCAGCTCCGATCGCCGTCCGCGAAGCGGAAAGCCGCGGTCGAGCGGATGATCAACGGAATCCACCGGCGCAACGTCGGCACGTGGCTCAACGAGTACTACGACGACGTGGCCTGGCTCGGCCTGGCGTTGCTGCGCGCTGAGGAGTACGTCGGCATCCACCGCCCGGAAGCGGTACGGGCGATCGCGGCGCGGTTGCGCGAGGGCTGGACCGACCACGGCGGCGGCGGAATCTGGTGGCGACGTCGAGAACGCGTCGAGGGTGGCTTCAAGAACGTGCCCGCGAACGGACCGGCGGCGATCCTGCTGGCGCGACTGCCGAACAGCATGGCCGACGGACACGGCGACCGGACCGACCGGCAGCGCGCGAGATCGACCGTGGACTGGATCGAGGAATACCTGGTCGAGGAGGAGACGGGCCTGGTCTTCGACGGCCTGCACGTGCACCTGGACAGCGACCACGGCGACGTACGCGAGCGGGCAACGGCTACTTACACCTACTGTCAAGGGGTTTTTCTGGGGGCCTGCGTCGAGTTGGCGACCAGAGACAGCGTGGCCGGCGGCAGCGTGTGGGCACAGCGAGCGGTCCGCACGATCGGCGCGGTGGCGGGACACATCACGGTGCCAGACGAGCTGGGCCTGGTACTGCGTGGCCAGGGCGGCGGGGACGGTGGCTTGTTCGCCGGCATACTGGCGCGCTACCTGGCGCTGGCGGCGACGTCGCTGCCGCTACTGGGCGCCGAATACGGCGGAGCGGCACGACAGGCCGGCAATCTGGTGTTCAGTTCGGCGGAAGCCGCATGGCGCAACAGAACCATCGCACCCGGCGGTCCGCTGTTCGGTCCGGAGTGGACAAAGCCGGCGGTACTGCCAGGCCGCACCGGGCGGCCGGAACGCGACCTGTCGGTACAGGCGGGCGCGTGGATGCTGATGGAGGCGGCGGCCAACCTGGAACGCGGCGGCATCCGGCCGACGTAGCCGACCGACATAGCCGACCGACATAGCCGGCCGACAGGCCGCCGGGCTGTCAGGGGCAGCCGCACGACTGGCGGTGGATCAACGTCGGTGGGATGCGGACGATGCTGGCCGGGCGGTCCGGTTCCGCGATTCGGTCGATCAGCAGCCGCACGGCCGTCGTCGCGATCTCTGCCAGTGGTTGGGCCGTCGTGGTGATCGGTGGGTCGACCAGATCCGCCCATTCGACGTCGTCGTGGGCTACTACCGCCAGGTCCGTACCTATTCGACAGCTCAGGCGGCGGGCCGCTCGTAGCACGCCGGCCAGGACTATGCCGTCGCCGGCCACCACGGCCGTTGGTGGCGCCGGCAGGTGCAGCAGGCTGGTCATCTCGTCGACCGCCGCCCCCGGTGGGCCGCTGGCCACCAGTTCCGGATCCCACACCAGCTTCGCTCTACCCAGCCCGAGTCGGTACCCGAGCAGCCGTTCCGCTGACGTCGTGATCGCGGCGGGCGCGGTGATCATCGCGATTCTGCGGTGGCCCAGTTCGCCCAGGTGCCTTACCAGGTCCGACGTGGCCTGCACGTTCTCCGGGCCCACCTGGTCGGCGCCGGTGTGTTCGGGTACCCGGTCCACCAGCACGGTGGGGATGCCAAGCTTGCGCAGCTCGGCGGGTGCGCTGTCGGAGGACGGACCGCCGGTGGGGGTGAGCAGGATGCCGTCGACTCGCCTGGATCTCAACGCCCGCAACGCGATGCGTTCCGGGCCTGGCTCGTCGTGGGTGTCGGCGAGGATCAGGGTGTAGCCGGCTTCGGTCGTCGCTGCCTGCACGGCGGCGGTCAACGCGGCGGCGTGTGGATTGCCGGCCAGCGGCAGCGCAAGCCCCAGGGTCTGGGTGCCGCCGGTGACCAACGATCTCGCGATCGCGTCGCCGGTGTAGCCGGTCTGCTCGACCGCCGCCAGCACTCGTTCTCGGGTGTCCGCGGCCACCGGACGGGTTTCGTTGACGACGTGCGACACCGTCGTGATCGAGACGCCGGCCAGCTTAGCCACGTCACGCATCGTTACCATGTCACTCCAACGTGGAGGGCAAGCGTTTGCGCAATCGCTTGCCAACGCCCACCCGATCGTGTGCGAATCATGCCTGATGCCCGTACCCTCGGCCCGGCAGGACACTCCGAGATCATGAGCCGGATCGGGGGAGCTCGTGGGTGGTGGCGACGTTCTGCTGGTCGGCCTGTGCACGGTCGATCTGGTGCATCGGGTCGCCAAGCTGCCCACGGCGGGCCAGAAACTCCAGTCGACCGCCGCGGTCGAGTTGGTCGCTGGTGGGCCGGCCGCCAATGCCGCCGTCACGGCCGCCGCCCTGGGGAGCGAGGCGCGGCTGGTCACCATACTGGGCAGTCATCCGCTGGCCGGGCTGGCGCGTGCCGATCTGACGGCGCACGGCGTGCGGGTCGTGGATCTACGGCCCGAGCTCGCCGAGCCGCCAACGGTGTCCACTGTCGTGGTGCGGGATCGGGACGGCGAGCGGATCGTGGTGTCGCACAACGCGGCCGATGTCTGTCCGCCGGCCACCATGCCACTGTGGTGGCCGCTGCTGGTGAATGTGGGGGCGGTGCTGGTGGACGGGCACCATCCCACGCTGGCCGTTGCCGCCGCTCGGGCGGCACGGGGGCGGCGGGTGCCTGTCGTGCTCGACGCGGGCAGCGACAAGCATGTGTTGTCCGAGCTCCTGCCGCTGGTCGACGTCTGCGCGTGTTCGGCGTCGTTTCGGCTGGGACGGGCCACCGCGCGGGGAACGGAGCGGGCGGTACACGGTGCCGGAGTGCCGGTGGTGATACGCACGGACGGGGCAGCGCCGGTGCGGTGGTCGGTTCGGCTCGACGGGCGGGTCACGACCGGGTACGCACGGCCACCCGCTGTGGTGCCACGGGACACGTTGGGGGCGGGGGACGCCTGGCACGGTGCGTTGGCGGCGGGGGTGGCCCGGTTGGGTCGGGTGCCGTCCGCGGACGAACTGACCGGGCTGGTCGAGTCGGCGAATCGGGTGGCCGCGACGCGGGTCGGGATGGTGGGGGCGCGGGCCTGGCTGGCACGCCTGAACAGTGACTGAGCCGGCGGTGACTGAGCCGGCAGCGATCGAGCCGGCAGCGACCAGGCTGGTTCCTTGCGCTAGTTGTCGGCGCCGACCTCGGCCGGCTGGCGGCGCTTCGGGCTGGTCCTGTTCATCTCCTGCCGGAACCGCCACACGCCGTACCCGGTGCCGAGCACGAAGAACGCGACGCTGATCACCACGGCCGCCGTCTTCACCCACGGGAACTGGCCGAGCAGGCCGGCGCCGTAGTAGCCCGCCAGTACCAGTGCCGGCACCCACAGCACCGCACCGACCGCGGTGCTCGCCAGGTAGCGGCGGGCGTCCATCCTGGCCGCGCCCGCGATCAGCGGGGCCAGGGTCCGAATCCACGGAATCCACCTGGCCAGCACGACCGACCACCAGCCGTGCCGGTCGAGGAACTCCTGCGCCTTCACCAGGCGCTCCTGGGTGAGCACGCGGGCACCCGGCCGGCCCACCAGCGTGGTGCCGGTCTGCCGGCCGATGTAGTAGCCGACCTGGTTGCCGACCACGGCCACCACCACGGCGGCGGCCGCCAGTGCGAACGCGTCCACCGCGCTGTCGCGCTGTGCCAGCACGACGCCCGCGGTGAACAGGAGCGAGTCACCGGGCAGGAACAGGCCGATCAGGAACGCGCACTCGACGAAGACGAACGCCAGCACGATGACCCACACCATCACGGGGCCCGCGGTCTCGAGATGACCGAAGGCGAAGAGGTGGTGTCCGGCATGGCGCACTCCGAAAGGGTACGTGGTGCGCGCCATGCCGTGCCGACGGTTGGGCAAATCCTCGTCGTCAGCCGCCAGTCAACTGCCCTGCCGGTTCCTTCGGCGCGTCGCCCTGGTAGTCCACCTCGGTGGTCTGGTCCGCGCTGTCCCGGCCGCCGGAAGCCCGCACGATCAGTGTCACCACGACCGCCACCACCAGGTTCGCGATCAGCGCGACGGCGCCGACGTAGATCTGCACGGTG
>DATBDL010000212.1:0-28391 GCA_036269975.1 Pseudonocardiaceae bacterium | reverse complement strand
CGCGTCGGCCAGCGCGTACACGCAGCTCTCGACGTCCTTCACCACCGGCGCGTCGACCAGGTCCGTGACGATCTTCGTGCACGGCTGGTACGGCCAGCCGACGTACTTCGCCGACGACCTGTCGCTCTCCGGCCCGCCCGGCAGCGGCGGCGGCACGACCACCACCACGAACCCACCGCCACCGCCGACGACCACAAAACCGCCACCGCCGACCACGACCACGACCACCACGCCGCCGCCGGCGACCGGCCCGGAGCCGGGATTCGGCCCGTACATCGACATCACCCGTGGCACCCCGCTGCTGCAGGACGTGGCCAAGGCGACCGGCCAGAAGTACTTCACGCTCGCCTTCATCCTCGGTGACAGCGCCGGCTGCGACCCGTCGTGGGGCGGCACCATCCCGCTGACCGACCCAGGCATCATGAGCCAGATCAGCGCACTGCGGGCGATGGGCGGCGACGTCGCCGTGTCCTTCGGTGGCGCGCAGGGCCCGTACCTGAACCAGACCTGCTCGGGCCAGGCCCCACTGGCCGCGGCGATCGAGAAGGTCATCGACACGCTGGGTGTGCACCACATCGACTTCGACGTCGAGGCGGCGGTGCCGATCGACCCGATGAACAAGGCGATCGCCCAGGTACAGCACGACCGGCCGGGCACGACCGTCCGCTACACGCTGGAGATCCAGGCCGACAGCTTCGGGCTCGTCCCGTCGATCGGCACGGACGTCCTGTCCAACGCGGTCGCCGACGGGGTGAAGGTCGGCATCGTGAACCCGATGCTGATGGACTTCTCGTCCAGCGGCGAGGAGTGGGGTCAGGCCGTGATCGAGGCCGCGCAGAGCACCCTGAAGCAGATGGCGCAGATCTGGCCGAGCCTGAGCACTGCTCAGCTCGACAAGATGTTCGGCGGCACCGTGATGATCGGCGACAACGACACCGGGCCGGTGTTCAGCCTGGCCGATGGCACCACGTTCATCAACTGGGCGAACAGCAACCACATCGGGTTCGTGTCGTTCTGGTCGGTCGGCAGGGACAACGGGAGTTGCTCCGGCGTCAGTCCGGCCTGTAGCGGCATCTCCCAGTCGAACTTCCAGTTCACGTCGATCTTCCGTGGCTTCACGGGATGAGTTGAACCGGGGAACACGGCCCGCCGGCGCCGTCCGGCGGGCCACCCGTTCTCCTTATATACCGGTGGGCTGAAGTCGGCTTCAGCCGCTCGACGGCACCCGTGGCAGGCTTGCGGTCGTGCGGATTCTCCTGGTCGAGGACGAGAAACGCCTGGCCGAGTCTTTGCGGGCCGGACTGGAGGCGGAGGGTTACGCGGTCGACCTGGCCCACGACGGCCGGGACGGGCTGTGGATGGCCACCGAGACCCGGTACGGCGTGATCATCCTGGACATCATGCTGCCCGGACTGAACGGCTACCGGGTGTGCCAGCGGCTGCGGGCGGCCGGCTGCGCCACCCCGGTCCTCATGCTGACCGCGAAGGACGGCGAGTGGGACGAGGCCGAGGCACTCGACACCGGCGCCGACGACTTTCTCTCCAAACCGTTCTCCTACGTCGTGCTGCTGGCCAGGCTGCGCGCGCTGGCCCGGCGCGGCGGCTCGTCGAGGGCGAGCGTGCTGCGGCTGGCAGACCTGTCACTCGACCTGGCCACCCGGCAGTGCCGACGCGGCGACACGGTGATCCCGTTGCGGGCCAAGGAGTTCGCGATCCTGGCCTACCTGCTGGAACGGTCCGGCGACGTCGTGACGAAGTCGGACATGCTCGCCGACCTGTGGGACGACGCGGCCGAGGCCGAGCCGAACCTGGTCGAGGTCCACATCAGCGCGCTGCGCCGCAAGATCGACCTGCCGTTCGGCCGGCGGTCCATCGTCACGGTACGCGGCGCCGGCTACCGGGTCGTGGCGTCCGGTGCCTAGATTCCCACGCCTCTCGACCCGATTCCGGGTGGCGCTGGCGGCCGCGCTGGCAACCGGGATCGCGCTGGGGGCCGGCGCGATCTGGTTCGTCCAGACGCTGGAGGACAACGTCGCCGGCCAGGCCGCCTCGACCGCCAGCGTGAACCTGCTCAACCTGGCCGCCGAGGTCGAAGCCGTCGGCAGCCCCGACAAGATCGACACCAATCTGCTCCCGCAGGGTCCGCTGTTCGAGATCGTCGACCGCGACGGGACGCCGGTGGCCGGGTGCCCGCGTCTCAGCCAGGACACCACGCCCTACCTGGCGCCGCCGAAGAACATGCTGCCCAGCGGCGCGTACTACCAGCCGGACCGCACGGCTGTCGTCACGTTCCCGCCGCTGCCCGACTTCACCACCCCCACCCGCATCGTCGACCTGGCCTGCGGCGGCTGGGCCGGTCAGACCTGGAAGGTTCGGATCGAGGGCATACCGTTGCTCGATGGGCGTTACGTCCTCTACGCGGCTGCCACCTACGCCGAGGCCGGCCAGGACGTCGTGGACAACGTGCGGCGGCAGTTGTTCATCGGGGTGCCGCTGGTGGCGCTGCTCGTCGCCGTCGTGGCGTGGTTCGCGGTGCGCGGGTCGCTGCGGCCGGTCGCCGCGATCCGTGCCGAGGTGGCCAAGCTCAGCGCCACCGACCTGGGCAAACGGGTTCCGGTGCCGAACACCGGCGACGAGCTCACCGACCTGGCCACCACGATGAACGCGATGCTGCACCGAATATCGGAGTCGGTGGACCGGCAGCGCCAGTTCATCGGCGACGCGTCACACGAGCTGAAGACACCCCTGACGTCCATGCGCACCCAGCTCGAAGTGCTGTTCGCGCATCCCGACGTGATCGACTGGCGGCAGGCCACCGGCAACGTGGCCCTCGACCTCGAACGCATGCAGGACCTGATCGCCGACCTGCTGCTGCTGACGAAGCTGGACGACCAGGTGCCGGCGCGCACGGACAGGGTGGAGCTGTCCGAGCTGGCCATGGAGTGCTTCCGGGCGAGCTCGCCCAGTCGGCCCGGCGCGTCGATCACGCTGGACAGCGCACCGGTCTGGGTGGTGGGGGACCGGGCGCAACTCGCCCGGCTGATCAACAACCTGCTGGCGAACGCGTGGCGGCATGCCGCCACGAATGCGGCGATCTCGATCGGACCGGACGCTCCGTCACAGGCTGTGATCACGATCTATGACGACGGACCGGGAATACCGGTGGCGGATCGGGAACGTGTGTTCGACCGTTTCGTGCGGCTGGACGAGGCCCGTTCCGTTGATTCCGGTGGTACCGGGCTTGGGCTGGCCATTGTGCGGGATATCGCGCACGCGCACGGTGGCACGGTTGTCCTGACGGACAACAATCCGGGCGCGCGATTCGTGGTCAGCCTGCCGTCGGTGGACGCCTGAAATTCCCTTCAGCCTGATTCAGGTCGGGTTCAGGAGTGATCGGCCACGCTGATGTGGTGATCGACCAGTCGCTATTTGTTCGCCCTGTCGTCCGGCCGGCTTGGCCGTGTCTGTTGGCCGGCCTGTTCTTCGCCGGTTATACGACGTGGTCGCTGGTGCTGTATCGGGAATTCCAGAGCACCGGATACGACCTCGGCATCTTCGAACAGGCCGTGCGCTCCTACGCGGCCGGCCACTGGCCGACCGCCGACCTGAAGGGACCGGGGTACCCGGTACTCGGCGACCACTTCAGCCCGATCTTGGCGGTTCTGGCGCCGTTCTACCTGCTGTATCGGGGACCGCAGACGCTGTTGGTCGCGCAGGCGCTGCTGCTGGCCGTGTCGGTCGTTCCCGTCACGCGGCTGGCGATGTCGGTCGTCGGTCGCCGATCCGGTGTGCTGATCGGGATCGCGTACGGCATGTCGTGGGGGCTGCTGCACGCGGCGCGGTTCGACTTCCACGAGGTCTGTTTCGCGGTGCCGTTGCTGGCGTTCGCGGCGGAGGCGTTGGCGCTGGGCCGGTGGCGGCTCGCCGTCTGTTTCGCCGTGCCGTTGGTGCTGGTCAAGGAGGATCTGCCGTGGACGGTGGTGGCGATCGGGCTGTACCTGGTCGCACGGCGGCAGTGGCGGTTGGGGTGGGCGCTGGCCGCGTTCGGGGCCGTCGTCGGTGTGCTGGTGGTGCTGGTCGTGCTGCCGTTGGTCAATCCGAGCGGTGGTTACGCGTATTGGTCGGCGTTGGACGGTTCTTCTTTGTCTTTGTCACATGGTCTGCTGGTTCGGCTCGGCACCGTGCTCGCGTTGCTCGCGCCGACGTTGTTCCTGGCGGTGCGGTCGCCGTTGGTGTGGCTGGCATTGCCGACGTTGGGCTGGCGATTCGTGTCCGGTAATCCGGCCTACTGGGGGACGGATTTCCATTACAACGCGGTGCTGATGCCGATCGTGTTCGTCGCGTTCGTGGCCGCGTTGCGTGGGTTGCGGCCGATGCGGTTCGTCGCGCCGGTCTGCCTCACGATCACGTTGGCGCTGGCCGTCGCACCGCTGTCGGAGGGAAACGGACAGCCGCCGTGGACCGTCGATCAGCGGGCCACGGCGAACGCCGTCCTAGATCTGATACCGGACGGCGCCACCGTGGCCGCCGCCAACCGGTTGGCACCGCACTTGACCAGTAGGTGCCGGGTGTTCCTGTTTCCGATGCCGCCCGGCGTGCTACCGGAGTGGGTTGTGGTCGCGTTCCCGTCGACCGGTTGGCCGTTGTCTACTGTGGACGAACAACAGCGGGTGAATGCGTTGCCGAGCCTCGGATATCAGCTAGTAGTCAATTCGGACAACATCATGCTGTATCGAAGGTGATGTTATTGGGCCTGAATCGGGCCGGTCGTCACGGTGCACTTGACCTGGGTGTGCTGTGCGTTGAACCAGACGCAGCCGCCGCTGGGATTGGTGGTGTCGCCGGCGGGGAGGAAGATGAGGACGTTGTTGTTGACGCCCCAGAGGCCGCTGAAGATGCCGGAGCGGCTGCCGGCGGAGCTGGCGGCGCTGAAGTTGCCGTCGTACTGGCTGCCGATATGACGCAATACTGGAATGGCGCTATTACGGCTTGCGGCGACACGCCGTGAGCAACCAGGCTGATCATCTGGTCGCCGGAATCGTGCCCAATGGACTACCGGTGGCTTGATTGTTGCATGATTTCGTGTCGGTTGGGTGTTTGGACACGGATGCGCTCAGGTGCGGCCGTGACGCTTCGTGTTCGCCGCGTGGGTCGCAGCTCTACCGAGCTGCGAGGTCTGCGGTCGCCGGGCCGGGGCTGTCTTTTCGGCTGAACGAACGGCGCCGGGTGATTTGATCCCGACTTTGCTGATGATCACCGGATCGTGTGATCATCAGCGGCCGGCCATCGGATGATCATCAGGTGACTGGCCCGGCCATATCAGTCTTCTGCTGCCGCTTCCCTCGTCTTCTTCGCCGCCGTCACGCTCGCCAGCAGCGCCGACATCAGATCGGCCGGTTCCTCTTCGGGTTCCGCCGGCTTGATCGTCACCTCGCGGCCGTTGATCTTTGCGTCTATCAGTTCCTGCAACGCCTCTTGGTAGTGGTCGTGGTACTTGTCGGGATCGAAGACCGTGTCGGACATCGAGTCGATCAGGGAGCCAGCCATGTTCAACTCCTGCGGCTTCACCTGGGGCACCGAGTCCTTCAGGAACGCGAAGTCCGGTCTGCGCACCTCGTCCGGCCACAGTGTCGTCGTCAGCACCAGTACATCCGCGTACACGCGCAGGATCGCCAGCGTCTCGCGCTGTCGCAGCACCACCTGGGCGATCGCCACCTGGCCGGACTTGTGCAGGGCGTCCCGCAACAGCACATACGGCTTGACCGCTATCTTCTGCGGCTCGATGTAGTAGCTCTTGTCGTACACGATGGGGTCGATGGCCTCCAGCGGCACGAACTCGACCACCTCGATCCCGCGCTGGGTGGGCAGCGGGAGATCAGCCAGGTCGTCGTCCGTCAGCACGACCATCTCGCCGTCTTCGGTTTCGTAGCCCTTGGCTATGTCGGCGTACGGGACCTCCTCGCCGTCCACCGAGCACACGCGCCGGTACTGAATCCGGCCGCCGTCCTCCCGGTGTACCTGCCGGAAGCTGACGTTGTGACTCTCCGTGGCGGAGTACAGGTGCACCGGGATGGACACCAGCCCGAAGGCAACCGTGCCCTTCCACATCGATCGCATCACCATCACCGCACCTCCCATCCGTCACAGCAACCTATCGGCCACAGCAAACCAAGGCACGAGTATTCTCGTATGATCGACGGTACGCTGCGTCGCAGGTCACCGGCAGTGCCAACGTTGCTCTGTCCGGGTGTATCAAATGGTTCAGCGGAGGGCCAGCGTGGCGACGGTTTCGGTTTCGGTCGGAGGCCGGGTCCTGAAGCTGTCCAACCTCGACAAGGACCTGTATCCCGAGGTCGGCTTCACCAAAGGTGAGGTCATCGACTACTACGTCGCCGTGGCATCCGTGCTGCTCCCGCGTCTCGCGAGTCGTCCGCTGACTTTGCGTCGCTACCCGGAGGGCGCGCAGTCGGAGGGCTTCTTCGAGAAGCATGCCGGCCGCCACGCACCCGCCTGGGTGCACACCGTCGAACTGCCGAGCCGGCATCCGGAGCGGGTCGGGACCAGCCGGGTCGAGTACGTGGTGATCGACGATCTGCCGGCCCTGGTGTGGGCGGGGAACCTGGCCGCGCTCGAACTGCACGTCCCGCAGTGGACGTTGTCGGCGGACGGTGGCCGTGCGTTGCCGGACCTGATGGTGTTTGATCTGGACCCTGGTCCGCCTGCTGACATCGTCGCCTGCTGCCGGGTCGCCGAACTTCTCTCGGCCGCCCTGGCCCATGACGGGCTGCCGGCCTGGCCCAAGACCAGCGGCTCGAAGGGCATGCAACTCTACGTACCCGTCACCGTCACCGACCTCGCCGACACCTCGGACTATGCCAAGGGCCTCGGCCAGCGGCTGGCACGCAGCCATCCCGACCTCGTCGTGGCGACGATGGCCAAGCAGGCCCGGCCCGGCAAGGTCTACATCGACTGGTCGCAGAACAACCAGGCCAAGACCACGATCGCGGCCTACTCACTGCGTGCCCGCGCCGAGCCCACCGTGTCGACGCCGCTGACCTGGGCCGAGGTCCGCGCCTGCCAACGGGCCGAGGAACTGGTGTTCACGGCAGCCGACGTGCGCAAGCGGCTGGACGTCCACGGTGACCTGCTCGCCGACCTGGACACCGAGCACCACCCGCTGCCGTAAGTAGGTCAGCTAGGTGAGCACCTTCCACACGTCCACGTCGTCGTAGCCGGTCGCCGGCCCCAACAGACTGCTGATCTCCTGCTTGAGGGCGGCGTACCTGCTCGTGCTGTGGACCAGCAGAACGCAACCGGCGTTCCAGTAGTGCAGGTCACTCGTCACCGCGACCTGCATGTCCCTGGTGACCGGGATGTCGGCACCGTTGCTCTCCACCTGACCGAGCACGCCCAACAGCGTCCGGCCGGACGTGCCGAAGACCGCCTTCTTGTCCGGGCCGCCGTCGGGGTAGACGAAGGGGGACTGGGCCAGCGGCACCTCGTCGGTCAGCGATGCCGTCCACAGCAGCGGGGTCCAGTCGTCCGCTGGCACCGTGACCAGTGACCGGCCGCCGCTGACGCAGTCTTGGTAGGCGCCCGCCGTGAAGAACGACGGTATCGGCTCGGCTGCCTGCGCGACGATCGGGCGCGGCACGAGCGGGAGCAGGATGGCGGCGATGACCGCGTAACACGGCATGCGCCACGCGGCCCTGGGTATCCGGGTCGCCTGTTCGATGACGATCACCAGCAGGTAGCCGACGAACGGTGTGAGCGCCATCGCCATCCGCACCGGCAGCGAGTCCTCGAACACGGGCAGGTTCTGCAGGCCCGCCCACAGCGCGGGCAGCGTGGAGGCTCTGCCGTCGACCTGCACCGCGGGGCCGAGCGACAGCGCGACCAGCACGAACACGCACAGCATGCTGGCTCTGACCGCGACCCGGTCGATGAAGGCGAAGCAGGCCACCAGGAACAGCACGACCAGCGGGCCACCGAAGAGCGCTGCCTGTTCGGTCGCGCCGGGCGCGTGCACGGCGTCGGTCAGGTTCCCGCCCAGGCTCTGGTTGGGGAACTGGAGGTAGCCGGCCAGGTCCTGGGAGAAGTAGGGCACGCTGAACGGCACGCCCACGTACGAGAGGGGACCGGCGAACTGGAAGTAGAGCGGATAGGCCAGCAGGACGAGCGAAGTCCCGAGCGCGGCCAGCCCGCCGGTCGCCATGCCACGCCAGTGGGTCCGGACCAGCCGGGGTGCGAAGACGGCGCAGCCGACCAGGAACACCAATAGTGAGATGGCGAGCAGCAGCAGTGGCTCTTCCGCGATGAAGAACTGGGCGAAGACCAGGACGCCGAGGATCATGCCGTCGCGCATCTGGTGCTCGCTGCGATGCAGGCTCAGGATGATGTGCAGCATCACGGGGATCAGCCACTGCGCCGTCAGGTTCGGGTGGCCGAGCGAATGGCTGATCATCGCGGGCGAGAACCCGAGGAACAGGCCACCGACGAAGGCGGCCGGCTGCGAGTCGGTGACGTGCTTGCGGAAGAACCAGCGCCACGCCACCGCCGTCGCCACGATGTTGCCGGCGATGATCAGCAGGTAGCTCAGCCCGGCACCGAAGAGCAGGGTGATCGGGGCGAACAGGTAGCCGAACAGCAGGATCGACGTGTTGCCGATCAGGTTCGTGCCGCCGTTGACCGCGCCGATTCCCATGATGGTGGAGAACAGCGGGTTGTGCGGATGCAGGATGCTGCGTGCCGCCTCGCCGAGCATCCACTCGAACTTCATCTGGTCGCCGGCGTTCGCCGCGTTGAGCAGGCTGCCGGGGTGCGGCCACAGGTGCCGCGTGACCACGAGCGCGCCGGCCAGGTACACGGCGGCGGCGGCGAGCGCGTACTGCCGAGCGGCGGCCCAGTCCCGGATGCGGGTCAGACGCCCTGGCCGATCGGTGTCCGGATCGGCCGCGCCGGATGCCTCGGGTTCGGCGGATGTCTCGGGTTCGGCGGATGTCTCGGGTTCGGGGGCGGCCGGCGGTTCGGCAGTGGCCTCGGTGGGGGCCGGTGCCCAGTCCGAAGCGCGCGTCACCGGATTGTTACTATTGTCGATGGTTTTGTCGTCCTTGTCGTGAGGTCAGCGTGAGCCATCCAAGCACATCGCGACTAGGACGTGACCAAAGCGCTAGCGCACGCGACCGACGCCCGCGTAGACGCCTTCCTGCGTGTCCGGGTCGCCCTTCTCCGCGTGCCAGTACGGTGCGCTGACCACACCCGGTTCGACCAGGTCGAGGCCGTCGAACAGCGGCGCGACCTCGTCGTAGGAGCGGAAGAACATCGGGTCGCGGCTGTGCTTCATCGCCTCGACGACGGCGGCGGCCTCGGCGGGCATCCGGTCGGCGGTCAGGTGCGACAGCGCGACGAAGCTGCCGGAGGGCAGGGCGGACACGTACCTGGCGACGATCTCGCCGGGCTTCTTCTCGTCCGGCACGAAGTGGAAGACGGCGACCATCAGCAGACCGACCGGGCGGTCGAAGTCCAGGAACCGGCGCACCGTCGGATCGTTCAGCACCGCGTCCGGCTGGCACAGGTCGGCGTCCACGACGGCGGCGTACTCGTTGCCCTGCAGGATCATCTGGCTGTGCGCGACCGCGACCGCGTCGTGGTCCACGTACACGACACGGGAGCCGGGGACGACGGCCTGCGCGACCTCGTGCACGTTGCCGACGGTCGGAATCCCGGAACCGAGATCGAGGAACTGGGTGATGCCCTGATCGACGAGGAAACGGACGGCGCGGTTCAGGAACGCCCGATTCGACCGGGCTATTTGTCGCCCGTTCGGCTGAACTTCGAGTACCTTCTTGCCGACGTTCCGGTCCACTTCGAAATTGTGCGCGCCCCCGAGCAGATAGTCGTAGACGCGAGCGGCGCTGGGGGCCCTGACGTCGACGTCGTTGGGAACCCAGTCGACCGACCTGGCCATCACGCACCTCGTTGTCCTCGTGGGGTGGCCACGAGTCTACGACGAACGGCCCAATCCGGCATGCCCACGACCGGGTGATTCCGGGCGTTGGATGGCAAGCGCTCGGGTGTCGCGGTAATTGCGCCGGCCGCGACTCCTACGCTCTTTGTCGTGTCAGGCGAATGTCCGGGCGAGCCAGTTCTCCCACGCTTTGTCGAACTGCCCACCGTCGACATCCGGGGCGAAGCCGTGGTATTCGACCGCCAGTGCGTCCAGGTAACCGTGGACGAACAGGTAGATGCCGTCGTCCGTTCGCACGGACAGCCAGTCCGGTTCGTCGGCGAACGCGACGAAGCCGTCGACCGGTTCGATGCCGTCGATGGCGACCCGTGCCGGTGCGCCGGTGGCCGCGTCGGTCACGCCGGCCGCCTCGCGGAACGCGGTCCACACCCGTTCGTGGTCGGTCACCCGAGGGCCGACCGTGAACAGGACGTGCTTCGCAGTGCGACCGGGGAAGTGCGCGAGGTACGCCTTGAGCTTGCGCAGGTACATGCCGTCGCCCTTGCTCAGCGAGTCGTACTGCGCGTCCCAGTCGTCGGCCAGCATTCCGTTGTGCACCAAGCGAAGCAGCGTGCTGCTCTGGTCGCGGGCCTCGATCAGGTACTCGAACGCCATGAAGCTGCCGTCCGGGTTGTCGTCGCCCCGGTAGGCGAACCGGCGTTGCGGGTCGTAGCCGGTGACGGTGGCCTCCTGGCTGAAGCCGCCGATGGTCAGCGTGGTCCGGCCGCCGACGTTCGGGTCGATCTCGGTGCGCCCCATGAACCACGAGTCGACCCCTGGGCCGGTCGCGATCGCCTCCCACACCTCGGCCGGCGACGCGGCCAGCAGGATCTCGTCGCGTACCTCGAATTCGCGCGGCACCTCAGAGCTCCCCGTTGTCGGTCGCGTTCGGGTTCCTGGTGATGCTCGGATGCAGCGCGACGACGACACGGTGGACGCGGCCACCCGGTGCCACCTCGTCGTGGTACTTGCCGACCAGGGCGGTGAAGGCGGTGGAGAGCTCGGTCACGAACGCGGCGCGGTCAGCCGCGTTGGCGAAGCGCACCTCGGTGTCCAGGGCGAAGGTCGCCAACGGCTGCCCCGCCCGTGTCGCGCTCGCGATCAGCACGCCGACCTCGCGCACCAGCCGGGCCGCCAAGGCGAGCAGCCAGCGCGCGGAGAGCCGGTCCGGTGCGCGGTCCGGGTCCGGTGCCACGGCGGACAGGGCGGCCGGCGAGATCACGTACGACCGTGCCGTCGCCTGGAGCAGGCGCTCGTTCACGTTGCCCTTGCGGCGTTCTTCGACGAGCTCGACCAGGCCGTGGCGCTCCAGCGCCCGCAGGTGGTAGTTCACCTTCTGCCTGGGCAGGCCGACCTTGGCGGCCAGCATGGTCGCCGATCCGGGTTCGGCCAGTTCGGCCAGTAACCGGGCACGTACGGGGTCAAGCGAGACCTCGGCCGCTGCCGGGTCGTCGATCACTGCCACTTCCAGCATGCCCATACCGTCCCACCGACAATTTTGTTTGTCAGACTACCGGAAGAATCGTCGGCGCGTTGGCGGTGCGGCCACAACCGGCCGAGCACTTGCGCCCGAGGGTGCCGGACCGGATTCTCCTTGCGTACTCGGCGTGCTGATCTTGCCACGGCCCGGCGAGCTTTAGTGCACGGGAGCATACCTTGCTACTACGGTGATCAGCGCGATTACCAAGCGTGTCGTGACCACAGCCAAGACCGACCTGAGCCGGAGGACTGCGAGTCATGTCGATTCCCACCGAACCCATCGGGAGTGTTCCCCGGCCGGCCTACCTGCTCGACGCGATGACCGCCTTCGCGGCGGGCACCATCGACCAATCCGCGCTCGACGCGCGATTCGACCAGGCGGTCGCCGAGACCATCGAGCGAATGGCCGAAGCCGGTTCGCCCGTCGTGACGGACGGGGAACAGTCGAAGCCGAGTTTTGCCACGTATCCGCTGTCCGGGCCGTTGGCGCTCGCCCCGGACGGCGTCGTCATCCCCTTCGCGGACGGCCACACCCGCCAGTTGCCCAAGCTCACAGCGGGTCCGTTCCGGTACGGCACCTACGCGGCGTCGTACACGGCGCAGGCCCGCACGCACACCGAACTGCCGGTGAAACAGGCCGTCATCGCGCCTTCCGCGCTGTCTTTGCTGTATCCACGGGACGGCATCGCCGACTACTCGCAGGACGCGTTCCTGGCCGATCTGGCGAACGAAAGTGAATCGGACATTCGGCAGGCTCTGGATGCCGGTGCCGACTCGGTGCAACTGGACTTCACCGAAGGCAGGCTGTCGCTGAAACTCGATCCGTCGAAGGGCGTCCTGCATTCGTTCATTTCATTGAACAATTCTGTGCTCGATCGATTCTCCGAACAGGATCGTTCCCGGATCGGGGTACATACCTGTCCCGGCGGCGACCAGGACTCGGTGCACAGTCTCGACATCGACTACGCGGAACTGCTGCCGGACCTGTTCACGCTGAACGCTGGCCGGTTCTACATCCAGCTCGCCAGCGAGGCCGACCCGAAGCGCGTGCTGGAGATCATCCGCGACCACTCACGGGACGGCCAGCGGATCTTCGTCGGCGTGATCGACCCGATCGACCCGAGGATCGAGACGGCCGAGGAGGTCCGCGACCGGATCCTCCAGGCAGCCGAGTACATCCCGCTGGATCGGCTGGGCACCTGCGACGACTGCGGGTTCTCCCCGTTCGCCGACGACGTGTCGACGTCGAGGGAGACGGCGTTCGCCAAGATCGCGGCGCGCGTCGAGGGCACCCGGCTGGCCGCGGCGGCGCTGGGCGGCTGAGCCTGCGCCGTTCGGGTCTGCGCCGTTCGGGTCTGCGGCGTTCG
Organism: Pseudonocardiaceae bacterium; assembly: GCA_036269975.1. GTDB lineage: Bacteria > Actinomycetota > Actinomycetes > Mycobacteriales > Pseudonocardiaceae > DATEPR01. Next base: position 15,539 of record DATBDL010000212.1, on the reverse strand, counting down.
GGTCTGCGTGGCTGGGTCGGCAGCGGCTGGGGCGCTACTTCGCGCTCCAGCCGCCGTCCATCGTGAACGACGTCCCGGTCACCATCCGGGCGGCGGGGCTCGTCAGCCACAGCACCAGATCAGCCACCTCGGCCGGCTCGATGAGCTGCTTGATCGCGCTCTCGGACAGCATCACCTTCGACACCACGTCCGCCTCGGGTATGCCGTGCGCCTTGGCCTGGTCGGCGACCTGCCGCTGGACCAACGGCGTGCGGACGTACCCTGGGCTGACGCAATTGCTGGTCACGTCGTGCGGCCCGCCCTCGAGCGCGACCACTTTGGACAGTCCCTCGATGCCGTGTTTCGCGGCGACGTAGGCCGACTTGAACGGCGACGCCCGCAGCCCGTGCACCGAGCTGATGTTCACGATCCGGCCGAACCGGTGCCGGTACATGTGCGGCAGCGCCGCGCGGATCAGCAGGAACGGCGCCTCCACCATCAGCGTCATGATCTTGCGGAACATCGCGGGCGGGAACTCCTCGACCGGCGCCACGTACTGGATGCCGGCGCAGTTCACCAGGATGTCCACCTCCAGCTTCGCATCGGCGAGTGCGTCGGTGTCGGTCAGGTCGACCACCCACGGCTCGGCGGCGATCGAGTCCGCGATCCGGTGGGTGCCTTCGGCATCTCGATCGGCCACGACCACGTGCGCCCCCGCGGTCGCCAGCGCCCGCGCGCACGCGTCGCCGATCCCGCTCGCCGCGCCGGTCACCAGGGCCCGCCGTCCAGCCAGCTCGATCATGGCCGCACTCCCTCCTGGCGCAGTTGCCTGCGCAACACCTTGCCCACCGCGGAGTGCGGCAGTTCCGCGACGAACCGGATCCCGCGCGGCACCTTGTAGCCGGCAAGGTCCGCCCGGCAGTGGCCGATCAGGTCGCCCTCGGTCACGTCGGCACCCGGCCGTCGCACCACGTACGCGACGCCGACCCGTCCCCAGCGCTCGTCCGGCTGTCCCACCACGGCGACCTCCGCCACCGCGGGGTGCCCGTACAGGACGTTCTCCACCTCGCTCGGGAACACGTTCTCGCCACCGGACACGAACATGTCGTCCACCCGGTCCAGGATGCGGAAGTACCCGTCCACGTCCTGGAACACGAGATTCGCCGGTGTGCAGCCAGCCGTCGCGCATGGCGTGCTCGGTGGCCGCGTCGTCGCGCCAGTAGCCGGTGAACACGTTGGGGCCACGGACCAGCAGTTCGCCGTCATCGGCGACGGCGACGTCGACGTACGGATACGGACGGCCGGCGAACCCGAGCTTGGCCCGCGCGGCGGCGGCCGGCAGGCAGAGCACGTTCGGCGCCGCCTCGGTCAGGCCGTAGCCCTGCACGAGGGCGACACCCCGCTCGTGCCAGGTGTGCAGCAGCGGTTCCGGCATCGGCGCGCCGCCGACAACGGCATGACGCAGGCTGCTCAGGTCGGTCGCGGCGAAGTCCGGATGCTCGGCAAGGAACAGGTAGTTCGTCGGCACGCCCATCATCGTCGTGACACGGCGCCGCGCGATCAGCCGCAGCACCCGCCCCGCGTCGAAACCCCGCTCCAGCACCACGGTCGCGCCGACCCACCATGCCAGCAGCGGCTGCACGTTCCAGCCGCCGACGTGGAACTGCGGCAGCACGGCCAGGACGACGTCGTCGCTGGTCATCGGTATCGCCCGCGACAGGCTCAGATTGGTCCAGAAGCAGTTGGCATGGCTGAGCACGACGCCTTTCGGCCGCCCCGACGTGCCTGACGTGTAGAGCATCAGCAGCGGGTCGTCGTCCAGCGCCTCGTCGTCGATCGCCGTGGACCGCTCGTTCTCGATGCCGTCGGGTCCGAGCGGGACGATCGGCGGCGGCCGCGTCATGCGCCCGAGCGCCTCGTCGGCCAGGTCGGCGCAATCCTGTTCGACCAGCAACAACGCGGGTTCGGCGTGCGTCAACTGGTCGGCGATCTCGCGGGCGGACAGGCGCCAGGACAGCGGCACCAGCATCAGGCGAGCCCTGGCGCACGCGAAGAACACGACGACGTGGTCGGCGCTGTTGTGGGTGAGCGTGGCGATCCGGTCGCCCGGCCGGTACCGGCCCAGGACGCTCGCCAGTTGGGTGGCCCTGCGGTCGAGTTCGGCGTAGGTGATGGCGGTCGTGCCGTCGTCGACGGCGATCCGCTCCGGTGCCCGGTCGGCCATGTCCGCCGGCCAGCGGCCGAGCGTGCGCAGCGACGTCATCGCGCGTCCGCGATCACGTCGAGCACGAACTCGCCGGCCCGGATGGCCGGTGCCGTGCGGATCAGCAGCCCGTCGGCCACAGCGAGACAGCGGGCGGCGCGCTCGTGCCCACGAAGTCGGGCGGCATCGCGCTGCGGCATGCGAGCAGTCTCCCGGTTCGGGTGCGTTGACATCGGGTCGCGGAAATAGTAATACCTGAATCACCTCTCATGTCGATGGTGCCCGGAGGCCGACGATGTCCACCGCACTACGCATCCTCGCCGCGGTGACCTCGGCATTCGCCCTGGCCACCGCGCTCGTCACACCGGCGGCCGCCGCCGTCGGCACGCTCACCCCGCTGGGCACCACGACCGGCGTGGCGCACGGCTGGGACAGCGTCGAGCACTGGAACGACACCGACTCGGCATGGCCGACCGACCACTACCTGTCCGACGGGCGGCAGAACCAGACCGGCGAGCCCGCCACCCTGTTCGGCAGCGCCGAGCCGCCCGGCTCGCAGTTCCTGCTCTACCGCGCGCCCGGCTGGCACACCAACGCCGGCGCGCCGGTACTGCTGGTGATGGGTGCCAACGACGACGTCGACCGCGAGTACAGCGACCCGGCCGCCGGCGGCAGCGGCACGTGTGGCGTGCTGTCGTGCCCGACGACCGGGCTGATGCAGTTCCTGTCCGGGGCCGGCTACCGGGTGTTCGCCGTCGACTTCGCCGACACCCAGGGCGACAACTACGAGTGGGCACAGACGATCTCGGACGCGCTGAGCCGCGTGAAGGCGGAGACCGGCACGTCGTCGGTGGACCTGGTGGCGTGGAGCAAGGGCGCGTTCGCGGCCCGGATGTACGTGGCGGGCGTGGCGCCGAGTTGGGGTCGCCCCTACCAGAACGACGTCGCGAAACTGGTGCTGATCGGCAATCCGAACGGCGGCCTGGACTACACGTTCGCGCACGGCACCGAGGGCAACCCACTGATCTATCCGGAGTGCGGCGGCTCGCTCAACGGCCCGTCGCCCAGCCAGTCCTACGTGTGCTTCGGCCTGCTCCGCTCGGAGCCGAACCTGTCGATCGACAGTGTCTACTTCACCGGCCAGCGCCAGATGCTGGCTCGGCTCGACGGTACGTACGGTGTCGACGAGACCCAGGACGACTGGTACACCACGTACTACGGCGGCACCGGTTTCGTCAGCGTCGGCAAGGGAATCACCGAGTCGATCGGCAAGGGCTCGCTCGTCGCCACGATCAGGGCGGCGACGGTGCCGGCCGCAGTGCCGACCTACCTGCTGTGCGGTGGATCGCCGACCCTGATCGGCTTCTACAACGAGAACCGGGGCCTCAGCGACGGCGTCGTCTTCGACACGTCGTGCCAGTCGACCACCGGTATCGGCCACGTCGGCGGAGTCACCATGGTGACCGGCGACAACCACCTCATGCTCGGCTGGGAGTCCACGGCCGAACACGCCGTCGGCGGCTGGCTGGCCAGCTAGTCGATCAGGCCGGTTGACCGGTGAACAGAAAGGTCCCAGCATGGCAGCCATTCGTGAGTCCTTTGTCGACACCCTTCGAATAAGGGCCCATATGCTCGAGTCCGGCTCGCCGGACGCGCCGGTCCTCGTCCTCGTGCACGGCAACGTGTCGTCGGCGCGGTTCTTCGCCGAGACCATGGCCGTGCTCGGCGAGCGGTTCCACTGCGTCGCACCGGACATGCGTGGCTTCGGCGGCTCGCCCGCGCTGCCGGTGGACGCGCGGCGCGGCCTCGCCGACTTCACCGACGACCTGCACGCCGTGCTCACCGAACTGGTCCCCGGCCGGCCGCGGCACCTGCTCGGCTGGTCGCTCGGCGGCGGCGTCGTCCTCCAGTACACAATGGACCATCCAGCCGCGGTGGCGTCGATCGTGCTGGAGAGCCCGATGTCCCCGTTCGGGTTCGGCGGCACGAAGGATCTCGCCGGCGCGCCGTGCTGGCCGGACCACGCCGGATCGGGCGGTGGCACCGCGAACGCGGAGATGGTGCGCCGCATCGTGGCCGGCGACCGGACCGCCGAGGACAACACGTCGCCGCGTCGCGTGCTGACGACGCTGTACGGCCACGCGCCGTTCGAGCTCACCCCGGCCTTCGAGGACACACTCGTGGACCAGATGCTGGCGCTTGCCATCGGCGACGACAACTATCCCGGCGATAGCCTGACGTCGCCGAGTTGGCCGGGGATGGCGCCGGGGGCGCGGGGCGTGAACAACGCCATCTCACCCCGGTACTGCGACCTGTCCGGCTTCGCCGACATCCCGGCCCACCCCGACGTCCGCTGGATTCGCGGCGACGCCGACCAGATCGTGTCCGACACGGCGCTGGTCGACCTCGGCTACCTCGGCCAACTCGGCGTCGTGCCGGACTGGCCGGGCGCCGACACGTATCCCGCGCAGCCGATGGTCAGCCAGACCAGGGCGGTGCTGGACCGCTACCAGGCCAACGGCGGCCGTTACACCGAGCACGTGCTGCCCGATTGCGGGCACTCGCCGCACCTGGAACGGCCGACCGAGTTCGCCGGGCTGGTGACGGAGTTCCTGCTGTCATCGGCCGATCTGGCATCCTGACCTGGTGGCACGTACGGAGACCGCGTCCGCGTCGAGGCGACGTGGCGGCAAGGGCGATCGCAGCCGCCGCCGCATTCTCGACGCGGCCGAGAAGGTGTTCGCGGACCTGGGTTTCCACGCCGCGTCGATCGTCAAGATCACCGAGGCGGCCGGTGTCGCCCAGGGCACCTTCTACATCTACTTCGAGTCCAAACAGGCCATTTTCGAGGAGGTGCTGCTCGACCTGAACCACCGCGTGCGCCAGGCGATGGCGGAGGGCGCCCGCGACGCGACCAACAGGGCGGCGGCCGAACGCGGCGGCTTCCTCGGCTTCTTCCGCTTCACGGCCGAACATCCCGCGCTGTACCGGGTGATCCGGCAGGCCGAGTTCGTGGCGCCGGCACTGCTGGAACGCCACTACGCGACGATCGCCGCCGGCTACGTCGACGGCCTGCGGCACGCGATGGCGGCCGGCGAGATCGCGCCGGCCGACCCGGAAGTCGTGGCGTGGGCGCTGATGGCGGTCGGCGAGATGATCGGCATGCGATGGGTGTTGTGGCCACATGCGACCGAGATCCCGCCGGCGGTGTTCGATGAGACGATGGCCTTCGTGACGAGAGCGTTGGGCACCACGTGAACTTCGACGACCTGCTGGTCGAGGGCGCCGCCGTGCCGGTGGCGGGCTGGGACTTCTCCTGGTTCGACGGCCGCGCCACCGAGGAACGCCCCGCGTGGGGCTACTCGCGGCTGATGGGGGAGCGGATGGCCGCCGCGTCGGTCGCGGTCGACCTCCAGACCGGTGGGGGAGAGGTGCTGGCCGCCGTTCCCGCCCCGCCGCCCGTGCTGCTGGCCACCGAGTCCTGGTCACCCAATCTGGCGATCGCGGCGCGCAACCTGCGGCCGGTGGGCGGGCACGTGGTGCGGTCGGCCGACGATGGCGCGCTGCCGTTCGCGGCCGGCACGTTCGACCTGGTCGTCAGCCGCCATCCGACCGATGTCGACTGGTCGGAGATCGCGCGGGTGCTGCGGCCCGGCGGCACCTACCTGTCCCAGCAGATCGGCGCGGGCGGGCTGCGGGAGCTGATGGCGATCATGATCGGCAAGCGGGGGCCGATCGACACCGAGTATCCCGAGCGGCAGGCCGACATCGCGCGGAGGGCGGGCTTGGACGTCGTCGACCTGCGCAAACAGCTCACTCGGATGGAGTTCTTCGACATCGCGGCCGTCGTCTACTTCCTGCGCAAGGTTTTCTGGTTCGTGCCGGACTTCACCGTGGCCGGCTACCGTGCCCAGCTCGCCGAGGTGCACGAGCGCATCGAGGCGGACGGTTCGTTCGTGACGCACTCGTCCCGGTTCCTGATCGAGGTGACCCGAGCATGAGGACGGATCGTGAGGACATCGTCGAGCTGTCCGACTACGCGTGGGGACGGTTCCGCGATCGGATGGCCGGGCTCACCGACGACGAGTGGCGCTGGCAGCCGACGAAGGACGACGACCTGAGCCTGCGCTGGCGGCTGGCCCACATCGCGCACTTTCTGGCCGAGGACCGCAACGGCCCGTGGCTCGGCCTGCCGGTGGCAGCCGCCGATCTGCCGCCGGCCACCGACGCGGTCACGGCGCTGGCCAACGTCGACGGTGCCTATGCGCTGTGGCGCGCCCAACTGGCCGATGCCGAGCTCGCGCAGCCCATCGGCGCGGTCGGCGGCCCGTACGGTGCCGGCACCCGGCGCTCGTTCGCCCTGCACATCGTGGACGAGCTGATCCACCACACGGCGGAGGCCGCGCTGTTCCGCGACCTCTACTCGGGTCGCCTGTAGCGCCAATCTTCTACAAATACTTGACGAGGGCTGGTGTCAGTGTAGAAGATTGTGGCATGGGACCGACACCGGTGTCCTTCGACGCGCATCCCGACACCTATCGGCACTGGCGGCTGCGGGTCGACGGTGATGTCGCATGGCTGGTGCTGGACGTCGCGGAGGACGCCGGCATCGTGCCCGGCTACGAACTGAAGCTGAACTCCTACGACCTCGGCGTGGACATCGAGCTCTACGACGCCACCCAGCGGCTGCGCTTCGAGCATCCCGGCGTGCGGACGGTCGTCGTCACCAGCGGTAAGGACAAGGTTTTCTGCGCCGGCGCGAACATCCGGATGCTGGCCGCGTCGTCGCACGAGTGGAAGGTGAACTTCCGCAAGTTCACCAACGAGACCCGCAACGGCATGGAGGACGCGAGCGCGCACTCCGGCCAGGCGTACCTCGCCGCCGTCAACGGCTCCTGTGCCGGCGGCGGCTACGAGCTGGCCCTTGCCTGTGACCACATCCTGCTGGTCGACGACAACTCGTCCGCCGTGTCGCTGCCCGAGGTGTCGCTGCTGGGCGTCCTGCCGGGCACCGGCGGCCTGACCCGGCTGGTCGACAAGCGGCACGTCCGCAAGGACCTCGCCGACGTGTTCGCCACCCGCCCGGACGGCGTCAAGGGCCGCACGGCGGTGACGTGGCGGCTGGTGGACGAGATCGCGGCACCCAGCCGCTTCGACGAAGCCGTCCGCCAGCGCGCCGCCGAACTGGCCGCCAGGTCCGGCCGACCAGACGACGCGGGCATCCGGTTGGAGCCGCTTCATCGCGAGAGCACCGACGACGGCATCCGCTACGACCACGTCACCGCAGGCTTCGACCGGCCCGGCGGCGTCGTCACGATCGTGGTCAACGCATCGGCCGACGCCGACTGGCCGCTCGCCATGACCCGCCAGCTCGACGACCTCGTCCTCCGCCTGCGCACCAACGAACCGAGCCTCGGCACGTGGGTGATCAAGACCGAGGGCGACCCGGAGCAGGTGCGACAGCACGAACGACAACTGCTCGACAACCGGCACCACTGGCTGGCCAACGAGACGATCCACTACTACAAGCGCGTCCTGAAACGCCTCGACGTCACCAGCCGCAGCCTCATCGCCCTGATCGAGCCGGGAAGCTGCTTCGTCGGGATGCTGGCGGAACTGGCACTCGCCGCCGACCGGCAGTACATTTTGGACGGTCCGCCGGTCGACGACCCGGACAGCGACCTGCGCGCCTCGATCACGGTGACCGACGCGAACTTCGGACTCTTCCCGATGGGCAACGGCCTGACCCGCCTGGAAAGCCGCTTCTACGGCCACGACGACGACCTCAAGGCGCTGTGCGGCACGTTCGGCCCGGCCGAGGCCATGGCGCACGGCCTCGTCACCGACGCGCCGGACGACATCGACTGGCCCGACGAGATCCGTATCGCGATCGAGAGCCGGGCCGCGCTCTCACCCGACGCGTGCACCGGCATGGAAGCCAACCACCGGTTCGTCGGCCCTGAGACCGTCGAGACCAAGATCTTCGGCCGGCTGACCGCGTGGCAGAACTGGATCTTCAACCGGCCCAACGCATCCGGCCCCGATGGCGCGCTACGGCGCTACGGGTCCGGGCAGAAGGCCGTCTTCGACCGGAAGCGGGTGTAGTCGAGTATGAGCACGTCGATCAACTACGACGACAAGATCCCGAACAACGTCGACCTGTCAGGCGACCGGCGGCTGCAACGTGCCCTGGAGGGCTGGCAGCCCAAGTTCATGAACTGGTGGGCCGAGATGGGCCCGACCCTGGCGACACAGGACGTCTACCTGCGCACCGCCGTCGCCGTCGGGCGGGAGGGCTGGGCGCACTTCGACCACGTCCACGTGGCGGACTATCGCTGGGGGATCTTCCTGGCCGAGCGCGAGCCGGACCGGCGGATCGGGTTCGGCGAGCACAGGGGCGAACCGGTCTGGCAGCAGGTGCCCGGCGAGTACCGCGCCGATCTGCAACGGCTGATCGTGATCCAGGGCGACACCGAGCCGGCGTCGGTCGAGCAGCAGAAACTGTTGGGCCTGACCGCCCCCAGCCTCTACGACCTGCGCAATCTCTTCCAGGTCAACGTGGAGGAGGGACGGCACCTGTGGGCGATGGTGTACCTGCTGCACGCCTACTTCGGCCGCGAAGGGCGGGAAGAAGCCGAAGCCCTGCTGTTCCGCAACTCCGGCAGCCCCGACTCGCCGCGCATCCTCGGCGCGTTCAACGAGCAGACCGCGGACTGGCTGGCGTTCTTCATGTTCACCTACTTCACCGACCGGGACGGCAAGTACCAGCTCGGCACGCTCAAGGAGTCCGCGTTCGACCCGCTGTCGCGCACCTGCGAGTTCATGCTCAAGGAGGAGGCGCACCACATGTTCGTGGGCACCACCGGCGTTGACCGGGTGGTGGAGCGCAGCGCCCAGCTCATCCGCGAGCACGACAGCATGGACATCGCCTCGCGCGGCGGTATCCCGCTGGACATCATCCAGAAGTACATCAACTTCCACTACACGGTGTCGCTGGACCTGTTCGGCAGCGAGACGTCCACCAACGCCGCCAACTACTACACGGCAGGGCTGAAGGGCCGCTGGCAGGAGGGCCGGCGCGCGGACGACCACCAGCTCACCGAGGACAGCGCCACCGTCGCCCGCCCGACCGCCGACGGCACGTGGGCCGACGAGGAACTGTCCGCGCTGCTGCTGCTCAACCTCGACCTGCGCGGCGAGTACGTCGCGGACTGCCAGACCGGCGTGAACCGGTGGAACAAGATCATGGCCGATCACGACCTCGGCTTCCGTTTCATGTTGCCGCATCCGGGTTTCAACCGGAACGTCGGCATGCACGCCGGCTGCCACGTCACGCCGGACGGCACGATCGTCGACGAGGCAACCTGGGCGGCGAGCAGGAACCGGTGGCTGCCGACGGACGAGGATCTGGCCTTCGTCCGGTCACTGATGCACCCCGTCTACGAGCGCGGCAAAATCGCCAGTTGGGTCGCGCCGCCGCGCAACGGCATCAACGGCCAACCCTTCGACTACGAGTACGTCCACCTGGTCTGAGAGGGCGGGCCATGCCCGACTACGAGGTCTTCAACGCCACCGACCACCTGGTCGACCGGCATGTGCGCGACGGTCGCGGCGACCGGCTCGCCGTGGTGTGCGGCTCCCGGTCGCTGACCTACGCCGAGCTCGCGGACGAGGTGGCACGGGTCGCGGCCGGCCTCCGGACACTCAGCGTGCGGCCGGAGGAGCGGGTCATGCTGTGCATGGCCGACGGGATCGAGTTGTTCACCGGCATCCTGGCCGCGATGCGGATCGGCGCGGTTCCGGTTCCGGTGTCCACCATGGTGACCGGCGCCGAACTGGGCAAGGTGCTCGCCGACAGCCGAGCGCGCCTGCTGTGCGTGTCGGTCGAGTTCGCGGCGGCGGCACGGGCCGCGCTCGAGATGGCACCCGAGGTCGCGCACGTCGTCGTCGATGGCGACGACGATGTGGTGTCACCGGTCGCGGTGCACCGGTGGTCCGAGTTCACCGAACCGGACGCGCTGCCGCCGCACCTGACCTGGGCGGACTCGCCGGCGCTGTGGATGTACACGTCCGGAACGACCGGCCGGCCCAAGGGCGCGATGCACCGGCACGCCAGCATCCGGCACGTCGCCGACTGCTACGGCACCGGCGTGCTCGGCGTGACGCCGGAAGACAGGTGTCTCTCCGTTGCCAAGCTCTTCTTCGCCTACGGCCTCGGCAATTCGTGTTTCTTCCCGCTGTCGGTGGGGGCGACGGCGATCCTGGAACGCGCCCGGCCGACACCGGCCATGATCGCGGACCGGGTGATCGCCGACCGGCCGACGCTGTTCTTCGCCGTGCCGACGTTCTACGCGGCCCTGCTGAACAGCGACATCCCCGACGATACGTTCGCGTCCGTGCGGCAGGGCGTCTCGGCAGGCGAGCCGCTGCCGGCCGTCGTGGCATCGCGGTTCGCCAACCGTTTCGGCGTCGAGATCCTGGACGGGATCGGCTCGACCGAGGCCCTGCACATCTTCCTGTCCAACCGCCCCGGCCGGGTGCGCCCCAGTTCGTCCGGTACGCCGGTGCCCGGCTACGAGGTCCAGATCCGTGACGACGACGGCGATCTCGTCGAGGCCGCCGGCCGGCCCGGCCACCTCTACCTGAACGGGCCGTCGATCGCGAGCGGCTACTGGTGCCGGCACGAGACGACCCGCCGGGTGTTCCAGGGCGAATGGCTGCGGACCGGGGACACGTACGTACGCAACGACGACGGCACCTATAGCTGCCTAGGGCGGTCGGACGACATGCTCAAGGCCGGCGGAATCTGGGTGTCGCCGGCCGAGGTCGAGGAGCGACTGCTGGCGCACCCGGACGTGGCCGAGGCCGCGGTCGTCGCGGCGCCGGACGAGGTCGGGCTCGACAAGCCGGTGGCGTGCGTGGTGCCGGTGGCGGGGCACGTGATCGACCCCGGCCAACTGACGTCGTGGTGCCGGGACGGGCTGGCAGCGTTCAAGCGGCCTCGGGCGGTGATCCCGGTGGCGGAACTGCCGAAGACAGCGACCGGCAAGATCCGGCGCAACGTGCTGCGCACCCAGGTCCACGACGCGCTGACCGGCCCTGCGATCGCCGATCTCACCGGCTCGCCGGTCGCCGATTTCGCTGCGCCGCCGGTCGCCGATCTCGCCGCGCCGCCGGTCGCCGATTTCGCCGGCCCTTCGGTCGTCGACGAGCCGGTCTGACCCGATGCTGGACGGCGAGCACCTGGTCGACGCGCACCTGCACGTGCCGCGCCTGAGCACGCTGAAACCGGCGTGGCTGGAGTGGGCGGACCGGTTCGCCCGCGGCCACGACTGGCGATCTGCCTACGATCCGGCCGGCGATCCGCTGCCCGCCGGCCTGGATGCCGTGCTGGCGGCCGAAGGTGTGGACAGGGCGCTGTTGTTCTGCGAGTACAGCCCGCGTGCCACCGGCATTCAGCCCATCGAGGACAACCTACCGATCCTCGCCCACAATCCGACGCGGTTTCGCCTGGTGGCCAACGTGAATCCGCACCTGCACCATCCGCTCGGGTCCGAAGTGGAGCGACAGCTCGACCTCGGTGCCGTCGCGCTCAAGGTGCATCCGGTGCACGGCGCCTTCTCGCCGGCCGACCAGGAGCTGTACGACGCGTACGACGTGTGCGCGCAGCGCGGTGTGCCGGTCATCCTGCACACCGGTACGTCCAGCTTTCCGGGCGCCCGCGCCAGGTTCGGTGATCCGGAGTTGTTGCTGGACGTGCTGGAGGACTTCCCGAACGTGCAGTTCGTGTTCGCGCACGGCGGCCGGGGCTGGTGGTACGACACAGCGGCGTTCCTGGCCACGTCGAAGCGGAACGTGTGGCTGGACCTGGCCGGCCTGCCGCCGTCGAAGCTCCCCGAGTACTACCAGCGCTTCGACCTGGAGCGACTGGCCACCCGGTGGATCTTCGGCACCGACTGGCCCGGCGTGCCCGGCACCGCCGACAACGCCCGTGGCCTGGCGCGCCTCGGCCTACCGGACGACGTGCTGCGCGGCGTGTGGTCGGGCAACGCGGCGAAGTTGTTCCCCGGTCTGGGAATCTAGTCCCCGGCCAGTTCGGTCCATCGTTGGCGGGCCGCGTCGCGCCAGCGGGTGTGCCGGTCGTTGAACAGGATGGCGGCGCGGGTGCCGATCCAGCCCGGCGGCAGCAGATCGCGGGGGAGTTGCGGGTCGAGAAACGGGAAGCGGCGCCATGCCTGGACGAGCCGGGTCTGCGCGGAGAGGACGGTGTCCGGTGTGTCCGGACTGATGGCGTCGAACTCGCCGATGAAGTCGTCGTAGACCCGCGCCACCTCGCCCAGATCCCACGCGGCGGCGACCATGTCGGCCTGCTCGCCGAGCGCGCCGTAGCCGGCCAGGAACGACATGGCCCGGTCGGCGAGCGCGAGGTCGGTGAGGATGTCGCGGACGTCGGCCTCGGCGTCGGTGCGCGGGGAGATCCAGACACCGGGCGTCGGCGTGCCGAAACCGGCCCAGCTCAGGCGGGTGCGCAGCGTGTGCCGAAGGTCGCGCAGCGATTCCGGGACGGAGACGAGGAGGACGAGCCACCGCCCGTCCCAGTCGTGGTGATCGCTGCCGAACGAGTAGATGCGCTCAGCGCCCTCGACCAGCAGTCGGCGACCGGGCGCGGTGAGATGCCAGCGAACGCGCCGGCCCACCCGATCCGAGCTGAGCCAGCCCTCGGCGGCAGTGCGGGCGAGGGCCTGGCGAGCGGACTTCTCCTCAACGTCGAGCATGGCGAGGACGTCGACCAGCGTGCTGGTCCAGACGGGTTGCGCGGCCGGGAGGACGAACTCGCCGAGAATGGTGATCAGGAGGGAGCGCGCGCTGCCACCGCCGACCTCACGACGCCGGCTGACCACCGGCCGCACGGCCGATCCCATGCGCACGCTCCTCTGGCTCGCCGGCCTTCATGCTACAACGACCTGTAGCAACGACAAGCCAGTGTCAAATGTCGACGGCTAGTCGGCGGGAATGTCGGCACCGCACCGAGGACAGGTGGCCGGTGGCCGGCGTTCGGAGAAGCCGCCGCACTCCGGACAGACCTGCCCCAACCAGCAAGCCGGATCGCCACCTTCGCGCTCGACCGGTTCCGGGGTGCTCATCCCTCCAGCATCCCACGTTTGTCGGTGAGGAGTGGCAGGGTGCGACCATGCCGCAGAAACCACAGCACACGTCCCAACGCATCCAGGACGACCCGAGGCCGGCGCAGCCGTTGGTAGGTGACGAACGAGAAATCCTGACGTCCTACCTGGACTGGCAGCGGCAGACGTTCGAACTGAAGTGTGCCGGCGTCCCGCCGGAACGGCTGTCCGACCGCCAGATCCCACCGTCCACCATGACGTTGCACGGACTGCTGCGGCACCTGTCCGGTGTGGAACGCTGGTGGTTCCGAATCCAGTTCACCGGCGAGGAAGTCCCGCTGCTGTACTACACGGACGAGGACCCGGCCCAGGACTTCGAATCCCTGGACGGCGACGTGGCCGAGGCGTTCGAGGTATGGCGAGCCGAGTGCGCAAGATCCCGCGAAATAGTGGCCGCGGCGGAGACACTGGACGCCACCGGCACCCACATGGCAAGCGGAAACCCGGTCTCGTTGCGGCGGATCATGGTGCACATGATCGGCGAGTACGCCCGCCACAACGGCCACGCGGACCTACTACGCGAACGAACGGACGGCGCCATCGGCTTTTGAGGCGCCCTGCTCGACATAGGCGTGATGGCCTGTGGGCACTCGACTCGACGTGGCGGCGATGGTGAGTGCGCACGCTACTCGACACGGGCGGCGATGGTGCGTGCGCACCGCATCGCCTCGGCGTGCGTAGTGTCGACCTCCACGTCGTAGGCCACACCCCGACGAACCAGATCCGCCTGGGCCGAGGCCATTCCAGCGACCCGATCGCCACGCGCGGCCTCCCGGTCGGCGGCCACCGCGCCGTCGCAGCGAACGCCGACCCACAGCACGCCAACTTCGCCAAGGCCGTGACGCCATCGCTGCTGCGAGTCCCCACCACCGAGAAACACATCGTCGACGATGATCCGAACTCCGGCACGGGCCATCGCGGCCACGCCCGCTATCCAAGCCGCTTCCAACGTCCGGAACCCAGGTCCGACGTTCACCGCGCCATCGTCGGCGAACTCGATGCCGGCAGCCGATGTCCGGAGGGCGGCGGGCATGGCATCGACCAGCATGTCGACCCCGATGGCCAGCCATGGATCGGGTAGCACCGCCTGGAGGCACCGGACGATGCCGGACTTTCCCGAGCTGGAACCACCGTTGAGAACGAGCACCTGAGTCACGCGGTCACAGTAGGGCCACCGGATTCGGACTTGAACCTGACGTAACGTCAGGTTCTAGCGTAGGTGGCGTGATCGAAGCGGATGGCGGGCGCCACTGGAGTATCGGGGCGTTGGCGCGGGCGTGCGGGGTGACCGTGCGTGCGCTGCACCATTACGACCGGATCGGCCTGGCAAAACAGACAGCGTCCGGACACCGTCGCGGGACTGCGAGACGTCCTGAGGACGCAGTCAAGGGGCCTGGCCGACCAGATCACAAGGCTGGCCACGATACGAAGCCGAATCGACGGTTTCCTGCGGCAGACAGCCGCCGGTCAGATGCCCGACACACAACAGTTCATGACAACGTTGGAGATGATGTCCGTGTACGAGACGTACGTCACCCAGCAACAGCGTGATCAGCTAGCCCAGCGCAGGACCGAACTGGGCGCGCAGGGCGTCGACGCAGCCCGCGAGGAGTGGACCGGCCTGGTGGAGCAACTGTTGCCACACGTAGCCGCAAACACCCCGGTCGACGATCCACAGGTAGCAGACCTGATCACCCGATGGGACGAGGTCGGCGCGCGCATGAGCCCAGTCGGCGGCGCGGGAGAGGACACAGCCACAGCGCAGGCAGCGCGAAGAATGTGGCAGGAGAACAGCACGGAGCTAGGTGCCCGCCTCCCATGGCCAACGGAGAACATGACAGCCCTGGTCGCGTACATCGAACGAGCAAGGCAAGCACGACAACAGAAATAACCCCCAAAGGGTTGCCCGGCAATCGAAACGCAAGAGGGCCAACCCAACCCAGCCATGCACCCAACGGATCGAACTCGAACCCGAGGGGTTATCCCGATCGGACAGCACAACCCTGCTGTTCAGTCCTTCCCGCTCTTCCCGATCCCTGCCGCACGTACGGTCGGTGGTGGTTTGTCGGGTGGCCGAAGGTCATCGGCGGAGCCGACGCGCAGCGCCCTTGACCAAACCACCACCGACCGTTACGACGAACGAAGATCGGGACGTGCAGGCAGACCAACCCAAA
>DATBDL010000211.1:0-12213 GCA_036269975.1 Pseudonocardiaceae bacterium | reverse complement strand
CGACCGTGTCACCGGTCTGGTCGCAGTTCACGTTCTTCGTGGTGCTGTTGCTCGTGCTGCTGATCCGCCCGCGCGGCCTGTTCGGCACGTCGGTCCGGGGTGCCATATGAGCGTCAGGGGCGCCGTCGGTCCGGTGCGGGCGATCGTGTTCTTCGCCCTGCTCTGGTCGCTGCCGCGGTTCGATCTCGCGCACTGGGCGATGAACATGCTGGTGTTCACGCTGATGTTCGCGGTGCTGTCCAGCGCGTGGAACCTGTCAGGGGGCTTCACCGGCTACCCGTCGCTCGGGCACGTCGCCTTCTTCGGCATCGGCGCCTACGCGGAGGTGCTGTGGTTCCAGCACCACGGCATCACCAGTGGCTACGAGCCGTTCTGGCTGCTGCCGCTGATCGGCATCGGTGTCGCGGTCATCGGCCTGCCCGTTGCCGCGCTCGCGATGCGCACCCGTGCCGACGTGTTCGCGATCGTCACCATCACGCTGCTGTTCGTCGTCCAGACGCTCGCGTTCAACCTGCGCGGCCTCACCGGCGGCGCACAGGGCGCCGCCATCGCGCCGGCACCGTTTCCGGCCGCCACCTACGAGCGGCCCTTCTACGACGTGCTGCTGGTGCTGCTCGCGATCGTGATGGGGCTGACGTGGGCCGGCATGCGATCGAAGATCGGGCTGTCCCTGGCGGCCGTGCGCGCGGACGAGGACAAGGCGGCGGGTATCGGCGTGCGGGTGCAGGTGGTCAAGCTGCTCACGTTCTGCGTCAGCGTCGGCCTGACCGGCATGGTCGGTGCGATCTGGGCCTACTACGAGGGTTTCATCTACCCGCAGTTCGCCGTCGATCCGCTGATCACGGTCGCGATCGTGCTGATGACGTTCCTCGGCGGCCGGGCGACGCTGTGGGGACCGGTCATCGGCGCGTTCATCCTCGAACTGGCGCAGCAGTACCTCACGTACAGCCTCGGCGAGGTGAAGTTCTACCTGATCGCGTACGCGTTGATCTTCCTCGTGGTGATGCTGGTGCTGCCACGCGGCATTCTGCCGTCCATTCAGGACAGACTACGGCAGCGCCGTCGGCGGCGAACGGTGGACGCGACATGACGCCACTGCTCAAGGTCGACAACGTGTCCCGCGCCTTCGGTGCCGTCACAGCGCTCAGGGACGCTTCGCTGACGGTCGAACGTGGTTCGATCACCGCGCTGATCGGCCCCAACGGCTCCGGCAAGACCACGCTGTTCAACGTCGTCACCGGCTACCTGCGGGCCGACAGCGGCCGGGTCGTCTTCGACGGCAACGACGTCACCGGCGCCCGGCCGGCCACCCTGTACCGGCACGGCCTGTGCCGGACGTTCCAGCAGGCCAGGGTGTTCGCCGATCTGACCGTGCTGGAGAACCTGGTCGTGGCGGGCGGATTCACGCTGCGGCAACTGTTCGGGCGTCGCGTCGGCCGGTCGGACCGGGACCGCGCCACCGCCCTGCTGGACGAGTTCACGCTGGGCGGCGTCGCCGAACTCTACGCGTCGGAACTGTCCTACGGCCAACGGAAACTGCTCGAGTTCGCGGCCGTGCTGATGAGCCGCCCGAAACTGGTGCTGCTGGACGAGCCGACCGCCGGCGTGAACCCGGTGCTGATCGAGACGATGACGCGGCACATCCGGCAGCGCCACGCCGACGGCATCACGTTCCTGATCGTCGAGCACGACATGAACTTCGTGATGGGGCTGTGCGATCCGGTGATCGTGCTGGACCAGGGCCAGGAGATCTGCGTCGGCCCGCCGCGCGTCGTGCAGGACGACCCCGCCGTTCTCGACGCCTACCTGGGGGCATGATGGGTGCCCTCCTCGCGCTGCGCTCCGTCGTCGCCGGATACGGTGCCGGCGACATCCTCAAGGGCGTCGACCTGGACGTCGAGGCTGGCACGATCACGTGCCTGATCGGCCCCAACGGCGCCGGCAAGAGCACGGTCCTCAGGTGCGTCAGCGGTTTGGTGCGGCCACGCACGGGCAGCGTCACGTTCGACGGCACCGAGATCAACGGGCTGAGCCCGCGCAAACGCCTGCTGCGCGGCATCGTGCACGTGCCGCAGGACCGCAGCCTGTTTCCCGCCATGACGGTCTGGGACAACCTGCTGATGGGCGGTTACGCCATGCCGGACCAGAAACTCCTCCGGGCACGGGTGGCCGACGTCGCCGACGCCTTCCCGATCTGCCGCCGCCGCGCGCACGACCACGCCGGATCGCTGTCCGGCGGCGAGCAGAAACAGGTCGAACTGGCGAGAACACTCGTGCTGGACCCGAAACTGGTGCTGCTGGACGAGCCGTCCATCGGCCTGGATCCCAAGTCCCGCACGCAGGTCTTCACCAGCATCCGCGGTCTCGCCGACCGCGGCATCACGGTCCTGCTGGTGGAACAGAACGCCCGCAGTGGCCTGGCAGCGGCCGATGTCGGCGCCGTAATGGAATCCGGTGTCGTCCGGCTCGTCGACAGCGGCGCGCACCTGCTGACCAACCCCATGGTCGCGCGGCTGTACCTGGGTGGCAACGCCACGGTCACGGCGCACTACGAAAGGAACCAGACATGACCCCGCCGCCGTTTCGTGTCGGCTGGATCGGAACCGGCCGCATGGGTGCCGCGCTCGTCCATCGGCTGCTCGACGCCGGTCACGACGTCGCCGTCTACAACCGGACCCGCTCCAAGACCGACGCGCTTGCCGAGCACGGCGCCAAGATCGTCGACGCACCGGTCGATCTGGCCGGCCGCGACGTCGTGTTCATCATGGTGTCCGGCTCCGCCGACATGACGCACGTCACGACCGGTGAGGGCGGCCTGCTGACCGACCCGGCCGCCGTGCCGCGCATCGTCGTCGACTCGTCCACGGTTTCCCCCCAGTCGTCCGCGGACGCGCGGGCACGAGCCGAGGCGAGGGGCGCGCGGTTCCTGGCAGCACCGGTCAGCGGCAACCCGAAGGTCGTCCGTGCTGGCCGGCTCACGCTCGCGGTCTCCGGCCCACGCGACGCGTACGACGAGGTCATCGGCCTGTTGCTGGCTCTGGGCCGCGGCGCCACGTATCTCGGCGACGGTGAGGTGGCGCGGCTGGCGAAGATCTGCCACAACGTGTTCCTCGGCGTGGTCATCCAGTCCCTGACCGAGATCACGCTGCTCGCCGAGCGCGGCGGCACGACGAGGGCGGCCTTCCTGGAGTTCCTCAACGACTCGGTGATGGGCTCTATCTTCACCCGCTACAAGTCACCGGCGCTCGTCAATCTCGACTTCACGCCGACGTTCACCATGCCGTTGCTGAAGAAGGACTTCGACCTCGCGTACGACGTGGCCCACGACCTCGACGTGCCGATGCCGCTCGCGTCGGCGGCGGCCCAGCTCGTCGCGAGCGCCGTGGGTGCCGGCCACCGCGAACTCGACTTCGCGACACTGATCCTGGAACAGGCACGCCGTGCCGGCATGACCCTGGAATCGGAGAACGCGGAGGTAGACGACGGGCTGAGCACATGACATCCCGTCCGATGGCCGCTCCTGGGCACATGGCGGTCGACTTCGAGCAGCGCGTCGACTTCGACCGCCTGCGCCGTTACCGGCTGGACCGGGCACGGGCCGCGCTGAGCTCCAGCGACTGTGGTGCGCTGCTGCTGTTCGACTTCTACAACATCCGCTACACCACCCAGACCTGGATCGGCGGCGCGCTGGGCGACAAGATGACCCGCTACGCGCTGCTGACCCGAGACGGCGCTCCCATGTTGTGGGATTTCGGTTCCGCCGCCCGGCACCACCGGCTGTACTCGCCGTGGCTCGACCCGAAGGACTGCCACGCCGGAATGCTCGGCCTGCGTGGCGCGATCGCCCCGTCCGCCGGCCTGATGGCATCGGCGGTGCAGCAGATCAAGGGGTTGCTGACCGATGCCGGCGTCGCCGACCAGCCGGTCGGCGTGGACATCGTCGAGCCCGCTTTCCTGTTCGAGATGCAACGGCAAGGACTGTCCGTTGTGGACGCCCAGCAGTTGATGCTGGACGCGCGGGTGATCAAGTCGTCGGACGAGATCATGCTGCTCACCCAGGCCGCCGCCATGGTCGACGGCGTCTACCAGGACATCTACGAGGCGCTCAAGCCCGGCATCCGGGAGAACCAGATCGTCGCGCTGGCCAACCAGCGGCTCTACGAAATGGGTTCCGACCAGGTCGAGGCGATCAACGCGGTCAGCGGCGAACGATGCAACCCGCATCCACACAACTTCTCCGACCGCATCATCCGGCCCGGTGACCAGGCGTTCTTCGACATCATCCACTCCTTCAACGGCTATCGGACCTGCTACTACCGCACGTTCGGCGTCGGCAGCGCCACACCGTCCCAACGCGACGCCTACACGAAGGCGCGGGAATGGATGGACGCCGCCATCGACGCGGTGCGGCCGGGCGTCGGCACCGACGAGATCGCCGCCGTGTGGCCGAAGGCGACCGAATTCGGCTTCGCCACCGAGATGGACGCGTTCGGCCTGCAGTTCGGCCACGGCCTCGGTCTCGGCCTGCACGAACGGCCGATCATCTCCCGTCTCAACAGCATGAGCGAACCGGTGGAACTACGCACCGGAATGGTGTTCGCGCTGGAGACGTACTGCCCGGCGTCGGACGGCTTCTCCGCGGCGCGGATCGAGGAGGAGGTCGTCGTCACCGAGGACGGCCCGCGCATTCTCACGTTGTTCCCGGCACAGGATCTCGTGGTCGCCAATCCGTACTGAGGGAGGTTGACATGGGGATTCCCGGACTGACCGGCGTCGACCACATCGGCTTCACCGTGCCGGACCTGGCCCAGGCGCACCGATGGCTGTTGGACGTGATCGGCTGCGAGTACATGTATTCGCTCGGCCCGTATCAACATGCCGACAGCGACTGGATGCGCGAACACCTCAACGTCGCGCCGAGGGCCGTCATGCGGCAACTGCATTTCTACCGGTGCGGCGCCCAGGCGATCTTCGAGGTGTTCGAATATTCCGCGCCCGACCAGCGTGACGTGCCGCCGTGCAACAGCGACGTCGGCGGCCACCATGTGGCACTGTACGTCCACGATCTGGACACGGCGGTCGCGCACCTGCACCGCAACGGCGTGCCAGTGCTCGGTGAACCGACCGCCAGCGGCGGTCCCAGCGCCGGCCAGCGCTGGGTGTACTTCCTGGCGCCGTGGGGAATGCAGTGGGAACTCGTCTCGTATCCCTTCGGCAAGGCGTTTGATCATGACTGAACATCGCGCGTTGCGGCCGGCGGTGCCGTGGGTCGAACTCGTCGTCACAGACGACGACTGGGATGCCGCCGAACCGAGCCTGCTGCTCGGCATGTTCAGCCAACTCGTGCTGATCCGCTGCTTCGAGGAATACGTGCTGGAGCTGGCGAGTGGCAGCCTGATCAACGGACCGGCCCATTCCAGCATCGGCCAGGAGGGCGGCGCCGTCGGCTCGGTGTACGGCCTGCGCAGCACCGACACCGTCAACGGCTCGCACCGCGGCCACCACCAGTTCCTCGCCAAGGTGCTCGGTCACGTCGAACCCAAGGGCATCGACCCGACCCGGTCGTACTCGGACGAGGTCCGCGCCGTCCTGCTGCGCACGTTGGCCGAGATCTGTGGCCTGGACCGCGGGTTCAGCCACGGCCGAGGCGGATCGATGCACCTGCAATGGAAGGAAGCCGGCGCGATCGGCACGAACGCGATCGTCGGCGGGGGAGTACCGCTGGCCGCCGGGGCCGCTTGGGCCCACCGGCACGCCGGCACCGACGCGGTCGCCGTGACCTACTTCGGTGACGGCGCCGTCAACATCGGCGCCACGCTCGAATCCCTCAACCTGGCAGCGGCATGGCGGCTGCCGCTGTGCTTCTTCGTCGAGAACAACGGCTACGCCGTGTCGACCAACGTGGCCGAAGCAACCGGCGAACCGAGGCTGTCCGCCCGTGGCCCCGGTTTCGGCATCGCGAGTTGGCAGGTCGACGGCATGAACCCGCTGGCTGTGCACATCGCGATGCGGGAAGCGTTGGCGCACATGCGATCCGGCAACGGACCAACCGTCGTCGAAGCACAGGTCTATCGCTATTTCCACCAGAACGGCGCGTTCCCCGGCAGCGCCTTCCGCTACCGGTCCAAAGAGGAGGAAGCGGTCTGGCGCGCCCGTGACCCGATCAAGCAGATCAGCGCGCACCTGATCCGCCGCGACCTGTTGCGGCACCAGGAGGTCGCCACCGCGGTCCAACGCGCCAAAGCGCTGATGTCCGATATCGGTGACGTGTTGTTGGAACCGGTAGCGGGCGGCAAGCGCCGAATTCGGGCCGCCGAATGGCCGGATGCGTCATTCGTCGACGTCGGCATCCGAGGCGACCTGACCGAATTCGCCGACGCCCGGTTCGCGGACCGGGACACGTATTCCGGCGAGCTGGCCGAGATGAAATTCATCGACGCGGTGGCCGGCGTGATGGCGCGCCGAATGGCCACCGACGACCGCGTGATCGTACTCGGCGAGGACGTCCACCGGCTCAACGGTGGCACCAACGGAGCGACACGCGGCCTGGCCGATGCGTATCCCGGCCGGGTACTGGGCACGCCGATCAGCGAGAACGCCTTCGTCGGCCTCGGCGGTGGAATGGCGATGGACGGCCGATTCCGTCCGGTGGTAGAGCTGATGTACGCGGATTTCATGTGGGTGGCCGCCGACCAGTTGTTCAACCAGATCGGCAAGGCGCGGCACATGTTCGGCGGTGCCGGCGCGGTTCCGTTCGTGCTGCGGAGCAAGGTGGCAATGGGCACCGGATACGGATCGCAGCATTCGATGGACCCGGCCGGCATCTTCGCCACGGCGCCCGGCTGGCGGATAGTCGCGCCGTCCACCCCGTTCGACTACGTCGGCCTGATGAACAGCGCCCTACGCTGCGCCGACCCGGTAGTCGTGCTGGAACACGTCGACCTCTACACGTCCACCGGCCCCGGCCCGGTCGACGACCTCGACTACTGCATCCCGGTCGGCAAGGCGGCCGTTCGCCGCGTCGGCGAGGACATCACGGTGCTCACGTACCTGGCGATGACAACCCGTGTGCTGGAAGCGGTGGAGTCGCTCGGCACAGTGGACGCCGAGGTGATCGACCTACGCTGGCTGGACCGCGCGTCCATCGACTGGGACACCATCGGCAACAGCATCCGCAAGACGAACCGAGTCCTGATCGCCGAACAGGGCCCACGCGGCACCTCCTACGGCGGCTGGCTGGCCGACGAAATCCAACGCCGTCACTTCGATTCGCTCAGCCAACCAGTCGAACGGACAACCGGCGGCGAGGCGTCTCCCAGCATCAGCAGGGCACTGGAACAAGCGGCAATTCCTACCGCGGCGGACGTAGCGGAAACCCTGACCAGAATGACGGCAGAGCGATCATGAGAACATTGCGCATCGGTTACTTCTCCGCGTCACCGATACTGGTCCAGGCACATGGCCTGTTCACGCAGCACGGCATAGCCGTCGAGGCCGAAGCGGTGACGTCGTCCCCGGCGCAGTTCTGCTCACTGCACATCGGTGCCTACGACGTGGTCCTGACCAGCCCGGACAATGTGGCGGCGTACCGATTCGGCACCGACAACCCATTGGGCGTGCGGGTGGACGTGCGGATCATCCGCGCGGTGGACGGTGGCATGGGCCTGACCCTGCTGGGCACGCATGGCGTGAGGGAGATCGACGACCTACGAGGCGGCACCATCGCCGTCGACGTACCCGACTCGGGATTCGCGTTCGCGCTGTACGAGCTACTGGCCACCCACGGCCTACGCCGAGACGTCGACTACGACATCGTGGCGATGGGCGCGACACCGCGCCGAGCGGCGGCACTGCGCGAAGGCCACTGCCACGCAACTCTGCTCAACGGCGGTCTGGCGGTAGCGGCCACCCGAGACGGCTTCGCAAGCCTGGGCCGCGTGAGCGACGTGGTCCACCCGTACCTGGGCACGGTCCTGGCCGCGACCGGCCGCTGGCTGGACACGCACCCGGTCATCGTCAAGGAGTTCACAGAGATATGGCAGCGGTCGGTAACGGCGTTGCTGGCCGCGAACCACGACATAGACCCGCTACTGGCGGGCGTATTCGGTCTGCCGGTAGCCGAAGTACCGGAAATCCGCAGTATCCTGCACAACCCGGTCGAGGGTCTGGTGCCAAACGGTCTCGTGAACCAAGAAGCGTTGCAGAACGTACTGAGACTGAGAGCCCGACACGGCACCCAAGCGCAAATAGCCATAGCAGACGGCATGGTGGACCCGAGATGACAGCGCACCTGATCGTAAACGGACAGGACCACGAGGTCGACTGCGACCCGAACGCGCCGCTGCTGTACATACTGCGCAACGACCTATGCCTGACAGCGGCGAAATTCGGTTGCGGCCAAGGCATGTGCGGCGCGTGCAACGTATTGGTGGACGGACACCCGACCCACTCCTGCGACACCCCCATCTGGTCGGTAGAAGGCAAGCAGATCCAAACCCTGGAAGGACTGGGGAACGAGGAAAACCCGCACCCCCTACAGCAGGCATTCATCAAGGAACAGGCCATGCAGTGCGGCTACTGCATAGCGGGAATAATCATGACAGCGGCCGCCCTGACAACGCGCGACCCCGAACCGGATGAGCAGACGGTACGCCAAGCCCTCAACGGAAACCTGTGCCGCTGCGGCGCACACAACCGAATCGTCCGAGCGGTGCTGTCGTGCCATGCCTGACCAGTCATCACCGTCACCATCACCGAGCCTGGCGGCCAATCCCGACATCAACCAGTGGTTGACCCTGACTCCAGATGGCACAGTACTGGTGAGAAGTGGAAAAGTAGAGCTAGGACAAGGAATATCAACGGCCCTGGCCCAAATAGTGGCCGAAGAACTGGGCGTCGACATCAGTAGAGTCCGGATGATCCCAACCAAAACCGGAGTGAGCCCCAACGAAGGCTACACGGCCGGCAGCCTGTCGATGCAACACTCAGGCGCGGCACTGCGCCACCTGAGCGCCCAACTGAGAGCCGCAGAAGCCCGAGTCGAACAAGTCGTGGTAGGACGCAGCGTCCCCCGCTTCGACATCCCAGGCAAGGTATTCGGAACCCGCCACTACATCCAGGACCTACGCTTCCCAGGTCAACTCTACGGACGAGTGCTACGCCCGCCAACCAGAAACGCACAACCACAAGGTCTAGACGAAACCCAGGCCCGAAAGATACCCGGCGTAATAGCAACAACGAGAACAGGAAACCTCATAGGAGTAATAGCTGAGCGGGAAGAAGTAGCAGTCCAGGCAATCGCCCAACTAGCAGAAGAATGTCACTGGACGCCAGCCGAAACCCCACCCCTACCCAACGAACAGGCCCTACCCGAATACCTGAAAAGCACCCCCGCCGACACCCAGACACTGCACGACAGTGGCAATCCGCCCACAAGAGATCGGTCCACCACGACAATCCAGGCGAGATTCAGCAGACCGTACCTGGCGCACGCCTCGATAGCGCCGTCGTGTGCCATAGCCCGTTGGCACAACGGAACTCTGGCGGTATGGACGCACAGCCAAGGGGTGTACAACCTGCGCGCCGAGTTGGCCCGCTGGTTCGACCTGCCGCCCGAAGCGGTGCAGGTAGAACACGTGGAAGGAGCGGGCTGCTACGGCCACAACGCGGCAGACGACGCAGCCGGCGATGCGGCGCTGTTGGCGCAAGCAGTACCAGGCAGACACGTACAGGTGATGTGGAGCCGCCAGGACGAGTTGAGTTGGGCACCATTCGGCCCGGCAATGGCAATAGAAGTCGCGGTAGAACTGAACGACAGGGAAGAAATCAACCACTGGCGACAGGAAATCTGGAGCAACGGCCACTCGAGTCGGCCGTCCTCACAAGGCAACCCGCCCCTGCTGGCAGCACTGGACCAAGGCAAACAGCCAGTGCCGTCGTCCGACCCACCCCTGACCGGAGGCGGCGGATCCGCAAGAAACGCAATCCCAGGCTACCGCCTACCCGGCCTGACGGTCGTATCGCATGTCCTGCAAGAAATGCCGCTACGAACATCGGCCCTGCGAGCGCTGGGCGCGCACCTCAACGTATACGCGACAGAATCCATGATCGACGAACTGGCAGAGCGGGCGGCCAAGGACCCAATAGAATACCGCCTGAGCCTACTGGCCGACCCAAGAGCCCGAAAAGTGTTGGAACGCGTGGCGGAAGCAGTCAACTGGAACGCCAGCCGCCCATCAGCTCAGAATGGCGCAGCCAGTGCCCACGAAATCCAGACCACCGAACACGAAATCAACGCGGGTCCGGCTGGCAAGGACCGGGTGAGCGCCGATCGGGCTACCGCAGCCGGCATCGATGCGGGTCGCTTCGGCCCGGCCGGCTCGAACGGCTCGAATCGGGCCGGCTCGAATCCGGACGGCCCGAGCCAGTCGATCCGCGCGGGACGCCAGGAGACGACTCCAACTCGTGGTGACTGGGGACGCGGTGTTGGCTACGCCCGCTACAAGAACACCGGCGCCTACTGCGCCGTCGTCGCTGACGTCGAGGCCACGGATTCGGTTCGGGTGGTTCGGCTGACCATCGCGGTCGACGTCGGCCAGGTCGTCAATCCCGACGGGGTTCGCAACCAGATCGAGGGCGGCGCGATTCAGGCGGTGAGCTGGACCACACGGGAGCAGGTCCGCTTCGACCGGCATGGCGTCACCAGCCGGAACTGGGAGGACTATCCGATCCTCACGTTCGCCGACGTGCCATCGGTCGTGGTCGAGCTGGTCGACCGGCCGGACTGTCCGTCGCTCGGGGCCGGGGAGGCGTCGATCGGGCCTACCGCGGCCGCGATCGGTAACGCTGTGCGTGCCGCACTCGGCGTCCGGGTCGGCACGCTACCGCTGACGCCGGACAATGTCATCGCTGCCCTTCCATAGGGTTTCGGGGGTGGGGTCCGCAGACTCCTCGCAGTCGGGACCGGGAGCCCTCCCGGAGTTGCGTGGTCGACTTCGGTCATGACCGGACCGCGTGTTCGTGTCAGCGTGGTGCTTGCGGGTATGGCATTCCTTGTGGCTGCTGGCGGATCGCCGGGCGGGGTGTCGGCGACCAGGACGGTCTCGCCTCCGCGTACGACAACTGCCACGCACGCCGGCGGCCGATGCGCTGGCACCGGTGCTCGTCGAGCCCTGCGTACAGCGGCGGCGGGTAACTGTCGACCGAATGTCACGGAAATGACCACTCGAAATGAAATGGGTTGAGTGAACGGAATAATCCTGAGCCGCCCATCACAGCCTGACATGAATGCGTCGAACTCCGTAGAGTCGTCGGCGGGCGGTCGAGAGCGGAGAGGGTGATACGCGGATGGATCTCCCGCCGGTAGCGGGCTCGATGCTCAGTTTCGTCGGCGCCGCCGAATGCGAACAGTTGATGTCGGCCGGCGTTCGACGGCGGTTCTTCGAAGGTGATCTTCTGCTGCGCCAGGGTGATCCGTCCGACCATGTGTTGTTGCTGCTGACGGGATGGGTTCGGGTCTACTCCACCAGCGCCGACGGTCAGGAGACCATGGTCGCGTTACGTGGTGCCGGTGACCTTGTCGGAGAACTGGCCGCGCTGCACGGCTGGGACCGGACCGCCAGCGTGCAGGCACTGACACCGGTCGACGTGGTGCAGTTGCTCCGTGAACAGTTCGTCGAGTGCGTGCACACCAGTCCGGGCATCGCGGTCGGGCTGATCAAACAGATGGCCGCGCGTCTGCGTGGGGTCGAGACCATCCTGGTCGAGGTCACCACGCTGGATGTCAGCCGGCGGGTCGCGACCTACCTGTTGCAACTCGCGGGCCGGCACGGCGCGCCCGGCGCGAACGGCGTCGTTCTCGGTATGCCGCTGAGCCAGCAGGACATCGCCAGCAGGGTGGGCGCGTCACTGCGTGGCGTCGCTCGGGCCATGCGCGTGCTGCGTGATCGCGGCATCATCCGCACGACCCGGCGGCGTATTGCTAGCGGACGTGCCCGCCGTCCTGGTGCCGCAACGAGGTCCGAACCAGAATACCTCGTGTCGGAAGAAATCGAGGGGCGGCGACCGTGAGATTTTCGTTGACCATCAATATCGTTTCCAAATTGGTAATCGCAGTATTCCTCGTCGGATTGGTCGCTGGATTTCTGCTCGCCAGCAGCGGTGTGTGATCTGACCTCGTCCGGCGACGGCAGCGGAGTGACGTCCTCGGACTTC
>DATBDL010000210.1:0-4556 GCA_036269975.1 Pseudonocardiaceae bacterium | reverse complement strand
TCCGGGTCGATCGACACCACGAAGGCGTTCGCGTCTTCCAGGTCGAGCAGGACCTGTTCCGAGCCGGGCCGGCCGGCCAGCAGGTCCGCCAGCTCACCGTTCACGTGGTCCGGCAACGACGTGCGCAGCAGCAGGTTCCGGACGTGGTCGGGCTGGCGTTCCAGCATTTCCGCGAGCAGGTATTCGGCGACGGTGCGATTGCTGCCGGAGAATTCGGCCACAAACCGTTCCGGGTCGGGGTGGGCGGCCAGCGAGATCGCCGCCAGTCGCAACCCGGCCGCCCAGCCCTCGGTACGTCGATGCAGCATCGTGATCGCGGTGTCGGACAGGGTGATGTCCGAATCCACCAGGAGTGTCCGGGTTTCCGCCTCTGTGAAGCGGAGTTCCGCCGCGCGGATCTCGGCCAGCTCACCGGTGAGTCGGAGTTGGTGCAGGCGAAGCCGCGGGTCGCGGCGGGTCGCGAGTACCGCGTGCACGTGCGGGGGAAGGCGGGCCAGCAGGTCGGCGAGCTGGTCGACGGCCTCCTGCGAGGTGAGCTCGTGCAGGTCGTCGATCAGGAGCGTCAGCCGGCCGCCGTGGTCGTCGTTCAGTTCCGACAGCACCCGGTCGACCATCGCCGGACCGTTGAATCCCGGCGTCGCCGCCGGGGCAGCCACGTCACGGCGTAGCGCGGCGAGCAGGGTCAGCCAGAACATCTGGGCGTCGCGCTGGTCCCGTTGCACCGTAACGAAAACGACGTTCCGGGCCGCGTTCGCCCATGACCTCAGCAGGGACGTCTTTCCGCTGCCGGCGGGCGCCGAGATGATCGTGACCCCGCGTGCCACGGCGTCGTCGAGGGCGGCGACGAGATCGTGTCGATCGATCAGGTGTGGCTCGCCCGAGCTGCCTGGACGCACACGCCGGAGCCTAGTGCCAATCACCTGGATCGGGTGATGACCGTTCACTCGTTCGCTGAGCAGCCTGGGTGGCGAACGGCCCATCGACACAGGAGTAGTCATGGAACTCGATCCGGAGAAGGTTGTCCGCAACGCCTACCAGGTAGCCGAGGACAAGGACGTTCCCGGCTGGATCTCCCTGTTCACCGAGGACGGCACCTTCACCAACACGTCGATCGGTGTCACCTACCGCGGCCAGGACCTCGGCGAGACGGTCGAGGTCTACGCGAGGGCGTTTCCCGACATGCACCGCGAGCTGTTCCACGTGTATGTCAACGGAAACATCGTCGTCGTCCAGCTCGCGTTGCGGGGAACCCACAACGGCCCGCTCGAGACACCATTGGGTGTCCTGCCACCGACCGGCAACAAGATGGACGCGCCCTGCTGCGACGTATTCGAAGTCGAGAACGGCAAGATCAAGCGATTCGACTGCTATCCGGCCGGCACGATCATCTTCGCCCAGCTCGGCGTACTCGGCGACATCCAGGGTGCGGTGGCCGCTGCCGAGTAAATCCGTACACTCCCAGGTCGCAGAGCGACGCGGCCACATCGGGAGTCCAACGGCATGCCAGCACGACCAGACCAGTGGGCCAGGCTGCGCCGGGCCCTGTGGCAACCGCCCCGCCCGCACGGCGAGCAGCCGCGTGAGCGTGTGGTCGGCCCGCTGGAGCTGTTCTACGACCTGGCTGTGGTGGTACTGGTCGCCCAGGCCGCCCACCACCTGGCCGGACACCTGACCTGGGGTGGGCTGGGCGAGTACGCATCGGTGTTCACGCTGGTGTGGATCGCGTGGGCCAACGGCAGCCTCCACCACGAACTGCACGGGAGGGAGGACGCACGCGGCCGCAGCACGTTCCTGTTGCAGATCCTGGTACTCGCGGCGATGGGCGCGTTCATCCCGGAGGCGGGCGGCGCACGAGCGGTCCCGTTCGCCGTGACGGCGGCGGTGTTGTTCGCCGTGCTGACGGTCCTGTGGCTGCTCGCGGCGCGCGGCGACGGTCCGGAATACCGTCGATCGAGTCGGCTGTTCGTCACCGGAACCGCGGGCTGCGCGGTCCTGCTGGCCGGCACGGCGCTGTTGCCGGCCGGCGCCCGCACACCGGCGTGGGGCCTGATCGGCTTCGCCTATCTGGTCGGATTCGTACTGGTCTTCCTGGGCGTGATGCCGGAGCAGGCGGCCGCGCTCACCATCACGGACGCGCTCATCGAACGGTTCGGGCTGCTGATCATCATCGTGCTGGGCGAAACCCTCACGGGTGTGGTCACGGGACTGGCCGGCAAGCCGGTCACCGCGCTGACGCTCGCCGTGGGGCTGGCCGCCGTCGTGGTCGGGTTCGGCGCCTGGTGGACCTATTTCGACCTTGCCGGACATCGTCCGCCAAGACCGACGCGCCGGGCGGGGCTGCTGTGGATGTTCAGCCACCTGCCGCTGACGGCCGCCGTGGCCGCGATGGGCGCCGCCATGGTCAGCCTCATCGCCCACGCGGACGAGGACCGGACACCGGCCGCGACGGCGTGGGTCCTGTGCGCGGGCACCGCGGTCGTGTTGAGCGCGACGACGCTGGTGGCGGCAAGCCTGCGCGCCTGGCACGACGACCGAGGCTTGTACCGGCCGTTGTCCCGCACCTGTGGGGGAGTGGCATTGGCGTGCCTGGTCCTGGGCGCGGTGCGGCCGGCGCCGCTCGTCCTGTGCGTGGTGCTGGTCGTGCTGCTCGGAATACCGTGGGCACAGGCAGTGGCGCACCGCGTGATGGCGGCGGAGGCCGGCCTCGGTGAGTGACGACGCGTGGGCCGGTGCTGCACCACCAGCTACTCGAACATCCGCCGCCGCCGGCCGCCGTGCTCGACGCCGGGACGCACAGGACTCCGACAGCTCGTCGAATCGTCTGGCGCCCTGGATTCCGCGGCTCCGGTGAAACGCGACTGTGAGGGGCAGTGTTTCCGGGAACAGCTCGGGCGCGGCGGACCTAGTCGCGGAACGCGAGTTTCGAGGATTCGTTGCGGTGCAAGGCTTCGACGTGATCGGTCAGGTTCAGCGCGTCGCTCAGTGTCGCGCCCGCGTTCAGCCTCTCGACGACCCGGCTTTCGCTCGCCTTGACGGCTGCCGCGGCGTCCAACAGTGCCGCGACCCGACCCGGATCGACCGCGATGACACCCTCGTCATCGGCCAGGATCATGTCGCCCGGTTGGACCACGACACCGCCGCACGCGATCGGGATCTGGAGTTCGCCCAGCTTGGTCGTGGTGCCGGCGAGCGGGGTGACGAACCGGCTGTACACCGGGAGCGGGCAGCCCGACACGTAGCCGACGTCGCGGTACCCGCCATCCACGATGATGCCGCCGAGGCCACGGCCGAGCGCGCCGCGGGCGAAGAGTTCACCGCCCAGCGCGATCTCCGCCGCGCCGCCGTCCACGACGATCACGTCACCTGGCGACGCGGCCTCGATCGCCCTCAGCACACCCAGGAAGTCGTCCCGGCACCGGACGGTGAACGCGGGCCCGAAGACGCGGGTCGCGGCGGAACGGGCTCGGATCGCGCTGTCCAGTACGCGCGTCGTCTTGTCTGCGTCGCAGATCGCGGTGGTGTCTACCGCGCGGAAGCGTTCGGCGAGGTCGTCCGGTGGCATGGGCGGAGAATACTTGCGGTGCCGACTACCGACCGGAAGGCGGACCGATCAGTGGCCACGACCCCCACGCCACCCTGGTGGCAGGACGCCGTGATCTACCAGGTGTACGTGCGTTCGTTCGCGGACTCCGACGGTGACGGGATCGGCGATCTCGCCGGCCTGGCACAGCGGCTGGACTACCTCGCGGAGCTGGGCGTCGACGGTGTCTGGCTGAACCCGTGCTACCCGTCGCCGCAGGTGGATCACGGGTACGACGTGGCGGACTACCGCGACATCGAGCCCGCCTACGGGACACTCGCCGGCTTCGACAAGCTGGTCGCGCAGCTCCACGAGCGTGGCCTGCGGTTGATCATGGACCTGGTCCCGAACCACTGTTCCAGCCGGCACCCGTGGTTCCAGGCCGCACTGGCCGCGCCGGCCGGATCGCCGCAGCGGGCCCGATTCGTCTTCCGCGACGGGCTGGGCGCGGACGGCGAACTGCCGCCCAACAACTGGCGCTGCAACTTCGGCGGCCTCGCGTGGACCAGGGTGACCGAGCCGGACGGCACGCCGGGCCAGTGGTACCTGCACCTGTTCGACCCCACCCAGCCCGACTTCGACTGGCGCCATCCCGACGTGCCGGCACTGTTCGACCGCGTGCTGCGATTCTGGTTCGACCGGGGTGTCGACGGGTTTCGCATCGACGTGGCGCACGGCCTGATCAAGCGGGCCGATCTCGCGGACTGGAACGGCGGGTCCTACAACGAGATCGCCGTCAACCAGCCCGAGGTGCACGCCGTCTACCAGCGGTGGCGCCGCATCGCCGACGAGTACGGCCGCGACCGCATCCTGCTCGGCGAGGTCTGGGTGCCCACGGTCGACGATCTCGCGCGCTACCTGCGGCCCGACGAGCTGCACCAGGCGTTCTTCTTCGACCTGTTGCAGCAGCCGTGGGACGCGGTCAAGTTCCGGGCGTCGATCGAGCGGGCCATCGACACGATCGCGACCACCGGCG
>DATBDL010000209.1:0-6959 GCA_036269975.1 Pseudonocardiaceae bacterium | reverse complement strand
GAACGGATCACGGCACGCCTGACCGACGGCGCGGAACGTACCAGCCTGTGGTGCCTGCTGGCCGCGGCGTGGCCGGCATTCGACACGTACGCCGTCCGTTCCGGCCGGGACATCCGGGTTTTCGTACTCGCACCGGCCACCGACTGACGTTTCCTGTTTCCAGCCGTTCACGGCACTGGAAACACCTTTCGCGCCGGCGTCGGCCGGGCAATTATTGAGTTGTCAGGAATAACCGCCCGGATATCGAGTCGGCCGGCCGCCCGCGCCGTCAACGGTGTGGAATGACGAGAAAAGGGTGATGAAGGTGAAACTCTTCTGCGCGATTTCCACCATGGTTCGGCTGGCCGCCATCTGTTTGGCGCTCGGTATCACGGCCGGTGTCTTCCTCGGCGTCCAGCTCGTCGCCCTGTGAGCGACGGGCGAATGGAGCGGTTTTGCGAGGAGGTGAAACCGATGGAGCCCCACGGTATCTACACACTGCTGCACGCGCTGCTGATCGCCGTCTTCGGCTGATGACCGTGCTCTTGTTCGTCTTTCGGGTCGGGCGCCCGGCCCGAAGACGAACAGCCTCAAGCGGTACAGACGCCCTTGGCGATCAGCACCCGAGTGGCGGCCTGGTCGACGCGGCTCACCGGCAGCGTGCCGTTCTCGGTCGCCGCGACCAGCCGATCAAGAATCTGCGGAACGGCACCCCCGGTGACCCACAATGCCACGTCGGCGCCGGACTGAAGCGCCGTCAGCACGGAATCCGACAGGTCGTAGTGGGCCGTGATCGCGACCATGGTGCCCAAATCGTCGGTGAACGCGACCCCGTCGAAACGATAGGTCTGCCGCAGTAGCTGGTAGGCGGCCGGGCTCAGCGAAGCCGGCACGGTCCCGGTCAGTCCCGGCACTTCGAGATGCCCGACCATCACCGAAGTCCGCCCGATGTTCGGCAGCGTCCGGTAGGGCACCAGGTCGTCCGTGGTCAGCGCGGACAACGGTGGATCGATGGCCGGCCCGGTGTGCGAGTCACCGGTGGCGTGACCGTGTCCTGGGAAGTGCTTGAGCACCGGCAGCACACCGGACGACCGCAACCCGGCCGCGAACGCGCCGGCGTAGGCCGTGACGACGGTGGGATCGTTGCTGAACGACCTGTCACCGATCACGGCGTCGGCCGGCTGGTCACTGACGTCCGCGTCCGGCGCGAAGTCCACGTTGACGCCGAGACCGCGCAGTTCGACGCCGAGGCTGGTGGCCAACGCGCGGACCTGCGTCGAGGACATGGTCGCCGTCATCGTGCGGGCGCTGGGGAGCCGGCCGTGGGGCCCAGGCACCCGCTGCACCCGGCCACCCTCCTCGTCCATGGCCACGAACAACGGCAGCTTCGACGACGCCTTGGCCGCCGCGATCTCACCGTCGTGCAGCGCGCTGGTGTCGGCACCGCTGATGAAGAGGCCACCGACCTGGTCGTCGACCACGAGTTGTTTCGCCGCCCCCGGCGTGGCCGGATCGAACCCGACCATCACGAGCTGCGCGACCCGCTGCCGCATCGGCAACGCGGCGACGGCGTCCGCACAGGTCGGGGGGCCGGGGGACTGGGTGGGCGACGGCGTCGTCGTGGTCGGCACGGACGTGCCGCTGACCGACACGCCGAGCAGGGCGCCGGCACGCGGCAGCGGAGCGGGCGACGAGTCGTGCGGCCGGGCGGCCACCACGCAGGCGGCCGCGACCCCGGCCAGCGCGAGAACACCCACACGCCAGCCTGGCCTGCTCATTCGCATCGAGATGGTCGTCGCTCCTGTCACCGTCCGGGCGTATCAGCCCCAGTGTCCACGCTCGACGGCCGGCGTGCATACGGAGACATCCCTCCGTGTACCGGGATCACTCGGGAGCGTTGCGCCACTGGACGCCGTACCCGTGCCCCGGTAGCAGGTTCCGGAACGACACGTGCACCTCCCCGACCCGGTCGACCGCCAGCGGCGTCTGCGGCTCCGGCTGGGGATCGTCGATCTCGCGGTGGAACACCTCCTCGGCCCGCCACAGCAGCTCAGGGGTTCGATCGGCGCCGAATCGGATCCGCAACTCGAACTCGTCGCACCGCCGGTCCGGAAAGACGACGTAGTGCGAGCGCATCTCCTGGCTGTCCGGAATCCGCCAGATCAGTCCGTATTCGTGTTTCTGGCCGATCCCGAGCGGCACGGGCAGGGCGAGGTCATACACGAAACGATTTCCGGGTTTGCGGTGCCGGTCGACCATCGTGGTGCCGAACATCGGCTCGCAATACAGATCATGGTCATCCGCGGCCGAGCTGTTCCTCGGTATCGTGATCGACGGCTGGACGATCTCGAGGCCATCGTGTTCCGCGACGATCAGCCGCCGTTCGAAGCACTCCGGTGAGTCTTTGTCCAGCCGCAGGATCGCTTCGAGCCGCTCGGTGTACCAGCCGAGCACCGTGCCCCTCGGTTGGTCGGCCGGCGGCCGCGCCGCGATTTCCGCGAGCAGCTCGAATCCCTCGTCCATCCGCCTGCGGATGGTGCGCACGTCCCTGCGCTGGTGCTCGGCGAGGGACTGGACGCGTTCGCGCAGGAACTGGTGCTGCGTGTCGGCCTGCAGGGCCAACGCGGTGGTCACGACGAGCCGCAGGTCCTCCGGTAGCCCGTTTGCCAGAATGTGGAGGCACTTGGTCAATTTTTCCCGAATCGAGGCCGCGCTCTCGTTTTCGCCGATGCCGCACAACTCCCGCAACATCGGGCCAACCTGTTCGGCGAGTCTCGGTGCCTGCAAACCGCGGCCCTTGCGCAGCGTCTTCAGTTCGCTGGCGAGCTCGGCTGGCCTGATGGGCACGGCTGTAACCCTCCAATCGGGCGCATTCGGGGACAGTATCGTGTCACGATCCGGCCGTGAGTGTCCAGCAATTGACCACCGGCCGCTGCCGCTGAAACTCGGCATAGGGACCATTTCGATCAGCCTCCTGGTATCGCCCACAACACTTGCCAGGCCATCGAAACAACACCCGGCGGGGGTATGCGGCGGCACCCGCTCCGATTGGTCGCGCGCATTTGTGGACGGTCACGGAATGCCGGTCAGTCCGGCTGGACGTGGCGTGATCATCCAATTCAGACAGTCTTTTGTGGAGGGTGGGAGGACGGCGGCGGACGATGCGTCCTGGGTACCTGTCGATGGACGCCTGTCCCATCTGCTGAGAAAAGTTCGCGGTAGCATGAGGATTCGCCCGTTCAGCCTAACCCGTGGCCCAATCGACACCAATTTTCGACCCACGCGTGACCCGCCTACGACCAGCGGTGACGGTGCAGACGGCTAGCTTGACGGCCATGACGACGTCCCCGGCGCAGCCGCCCCTGGCACCGGACGAACTGGTCAGCGCCGGCGGTGAACGTGAAGTGCTGGCCGGCTTCCTGGACCTGCACCGTGCCGTGCTACGGCGCAAGGTCGCCGGCCTGTCCGAAGCGGACACGCGGCTGGCGATCGTGCCGTCCGGCACCACCCTGGCCGGCCTCGTCAAGCACCTGGCCGCCGTCGAACGCGAATGGTTCCAACGGATACTCGGCCGGCGCAGCCCCGAGGAGATCGGCGCCGACTCCGACGCGGGCGACGCCAGCTTCGCCCTCGACCCGGACGAGACCGTCGACGAGCTGATCGCCGACTACGACGAGGCATGCGAGCAGTCGAGGCGGATCGCGGCCAGCCTCCCGCTCGACCACGCCGTACCACATCCCCGACTGGGCCGGGTGTCGCTGCGCTGGATCTACGCGCACATGATCGAGGAGACCGCAAGGCACGTCGGCCACGCCGACATCCTCCGCGAACTCACCGACGGCGCCACCGGAGTCGACGGGTAACCGGCATCATGGGCGGGTGACGAGTTTCTGTGCCGACGCGTGGCAGCACACCGCGAAGCTGATGGCCGCCATGACCGAGCTGCCGTTCAACCGCGAGCTGGCGGACGGATCGCTTGCCCGGCAACGCTTCCAGTTCTACCTCGTGCAGGACGCCAGGTACCTGGTCGGGTTCGCCCGCGCGCTCTCCGTCGCGGCGGCCAAGGCGGAGTCCACCGACGACATAGCCTTCTTCGCCGACGCCGCCCGCGAGTCGATCGTGGTGGAACGCGCGCTGCACGACGGCTACTTCGAGCGGTTCGGCATGACGCGGGCGGATCAGCAGGCGATCGAGACGTCACCGACCTGTCTCGCCTACACGTCGTACCTGCTGGCCATCGCGCAGACCGGGAGCTACGCCGAGCTGATCGCAGCACTGCTGCCGTGCTTCTGGGTGTACCAGCACGTGGGCACCGAGATCGTGACCGCGCGCCAACCCGGCGCCGACCACCCGTATCTCGCGTGGCTGGACACCTACGCCGACGACGACTTCGCGGTGGCCGTGCGGACGTGCCAGGACGCCGTCGACCGTGCCGCCGCGCACGCCGACGAGCGCACCACCGCCCGGATGCTGGCCGCCTTCACCAGGGCCACCGAATACGAATGGCTGTTCTGGGACAGCGCGTACCGCCAGGAGACCTGGCCGACGGCGTCGTTTCGTTAGAACCCGTGTCGTCAGAACAACGTCGCGCCTTCGATCGCCAGCATCCGCATCTTGGTCGACACCCCGCCGGGCGCGGAAAACCCGCCGGTCCGCCCGCCGGCCGCGAGCACCCGATGGCACGGCACGATGATCGGCACCGGATTGCGCCCCAACGCCCGGCCAACGGCTCGCGCGGCCCCCGGCTCACCCAAGCGGTCGGCCAGTTCGCCGTAGGTCACGAACTCGCCCGGCGGAATCGCCCGTGCCGCCGCGTAGACCCGCTGCTCGAACGCCGGCACGTCGGTCAGGTCCAGTTCGACCCGCGACAGGTCGGTCGACGCGCCGGTCAGCAGGGCCCGGATGTCGCTGATCACCGAGGCGATCGCGGCCGGCGGCGCGGCGGCCGGCAGGTCGGGATACCACCGCAGCAGCCGCGCCGTCGTCTGAGTGGGACTGCCCTCCGGTAGCC
Source organism: Pseudonocardiaceae bacterium (assembly GCA_036269975.1). Lineage (GTDB taxonomy): Bacteria > Actinomycetota > Actinomycetes > Mycobacteriales > Pseudonocardiaceae > DATEPR01. The sequence goes on along the minus strand of DATBDL010000209.1, from coordinate 1,969 downwards.
GCACCGTCCGCACACCGATCGCGGTCCAGCCGATGCCGCACGCGCCGATCGGCGTGTCGAAGACCGTGTGGCCGGGTGCGGGTGTCACGACTGTTCGGCCGGTATCAGGCAGAACACGTGCCCGGCCCGATCGGCGAGCACCTTCCAGCCGGTCGCCGTCCGGTAGAACTCGGCCGGCGCGCCCGGATCGGCGCAGTCGAACACGATGGTGCTCACGGTGGCGGGCATGTAGGCGCTCCTTGACTCGATGTGCGGCCACCAGCCTGCCGCCACCGGACCGCGTCGGTCTTGAACATCCTTGCGCATACTGTCGGATGTCTCGGTTAGCGTCGTGACGTGCTTCGATCGGTCGCCATCGCCGACCGCCCCGCATTCCGGGCGTGGTCGGTGACCTGCCAGGACGACCACACCGGCTGGTCCGCGCCGGAAACCAGGACGGACCACCGCATCGTGCTGGTCCGCAGCGGCCGCTTCCGCCGCAGGGCATCGGGCGTGACCTGGCCCACCGCCGCTTCGTAGCGGCCACCCACACGGGTGACGTCGACTACGCCGCCACCGAACGCCTGCTTGCGCTGCTGGCCGGCGCACTGGCCCAGGTGATCGCCGTTCCCACGCCGGCCACCGCCCGCCCGCCCGGCCGACCGAGCACTGGTATCGGCAGCCCGCGACGCCATCGCCGCAGACCATCCGGCGTCGAGAGTCCTGGTGCCGCTGGCCGAGCTGCTCGCGGTGTCGCCGTACCGCCTGAGCAGAGCGTTCACCCGAGAGCTGGGCGTGTCACTGACCGCCTACCGCAACCGCGTCCGGGTCGGCAGGGCGGTAACCCGCCTCACCGAAGGCGGAACCAGCCTGAGTACCCTGGCCGCCGACCTCGGCTTCGCCGACCAGGCCCATCTCACGCGCACGATCCGCCGGCAGCTCGGCCATACGCCGACGTCGTTGCGTAGACTCCTTACATGTTGCTGATTGGGCGGGGTGTCGCTTCCTACGGACTTGCGTGGCGTGTACTGTTCCGCCATTCGAGTTAACTCCACTCAGGGCACCGGGGTCGATGAACGTTCAGCGGGCAGTCGCTGCGGACATAGTGTCGCTGGCCTCCGCGTTCGGTAACGAGGCGTACTTCGCCGATCGTTACCAACGGCAGCGGGCCGGCCGTGGTGTGCTGTTCGTAGCCTTCCTGGAGAACAAGCCGGTCGGCGACGTCTACCTGTGGCTGGAGCCCGCAGAAGAAGAAGAAATTCGGACGCATCTGCGCGGCGTGGCACTGCTGACACATCTCGAAGTACTGCCGGAATTCCGCAATCGTGGTATCGGCACGCAACTGATCGATGCCGTCGAAGCCCGAATCTGGGCGATGGGCCGCCAGAAGGTGGCGCTCGCGGTCCGCGACGACAATGTCAAGGCCGCCGACCTCTACAAGCGACTCGACTACGTGGACTGGGGATACGGCAAGCTGACCTGCCACACAGAGGTCGGCGGACCGGACGGCACCCGCGAACCGGAATCCTGTTATGTCATGGTCAAGCAGCTACATTCCGTGAGCGCCAGCTCGGACAACGCCTTCGCCAGCCTGGCGGACTGATTGAGCCGGCTCAGGCCGGACTGGTGTTCCCGTCGCAGCGCCGTGACGTGTTCGCCCCACTGAATTCGATCACCCTGCCATGCTTCGAGGTAATCGACGCAGGTAGCCGGCTTGATCAACTCGCTGCGCGCCCTGGCGGCGATCAGTGCGTCGATCATGGCCTGCTTGCGTTCCGCCGGTATGCCGGACGCCTCGACCCGGTCGACGACGTCCTCGACGAGCGTGCGCCGGAGATCGAGAAACTCCTCCCAGTAGCCGAAGGTCGCGTTACCGATGCCGTCGCCCTGGTCGAGTAACCAGAACACTCCCTCGGCGAGGCAGTCACCGAACTCTTCCAGTTCGGCCCGGATCACATGGTCGAATGGATCGTATTTCGCCTGCTCCGCT
>DATBDL010000208.1:0-3189 GCA_036269975.1 Pseudonocardiaceae bacterium | reverse complement strand
CCGTGTCCAGCTCTTCCTTCGGCGTGACGCGCAACAGTTTCAGCACGCCGCCGGCCAACGCGGTGAACAGGCCGAGCAGTGGCCGCGTGCACCGGCAGAATGCGAAATGGACCGGTACCAGCCACATCGCGGCCCGCTCCGGTCCGGCCAGCGCCAGGTTCTTCGGCACCATCTCACCCAGCAGCGTGTGCAGGATCGTCACGATGCCCAGCGCGAGCGCGAATCCCACCACGTGGGTGACGGCGACCGGCACGCCGACCGCGTCGAACGGGCGCTCCAGCAGGCCCGAGATCGCCGGTTCGGCCAGTGCGCCGAGACCCAGCGAGCACAGCGTGACACCCAACTGGGCGCCCGCGATCAGCAGCGGCAGTTCCCGCCCGGCCCGCAGTGCCGCCCGCGCCCGCGTCTTGCCCGATTCGGCCAGCACCTCCAGCCGATCCCGTCGCGCGGAGATCACCGCGAACTCGGCCGCGACGAAGAAGGCGTTGCCCAACAGCAACAACACCGTCAGGAACAGCGAGAGTCCACTGTTCATGCCTGTCCCTCCACTCTGGACAGTCGAAGATCGGCGATCCGGTGTTTGTCCATCAGCATCACGGTGATCCGCCAACCGTCCACACGGACCTCGTCACCCACATCGGGTATCCGCCCGAGTCGTGCCAACACCAGGCCGGCCAGGGTTTCGTACTCGCCCTCCGGCATCCGGAACCCGGTCGCCTCGGCCACCTCGTCGTCGCGCTGCAGTCCGGACACCAGCCAACCGTTGCGCCCCAGCGGCCTGACCGGCATGCCCTCGGCCCGATCGTGCTCGTCGCGGACGTCGCCGACGATCTCCTCGATCAGGTCCTCCATCGTGACCAGCCCGGCCGTGCCGCCGTACTCGTCCACCACCAACGCCACCTGCAACCCCGAGCCGCGCAGCCGTTCCAGCAGGCTGTCCGCCGGCAGGGTGTCCGGCACGGTGGGCACCGGCCGGGCCAGCGCGGCGACACGGGTGGTGGAGCGCTGCGCGGCCGGCACGCCGAAGACCTGCTTCACGTGCACGACCCCGCGCACGTCGTCCAGATCGCCGTCGTGCACCGGGAACCGCGAGAAACCGGTACGCCGGCTGGCCGCGATCAGGTCGAGCACGGTGGCGTCGGTCCGCAGCGCCTCGACCCGAACCCGTGGGGTCATCAGGTCCTCCGCGGTGTGCTCGCCGAAGCGCAGCGAGCGGTCCATCAGCGTCGCGGTGCCCTGGTCCAGGGTGCCGTGCTGGGCCGACGAGCGGACCAGCGAGACCAGTTCGCCCGGCCCGCGAGCCGAGCGCAGCTCCTCGGCCGGAGCGACGCCGAGCCGGCGGACCACCCAGTTCGCGGACGAGTTCAGCGCGTCGATCAGCCAGCGGAACACCGTCGAGAACACGGTCTGCACACCGGCCACGGCGCGTGCGGTGTTCAGGGCGTGCGCGATGGCCAGGTTCTTGGGCACCAGTTCGCCGAACACCACGGACAACGTCGTGGCCAGCAGCAACGCCAGCACCAGCGCCACCGGTTCGGCAGCACCGCCGGGGAGGCCGACGCCGGTCAGCACCGGCCGCAGCAGGCCGGCGATGGCGGGTTCGGCCAGGTAACCGGTGGCCAGGGTGCAGATCGTGATGCCGAGTTGGGCACCGGAGAGCTGGAAGGACAGCGAGTGCTGCGCGCGGGCCACCTGGAGCGCCCGCCGGTCACCGACCTCGCGGGCGTGGCGGTCGACCTGGACGCGTTCCAGGGTGGTCAGGGCGTACTCGGCCGCGACGAAGACGGCGGCGCAGCCGGTCAGGACGACGACGGCGACGACGGCGAGCACATCGAACAGGTACCCGGTCACCGCGCGACTCCGATCGCACGGCGAGCCGGGCTGATATGGCAGCCGGGGCTCGACCCCGGCTGGCTATCGCCGCCGGTGGCAGGTGCGTGCCGCACCGAGGGAGTCACTCCTCACAAACTCAAAGCCAAGTGGTCCGGTCAGTCTAGCTGGCGCGGGTTTGCCGGCGACCGAACATGGGTAACGTGTCCGGATTGGGTGGTTGACAGTTCCCAACAGGAGGCTCGTTCCGTGACCGACGTCGTATCCAAGCCGAAGGACCCGTCCGACGGCCAGGCTATCGACCGGGGGTTCTTCGGCCATCCACGCGGCCTGTCCACGCTGTGGTTCACCGAGTTCTGGGAGCGCGTCTCCTACTACGGCATGCGTGCCATCCTCCTGTTCTACATGTACTACCGGTTCGACCAGGGCGGTCTCGGCCTGCCGCAACACCTGGCCGAGTCGCTGATGTCGATCTACGGCGCGCTGGTGTTCATGTCCGGTGTGATCGGCGGCTGGCTGGCCGACCGGGTCTTCGGCTCGCGCCGCTCCATCTTCGGCGGCGGCGTGCTGATCATGTGCGGCCACATCTGCCTTTCCGTTCCCAGCGGTGGCATCGTCGCGCTGTACCTGTCGATGGTCCTGATCACGATCGGCACCGGGCTGCTGAAGCCGAACATCTCCAAGGTGGTCGGCGACCTCTACCACGACAGGGACGATCGCCGCGACGCCGGTTTCAGCCTGTTCTACATCGGCGTCAACCTGGGCGCCTTCATCGCGCCACTGGCCGTCGGCGGCCTGCGCGACGCATGGGGCTTCCACGCCGGGTTCAGCCTTGCCGCGATCGGCATGGCCATCGCCCTGGTCTGGTACGTCGTCGGCGGCCGGCTGCTGGGTGCCGCCGGCAGGACACCGGCCAGTCCACTCACCGACGCCGACCGCGGCCGCACGCTGCGCCGGATCGGCATCGGTTTCGCCGTCGTCGTGGCGATCGTCGTCGTGCTCGCCGTGACGGGTAGCCTGTCCGCCCAGTTGGTCATCGACGTGGTCAGCGCGCTCGGCATCCTGCTGCCGGCCGCCTATTTCGCGATGATGCTGCGCAGCGACAAGGTGACGCCGGTCGAGCGCTCGCGTGTGCTGGCCTACATTCCGCTGTTCATCGCGTCGCTGTTCTTCTGGATGATCGAGGAACAGGGCTCGGTCGTACTTGCCACCTTCGCCGACCAGCGCACCGACCTGCACGCCTTCGGCTTCACCATCCCGCCGGAGTGGTTCCAGTCGATCAATCCGCTGGCGATCGTCCTGCTGGCGCCGGTGTTCGTCGCGGTGTGGACGCGGCTGGGCGACCGGGCGCCGTCGACA
>DATBDL010000207.1:0-7463 GCA_036269975.1 Pseudonocardiaceae bacterium | reverse complement strand
GTAGATCAGGTAGTTGAGTTTGCTGGCCGCGCCGGATGCGTCCAGGTTGTGGAGATAGTAGGCGTTTTGGTAGATGCTCCACTGGTCGTAGTAGGCGACCGCGATACCGCCACTGCCACCCGCTGCCGGGGTCACCGTGGGTTGCGGCCCGGCCGAGGCGTCTTGACCGGTCACGACAGTGAACGCGCCCAGTAAGAGCGCGCTAGCCGCACCGACCACCAGGGCGGAGCGTTTGGACACGCGCATGTCCTTGCCTCCTGTTGCCTGACAGTTAGATCTGTTGGATTAGATCGAATGTGGCCTAGACCACTTGCGCTGTCAAGGGTATGGACTAGACCAATCTGGATTCACACATCACCGAAGGGGGTTTCTGCCTTCTGCCCGGTGGGAAGCCCGTTCACACTGGTCAGTTGTCTTGACAAGCCGGGTGGTCTAGTCCAATGTTCGTGGCAGGGTCGGCTGCCACCACGAACCGGTGCCGGCGACAACGGACCCCGCTGATATATCGATTCAGCGAGGAACGGGTGCCCCGGCAACGCCGCCGGGGCGCCCGCTGTCAACTGTGGACGGTGCCGCTGGTCGTCGTCGGCGTGCGGCGCCTGCTCAGGTTTGACTGCCAGACGTGACGGGTATCACATAGATAACGTGGACCCGACCCTGCTGGGAGCGCTCATGACCGAGCAGCAGTCATTACGCGTCGTACTGGCGGAACTGACGTTCCCAGCCCAACGATGGCAGATCATCACATCGGCGGACCTGTGGGGTGTGGACGCCGCGACGTGCGAACGCCTGCGAAGGCTCCCGCTGCGGCCGGAGCCGTACCGAGACCTGCAGGACGTACTCGACACGCTGGCTCACCGGTGATCGAGGGCGTACTGGACCGACTGTGCGTAACCGTCGGACGTGTACGTGGCGCCCGAAACCGTGTCCACCTCCGCCGACTGGGCCCGCAGCACCTCCTGCCGCAGGATCGGCGTCGCCAACTCGGCCAGCCGCACACTCCGACCACCGTCTGACGGCGTCTGTAGCGCCTTCACCTCGACGATCCGATCGCCGTCCAACACGATCGCGACCTGCACCGGTCCGTACGGTGTGTCGACAACGTCGCCATCGACCGTCCTCGGGCCGCTCGGCGGTGGCGCCACCACACCTGGGGTGGCCGAAGCGGAGGAGCCGGCGACGGCAGACGAAGTAGGCGCCGGCGACAGGGTGACGTGATGCGAACCGGCACGACCGGTGGCGACACGAGCCGTCACCACGAGACCGATGCCGGCCAACAGGCACGACAACCCGGCCAAACGCTTGCCACGTACGGACGACGACGACACAGGACCACTCATCGCAGGCTGAACTCCTCCGTATGTATCTGCCGCGCCGGCACCCCGAGCCGCCGCAGCGACGTCAACACAGTCGCCGTCATCCCACCCGGACCGCACACGTACACACTGCGTGCGCCCACATCCGGCACCAACCGCCGTAACGGATGCGGCGACAGTGGATCGCCGCGCAGTTCCACCCGCCGGCCGATCAGGTAGTGCACCACCAGGCCATGACCGGCCATCGCGTCCAGTTCGGCCCGCAAGGGGATGTCCTGCCACGTGCTGGCTCGGTGCAACAGGACGACATCGGCACCCGCCAGCACCAGGTCCTCGGCCAGTGCCCGAATCGGCGCGATGCCCGACCCGCCCGAGATCAGCAGGACCGCGTCCATCCGCCGTTCCGACAACACGAAATGGCCGAACGGTCCCTCCGCGAACACCGGCACCCCACGACGCAGACGAGCCAGCTCCGCGGAGTGATCGCCCGCGTCCTTGACCGTGATACGCATCCGCTGCCCGACGACCGGCGCGGACAGCGAGTACGGGTGCGCTGTCCACAGGTGGCCCACGGTGACGAAGCGCCACAACAGGAACTGGCCCGGCTGCGCACCCAGTTCGGCCAGATTGCGACCACGCAACCACACGCTGACCGTATCCGGCGTCTCGCGTACCACCTGGTCGACCGTGATCGCATGGCGGAACCACAGCCGCACCGGCAGCACCACCCGCCACCACACCACGATGGCCGCCACGGCGGCGTACCCGGCCACCCACAGCGCCCGCGCATCCGGATCGGTGACGAAGTCGGCGCCGCTCGAGATCTGGTGGAAGAACGCGAGTGCCACGGCCACGTAGACGCTCACGTGCACCCAGTACCACGTCTCGTAGGAGAGTTTCGGCCTGATGACCAGCGCACTGCTGACCGCGACGGCGGCGATCAACGTCATGCCGGCGACGGCCAGCCACATGTCCGGATACGTCGTGACGATCTCGACCACCGCCGACCACGGTCCGTCCCGGTCGGTCACGGCAACGCCGGCGATCACCAGCAGCACGTGCGCCACCAGCACGAACACGACGTTCATGCCGAGCCCGCGATGCCAGCCGGCCAGTCGGTCGAATCCGATCGCCCGCTCCAGCCACGGCAGCCGCGCCATCAGCAACAACTGCACCAACACCAGATACGCCCCGACCAGCCCGGCCACCCGCCCGGCGCCGGTCAGCACGTCACCGGGCGAGGTGAGCGACGACGACGCCGGGTCGAGCCACCAGAACCCGCACACCACAAGGCCACCGGCCAGCAACAGGCCACGAACCGGCCAGTGGGTCGATCGGACATGGGTACCGTTGAACACCCCGCCAAGTCTGTCGACGAAATCTTGGCCAATCCGTGGAAGGCCGGACAGGCGCTCGGGCGGCCGGCCAGGACCGAACGGGCTCAGGGAATGAGCAGCCCGTCCAGGTTCGCGGACCGATGCACCCGGTGGTGCGAGTCGATCGCGAACACCAGGCAGCCGGGCTGACGCGCCGCCCACGCCACCCCGTCGGTCCCCTGCGCGAACGCGGCCGTCGCCGTCGCATCGGCCGTCGTCAGGTCGTCGGCCAGTATCGTCAGGCACAGCAGGCCGCCGGCGGGCCGCCCGGTGCGGCCGTCGAGGATGTGCGGGCCCCGCTCGTACGCGCCGGACGTGGCCACCGCTCCGTCCCGCACCCGGAACACCACGCACATCCGGTCGGCCCGTTCCGGATGGCGTACGCCGACCCGCCAGCGGCAGCCCGGTTCCGGCTCGCCTCGTGTCACGACGTCGCCACCAGCATTGATGCAGAAGTTCTCCGCGCCGTCGGCCACCAGCAGTTCGGCCATGCGCTGCACCGCCCAGCCCTTGACAACGCCGCTCGGGTCCAGCCGCCGGCCGGGCAGCCGGGCACGGAACGCGCCGCCGGACCGGCGTTCGTACTCCGCGCACAGGGCCAGGATCTCCGTGAACTCGATGCTGTAGTCATCGGGCCCGAGTTCGCCTCGATCGGCCATCGACACTTCACTGTCCATCCGAAAAGGACTGAACCGTAGGTCGACCGAACGAAGCCAACTGAAGGCACGGCGCAGCGCAGCGGTCATGTCGCGACCGGGACGGCGGAGCTCCACCGTCACCGGTAGGCCCATGACGTGCTCCACGCGACGCTGCGCAAGGTCCACGGGCTTAGCGTGGCCCTCAATTCTGGGAGATTTCTTGGGGTTTTGCGCGATCGGCCGGTAGCAGGAGTCGGAATGTAGCGCCCGGCCGGCCGTTGTCGGCCAGCGAAACCGAGCCACCGTGCCGCGCCGCGATCTCGCTGACCAGGGCCAGCCCCAGACCATATCTACGGTGCGCGGCCGGCTGGCCGTCCGCCGGCGCGGTGGCGAACCGTTCGAACAGTGTCGGCACCAGGTCCGGATCGATGCCGGGACCGTCGTCCGTCACGTCGATCACGGCGTTGCGGCCGGCCATGCCGACCGTCAGCCGCACCTCGCCGCCGGCGTGCCGGATGGCGTTGTCCAGCAACGCGATCATCGCGCGCCGCAGGCTGGCCCGCGCGCCGACCACCCGTGGGGTCTCGGCCGTGGTGGCACACACGAGCCGCACACCGCGCTCGTCGGCGAGCGGTCGTGCCGAATCCACTGCCTGGCCGGCCACGGTCGGCAGGTCGACCAGTTCCCGCTCGGACATCTCGCGCGGGTCGGCGGCCAGCAGCAGGTCGTCCAGGATGTCGGTGAGCTGGTGCGCGTCCCCCACCAGACCATCCACATCAGACCGTAGCGTGTCCGGATCAGCGCCCTGGCGCACCGATCGGCGAATGAGCTGTGCCCTGGTGCTGAGCAGGGTGAGCGGTGTACGCAGTTCGTGACCGGCGTCGGCGACGAACCTGCGTTGCAGGGCGAGCGCGTCGGCCATCGGCGCCACCGCGCGCCGTGCCAGCCACACCCCGACCGCGGCCGACACGGCGAGACCCGCGATGCCGCTGATCAGGAACGCCTCCAGCAGCCGGGTGCGCTCCGCGTGGTCGGCGGACAGATCGAGCAGCACCTGCATGACACCGCCACGCACCGGTTGCGTCTCGACCCGGAACTCGCGTTGGTCGGCGACGAAGTCGGCTGTTGAGCCGACGCCGCTCGCGGCGACGGAACGCATCTGGTCGGTGTCGGGCAGGCCGGCGGGGAGACCGGGGGTGGCGAGCTGGTCGCCGTCGCGGCGCACGACGACCCACGTGCCGGCCGGCGGGTCGGACACGTCGACGCGGTCGATCGCGGTCTCCATCAGATCGTCGTCGGCCCGGTTCTGGTTCTGTAGCACCACGAACACGGCGACGGCAGCCAGCCCGACGACCGTGATCGCGACGGCGGCCGCGGTCTGCAGCCCGATCCGCAGCGCGGTCCGGCGCAGCACCTCCTCGTCGGCCAAGCGTGGCCGCCTCGGCGTCACCGCAGGACGCCGAGCTGGTATCCCCGTCCTCGCACGGTGTCCACGATGTCATGCCCCAACTTGCGACGCAGGTAGTGCACGTACGTCTCGACGACCTCGACGCCGGCGTCGTCGAACACCAGCACCCGCAGGTCGTCCCGCGAGAACACCCTGGACGGGCGCGCGGCGAGGGTGGCCAGCAGGGTGCACTCGCGTGCGGACAGCCGCACCGGCACCGGCCGGCCGGCCATCGTCACCTGGCGGGTGTCCAGGTCCAGCGTGCCGCCGACCAGCGGTAGGCGGCGCGCGGTGTCCAGGTGTCTGCGCAGCAGGGCGCGCAGCCGGGCGAGCAGTTCCTCGATGTCGAACGGCTTGGCCAGGTAGTCCTCGGCGCCCGCGTCCAGGCCGGTGACCCGGTCGGCCGGGTTGCCCAGCGCGGACAGCACCAGCGTCGGGGTGGTCATGCCGGCCGAGCGCAGCCGGGTCAGCAGGTCGAGGCCGTCGATCGCGGGCAGGCCACGGTCCAGCACGACGACGTCGTACTCGCGGGTCAGGCCGAGATGCAGGCCACGCTGGCCGTCCGGGGCCACGTCGACCTGGTAGTCCTCACCGGTCAGCAGGCGGGTGAGCAGTTCGACGAGCTGGTGGTCGTCCTCCACCAGCAGCAGCCTTGGCGTCCCGGTCGGGTGCACCGGGCCAGTCTGGCCCTCACGGTTGCGGTCCGCCGGCTGTCGTGCCACGTCAGGTGGACCGTTGTCGCTGTTGCACGTCCCGCTTGGTGACGGCGAGGAAGCCGACCAGGGCGCCGATCAGCAGCGCGAGGACGAGGCTGACGACGCCGTCGCCGACACCCCGGCCACCGGCCGACGCCGGCTTGCCGAGCCAGTCGGCGAAAGATGCGCCGAGCGGCCGGGTGGCGACGTAGGCGAACCAGAAGGCGAAGACCGTGTTCCAGCCCAACCAGCGGTAACCGGCGCACGGCAGGAGGATCACCGCCGCGAACAGCAGGACGGAGCCGAAGTAGCCGAGGTTCACGGTGATGGCGGTCAGGTCGCCGGCAGCGGTGCCCAGCGCGAACGTGGCGACGACGGCGGCCCAGTAGAACGCCTCGCGGCGCGCGGTGTCGACGCTGTGGATGGACAGTGTCCGCTCGACCCGCTGCCAGGTCACGAACACCGCGACCAGCGCGATCCCGTAGAGGACGCTGGACACCACGTAGGGCACGCCGAAACCGACGTGCAGGACGTCGGCGGCCATCGTGCCGAACACGCCGACCATGACAACGGCGAACCAGTACGCCCCCGCGACGTAGCGGCGCATCGAGAACTGGAGCACCAGCGCGCCGACGAACGCCACGAAACCGAGTCCCACCGCCGGAACAGGGCCGAGCACGCGGACCAGGAAGTCCGACGTGGATTCGCCGAGCGCGGTGGAAAGTCCCTTGATGATCCAGAAGTACGCGGTGATCTCAGGAACCCGCAGCATGCGGTGCGACACCGAGAGCCGTGCACTGACAGACACCGGCGGGTTCTCCGTTCGTGCGGTGAGGTGGTGCAAGTCTTCCGGCTGTTTCTTGGGATTTTCTGGGAGTCCCTGGAGATGGGGAATGATTGCCGTCGCACGGTCATGGGCACACTCCTGGTGACGAGGAGGCGGTCTGCATGCCGGACGACACGGCGTTGCCCGAACGGTTGTTGCCCGAACGGTTCGAATTGGGCGAACTGGTCGGCAGCGGCGGTGTGGCCGACGTCTACCGCGCGCACGACCGCAGGCTCGACCGGCCGGTCGCGGTGAAGTTCTTCCGGCGCGACCCGGCCGACCGGGTCGACGACGAGGTGCGGGCGCTGGCCAGGCTGTCGCACGCAGGGCTGGTGACGATCTTCGACGTGGGCACCCATGACGGCTTGCCGTATCTGGTGCTGGAGCTGGTGACCGGGCCGAGCCTGAAGGCCCGGCTGTCGGCCGGTCCGCTGACGGTGGCCGAGACCGTGGCGCTGGGCACGGCACTGGCCGGCGCGCTGGCCCACGCGCACGAACGGGGTGTGGTGCACCGGGACGTCAAGCCGGCCAACATCCTGCTGGACGGGCACGGCGTGCCGCACCTCGCCGATCTGGGCATCGCCCTGCTGATCGGTGGGCAGCGCCGCACCAGGACGAACGAGATCCTGGGTACGCCGGCCTACCTGGCGCCGGAGCAGGTGCTGGGCGATGCGATCGGGCCGCCGGTCGACGTCTACGCGCTGGGCTTGGTGCTGCTGGAATGCCTGTCCGGCAAGGTCGAGTACGGCGAGGGGAACGAGCTGGCGGCCGCGCTGGTAAGGCTGAACCGACCCCCGCGCATCCCGGCCGGACTGCCCGAGGGCCTGGCTGAGCTGCTGGTCGAGATGACGGCGACCGAGCCGCGCCGCCGGCCGACCGCGAGCCAGTGCGAGCAACGACTGACCGCCGCGACGACACCGCTGGCTCGCCCGCTATGTGCGGCCTCTCTGCGTGCGGACCCCCTGCATGCGGCGCGGACCGGGCGCCGCTCGCGTCGGGTGCCCATGGCCGCCGCCGGAATCGGGATCGTGGCGCTGGTGGCCGGGCTGTTCTTCCTACCGGGCGGCGATCCGCCCACGCCCAGCCGGATCGCGGCGAACCAGCCGGTCGACACGACCGTCGCGCCGGTGCCCACCACGAGCGAGCAACCAGTCACGGTCGCGCC
>DATBDL010000206.1:0-9014 GCA_036269975.1 Pseudonocardiaceae bacterium | reverse complement strand
CGGATCGGCGACCCTGATGGCGGGGCTGTTCAACACGCACGTACATCTGGCATTCGACGCCGGTCCGGAATTCCTGGCCAACCAGCAGCGCGCCACCTGGGAGGAATTACAGGCCGGTGCCGTCGACCGATTGCGGAAACTGCTCCGGTCCGGCGTGACAACGGTGCGAGATCTCGGTGACCGGGACGGGCTCGCGGTGTCGGTGCGGACGGCGTTGCGAGAGGCGGATGTGCCGGCGCCGCGATTGTTGGCCGCCGGTACGCCGTTGACGGTGCCCGGTGGGCACTGCCATTTCCTCGGTGGCGAGGTCGCCGACGACGCGGCCGTGCGGACCCTGATCGACGCCAACGCGGCTGCCGGCGTGGACGTGATCAAGGTCATGGCCAGCGGCGGCCAGATCACGCCGGGCGGGGCCGAGATGTGGGAGTCGCAGTTCGACGCCCGGCAGTTGAGTGTGATCGTGGCGCACGCCGCGTCGCACGGGCTGCAGGTCGCCGCGCACGCGCACGGGGCGGACGCGATCGAGGCGTGCGTCGAGGCCGGGGTCGCCACGATCGAGCACTGCACGTGGATGACGGGCCCAGGCCAGAACGACCTGCGCGACACCGTGGCGAAACGGATGGCGGAGCGCGGTGTCGCGGTGTGCTCCACCAGCAGCCCGAGCTGGCGCAGGATGGCAGAGCGGATGGGCGACGAATTGGCGGCCAGGGTGTTCGGCCGGCTGCCGTGGATGGCCGAGCACGGCATCACGCTGATCGCCGGCACCGACGCCGGCCTGCCCGGTTCCGTGTTCGACAACCCGGCCGGCGCGCTGTCCCTGTACGAGTGGCTCGGCTTCTCGCGGACCCGCATCCTCGAGATCGCGACCGTGGACAGCGCAAAGGCGCTCGGGCTGGCAGAAGTCACCGGCCGGCTCGTGCCGGGGTTGGCCGCCGACCTGCTGGTGGTCGACGGCGACCCGTTGACCGACCTCGCCGCGCTGGGCAGGGTCCGCCGTGTGATCGCGGGTGGCCGGTTGGCCGCATAGTCTGTACGAAACGGGTTGTTCATCACTATCGTCTCAGTCTGCTGGCGCAGCGGCCGGCGGGGATCTCCACAACACGGGGGAGCGTTCTGTGAGACGAAAACTGGTGGCCAGGTTGGTCGCGGTGCTCGGGTTGACGGCGCTGACGGGGGTGTTGCCGACCGGGCAGGCCAACGCGGTCGCCAACGGCCAGCCGGCGGCACCGGGCACCTACCCGTTCGCGGCCGAGCTCACCGCGACCAACATTCCCAACCCGGACGGCACGCACCGCAACAGCGCCTGTTCGGGCGCGTTGATCGCGCCGCAGTGGATCATCACGGCCGGTCACTGCTTCCACGACATCAACCGCGTCCCGGTCAGCGGGCCGCCGCAGTACCAGGTGACGGTCCACCTCGGCACCGTCAACGTCGCCGATTCGGCCGGCGAGGTCAGGACCGTCGTCGACGTGCGGCAGTCCCCGGTCAACGACATCGCGCTGGGCAAGCTCGACTCGCCGGTCACGGACATCGTGCCGCTGGTCGTCAGGCCGACCGCGCCGAAACTGGGCGAGAGCCTGGAAATCGCGGGCTGGGGTGCGACGTCGGACGTCAACCCGACGCCCGGCACCGCGCTGAACACCGGCCAGGTCGCGGTCGGCAGCATCGCGGACATCACGATCGGCGTGCACGGCGTGTTCCCGTCGTCGTTCACCAGCGCGTGCCTGTACGACTCGGGTGCGCCGTACTTCCAGCCGGTCGGCACCAAGTTCGGCTACCTGGTGTCGGTCGAGAGCGACGGCCCGGACTGCCCGCACGACCAGTTGGAGACGACGTCCCGCGCCGACATCATCTTCAAGTGGATCTACCAGCAGCTCCTCGCCGGCTGATTTCGTTGTCCTGAAAGGGTTCTGCCGGTCAGCCGGTGTCGTGTGACGCCGGCCACCGACCTCGATGGTTGCCGTCGGTCGACGGATGAGTTATCCTGACGGCGTCTGATTCCCGCGGTTGCGGCCCTAGCCCCCGCGGATGATGCGAAACCATCCGGTCCCCGAGCCCGGCACCATGCCGTGTGGCCGACCGGATTCCGTTGCGGTGCAACGCGAATCAACGCTCCGCGCCGCCCGTATACCCCGAGGGGGTTCACCAACCATGTCCGAAGACACCTATGACGAAATCAGCCGGCCCGTCACCGGCATCCTGGAAATCCACGAGAACACGGGTTCTCTCCGCACCCACGGCTACCTGCCGGCACCGTCCGATGTGTACGTGTCGCCGGCGCTGATCCGCCGCCACCAGCTCCGATCCGGCGACGAACTGACCGGCGTCGCCGGCCGACCCACTGGGAAGCAGAAGCTCGATACGTTGGTACGCGTGGATTCCGTGCAGGGCCTCTCGCCCGACGACGCGGTCCGCCGGCCCGACTTCAGCAAGCTCGTGTCCCTGCACCCGACCGAACGGCTGCGCCTGGAAACCGAGCCGCACGTGCTGACCACCCGCGTGATCGACATGCTGATGCCGGTCGGCAAGGGGCAGCGCGCGCTGATCGTCGCGCCGCCCAAGGCGGGCAAGACCGTTGTCCTGCAAGAGATCGCGCGAGCGATAACGAAGAACAACCCGGAGTGCCACATCATGATGGTGCTGGTGGGGGAGCGCCCGGAGGAGGTCACCGACCTGCGGCGTTCGGTCAAGGGTGAGGTCATCGCGTCCACGTTCGACCGGCCGCCGACCGATCACACCGCCATCGCCGAACTCGCCGTCGCGCGGGCCAAGCGGCTGGCCGAACTCGGCCGTGACGTCGTGATCCTGCTCGACTCGCTGACCAGGCTGGGCCGCGCCTACAACCTGGCGGCGCCGTCGTCCGGCCGGGTGCTCACCGGTGGCGTCGACGCGGGCGCGCTGTTCGCGCCGAAACGACTGCTCGGCGCCGCCCGCAACCTCGAAGGCAGCGGATCGGTGACGATCTTCGCGACCGCGCTGGTCGAAACCGGCTCGGTCGCCGACACGCTGATCTATGAGGAGTACAAGAGCACCGGCAACGCCGAACTCAAGCTCGACCGCAAGATCGCCGGCCGGCGGGTGTTCCCCGCTGTCGACGTGCCGCAGTCCGGCACCCGCCGCGAGGAACTGCTGTTCACGCCGAGCGAACTGGTGGCCACCCGCGCGCTGCGCCACGCACTGTCCAAGAAGGACAGCCAGCAGGCCATCGACCAGGTGCTGGACGGCCTGCGGCGCACCAGGTCCAACGACGACCTACTGCGCCATCTGGCCGTGGCCGCCGCCGCGTAAGTCACTCGGCCGGCTCTGGTGCCGGCCGCAGGTGTGCCGTCCACCGATCCTCGATCCGGCCGACGCGCCACACGACGAGCGCGACGATCCACGTCACCACGAACAGGCCGACGATCGCGAAACCGAGCGTGTTGATGTCGATGCCGGCGATCCAGTTCCAGAAACCGCCGTGCCACCCCAGTTCCGACACCAGCAGCCCGACGAGTTCCACCGTGCCGATCAGCAGCGCGACCGCGACGGAAAGCCCCGTGATCGTGATGTTGTAGTAGACCTTGCGCACCGGCTTGGAGAACGCCCAGCCGTAGGCGAAGTTCATGAACGAGCCGTCGATCGAGTCGAACAGGCTCATACCGGCCGCGAACAGCACCGGCAGGCACAGGATCGCGTACCACGGCAGGTTCGACGCGGCCCCGGTTCCCGCGAGGACCAACAGGGCGACCTCGGTCGCGGTGTCGAAACCTAGCCCGAACAACAGCCCGACCGGATACATCTGCCACGGCTTGGTGATCGATTTCATCAGCCGGCCGAAGATCCGGTTCATGAAACCGCGGCTGTTCAGGTGCGCTTCCAGCGCCGCCTCGTCGAACGTGCCGCGCCGCATCTCGCGGAAGACCTTCGTGATGCCGGCCAGCACGACCAGGTTGATCGCCGCGATCACGTACAGGAACACGCCGGAAACCCCGGTGCCGAGAACGCTGGTCACCTGATGGAGCCCCGACCCGTCGTCCTCGACCGGCCCGACGAGTGTCTTCACGCCGACGCCGAGCAGGAACGCCAGCGCGAACACGATGCTGGAATGGCCGAGGGAGAACCAGAAACCGACCGACAGCGGCCGTTGCCGTTCGGCCATCAGCTTGCGGGTGGTGTTGTCGATGGCCGCGATGTGGTCGGCGTCGAACGCGTGCCGCATGCCGAGCGTGTAGGCGGTCACGCCGACACCGATGCCGAACGTCTTCGTGCCGACGCTGTAATGGCCGGGGACCACCAGCAACAGCAGCGTGCCCCAGCCGACCACGGTCAGGCCGACGACCACCGCGGCCATGCCGCCGACCCGTGCCCACTCGCGGCCGGTCAGCCCGTGCCGTAGCCGGTCCCATGCGGACGTGGACGGCGGCGTCGGTGCTGGGCAGGGCTGCCGCAGGGTGGTCATGTCTCGATTGTTGTCGCCAGGCACTGCCAATTGCAAACACCTGGCGACAAGTCCGCACACTGGACGTTCGGGTACGTCACCTCAGGATGCCGACACCGCCGTAGATGTTCGACTCGGCCGCCGCCTCGTCGGTGACCGGCTCGGTCGGGTGCCACTGCGGCAGCAGCACCAGGCCGGGTTCGATCAGCTCGTAACCGGTCAGCAGCCGTCTGATCTCCGGCACGGACCGGAACAGCGCCGGCGTCGGCGTGCGCTCGTAGGCGGTCAGGAAGCGGTGGATCTGTTCGTCGGTCAGGGTGACCTGGGAACCGTGCGAGATGGCCAGGTAGCTGCCCGGCACGCAGGCGGCCCGGTAGGCGGCCAGCATGCCGTACGGGTCGTCGGCGTCCGGCAGGAAGTGCAGGATCGCCATGGCCAGCACCGCGACCGGCCGGGTGAAATCCAGCAGTTCCCTGACCTCCGCCAGGACGGCGTCCGGCCGGCGGATGTCCGCGTTCGTGATGCTGACCAGCGGATCACCGGCCAGCAGGCGGCGGGCGTGCGCCACGGCGACCGGCTCGTAGTCAACGTAGGCCACCCGCGCGTTCGGGTTGTGGCGGTGCGCGATCTCGTGCACGTTGCCCACGGTCGGGATTCCGGAGCCGAGGTCGAGGAACTGGTCGACGCCGTTGCGTGCCATGTCGGCCACCGCCCGCCCCAGGAACGACCTGTTCACCCGCGCACCCACCCTGATGTGCGGAAACGCGACAGCGGCCTGTTCGGCGGCGTCCCGGTCGACCGCGAAGTTCTGCGCGCCGCCGAGGAAATAATCGTACATTCGGGCCGAGTTCGGGCGCGTCACGTCGAAGTCCTGCGCTGCCCTTCTGTCCGTCGTCACCGGCTGCTCCCTCCGTTGCCCTGGGCGGCACCGGCTGCATGATCGCGCATCGATGCCGGCGGAACCAGGGCGGATGGCGCCGGGCTGCGGCAAACTCCTCGTATGATCTCCGTTCCTGACGAAACCGGCCCCACCCTGACCAGTGACGAGGACCTGCGCAAGGCCAACCTCGGTGCGCTGCCCGTTTACAACCAGCAGATCACCCTGGCCGAGTACGACCCGGAATGGCCCCGGCTGTTCGAGCTCGAAGCCGCGCGGTTGCGCGCCGTACTCGGCCCGACGGCGTTGCTGGTCGAGCACGCCGGCTCGACGTCGGTACCGGGGCTGGCCGCCAAGCCGATCATCGACATGATCCTCGCGGTGCCGGACACCACGGACGAGGCGGCCTACCTGCCTGCGATGATCGACGCCGGTTACGTTCTGCGCATACGTGAACCGGACTGGTACGAGCACCGGCTGTTCAAGGGTCCCGACACCAACATCAACCTGCACGTGTTCCCGGCCGGCTGCGCCGAGATCGACCTCATGCTGCGCTTCCGTGACTGGCTGCGCACCCACGACGACGACAGGGCCCGCTACGAAGCCGTGAAACGCGACCTGGCACAGCGGACCTGGCGCTACGTCCAGCACTACGCCGACTCCAAGACCACCGTGGTCAAGGAGATCCACCGCCGCATGGCGGCGGCGGACGAGAACCAGGACGACTAGACCGCGACTTCGAGTTCGAAGCTCGGGTGCGGATCGTTCGGGTGCAGATCCGGCAGGGCGAGCAGGACGGGTGGGTCGAGGATGGTCGCCGGGCGCAGATGGACGTCGGCCAGCCGCGCGGTCATGTCCGAGAGTGTCGTGATGGGGCCGCGACAGCCGATGTGCCGCACCTCGTCGGTGACGTCGGCGGGAACCGCATGTGCTGTCAGGTACCAGGAACCGGCTGGCACACCGGAGAGCACGAACGGACCCGGTCCGGGTAGCACGGCGTGACTGACGGGCGGTCCTTCCGGAATTCGGCTCGGAAAAAGCCCGACGAATACGGTGCCGAGCGCCTCGTTCGCCGGACCGTGCACCCGGCCACGAATGACGGTGGTCTCGGATTCTGCGGGTACGCGGTCGTCGCCGGGGATTCGGGGGAGGACGCCGCGCAATTGCCGGTACGCGATCGGGGAAACCCCGACGCTGCTGCGGAAGCGGGAGGAGAAGGTGCCGACGCTGTCGTAGCCGACCTGGTGACCGATGTCCACCACCATGATCGACGTGGACAGGAGCAGGCGTTTCGCCTCTTCCAGCCGCATGGCGGAGAGGAACCGGCGGGGCGAGACGCCGGTCGTCCGCTGAAATATCCGGGAGAAATGGAATCGACTGAACATGGCCGAGCGGGCCAGGTCGTCGACGGTTAGCTTCTCGTCCAGTCGGTCGCGCATCGTTGTGATGGAACGTTCAACGGCGCGTACAATTGTCTCATGCATTATCGTGGTCCTTCCGTGATTCACGGAATCCAACGCATTGGATACTATCCGCCGATCCTGTTCGGTCGAAGTGTCGTGATCACGATGCCCACATGTGTTCCTGCTCGATACGATCATGAATATCGCAACCCGCGAATTGGTCCGTTCGGGCCAACGTCGACCCATCGTGATCGTGCTCAGTGGTGAACGCAGAGTGAAACCCGCTGGTGGGGGCCGTGAATTTTCCACTGCACGCCGGTGAGGCCGGCACTGGCCGCCGTCGTGGTGCGCGGACGACGATTGCACTCACATGCACCTGACGGAGTGCTCTTTGTGCTGACGCCGGGGATGGCGACGAGGAGTGTGATGGTGTCGACATGGTCGACCGACCAGACCGCCGGGCCGGTCGAACTCTGGTCGCTACGTGAAGACGTGCTGGTCGAGGACGGACCGGAGCGTGATCGGCTCGTCGTGGTGTCCCGGTGGGGCGAAATCGGGATCGACGGCACCGACGATCTGGTGCGGGAGTCGCTGCGCCGAATGAGCCTCGGTCCGATCGTGCTGGAGAACGTGGGTGCGCACAACTGCCAGGAGTGGGCGAACGTGCACCGGGTGCTGGAGAAGCTGGGCGGTTCGGTGGTCCGGTCACTCAACGTGCCCGACGACGGCCTGCTGCTGTCCGCGGTCCCGATCGCCCGGCACGCGACGCTGCGCCTGGTGGAGATCGAGCCGACCCTGCCGCTGCGGCTGTCCAGGTTCGCCGCGATGCGGGCCGACGCAGGCGAGTTGGTGCTGGAGTCGCCGCTGGCGCAGTACCACGTGGTGCTGCACCACCAGGCTGCCTGTCACGTCGTGACGGCGCTGTCGTCGGTGTCGTCGGTCGAGAGACTGATCGAGCAGGTCCGCGCCGGCCCCGCCGTGGTCGCCGGCCTGGTCCGCTACCTGGTCGCGACCGGCGCCGTGCTGACCGGTGAGTGGCTGTCGCCGCACAAGGCGCGGTTCGACGAGGACAGCGACTCCACCCTGCAACGCTGGTCGCACCACGAGCTGCTGTTCCACTCGCGCAGCCGGATGGGCCGCTACGGCGGGCAGGCCGGCGCGGTGTTCCCGCACGCCGAGGCGCTGCCGTCACCGGAACTGGTGAAGCCGGTCCGGGCGGGCCGCAGTTTCCCGCTGTACCGGCCGTCGATCGCGGACCTGATCGCGTCCGATCCGCCGTTGGCCGAGGTGATCGAGAACTGCGGCATCGGCGTGGAACTGACCGACCGCCAGCTCACCGCGGAACAGGTCGGCGAACTGCTCTACCGTGCCGCCCGCATCCGTTCCGTCGCGTCGGAGGCGACGCCGACGGACGTTCGCTACGCGACGTCGGACCGGCCGTACCTGAGCAGTTACGGCCTCCACGAACTGGAGCTCTACGTCAGCGTGCACAACTGCGCCGACCTGCCGCGCGGCACCTACCACTACGACCCGCAACGCCACACCCTCACTCTCGTCAACGACTCGGCTGCCGAGTTGGAGGAGTTGCTGGCCAACGCGCGGGTGGCCGCGAAGACGACCGTCCAGCCGCCGCTGCTGATCACGATGACCGCGCGGGTCGCGCGCTCGTCGTGGATGTTCGGCGGCATCGGCTACTACCTGACCCTGACGCATGTCGGCGCGCTGCAACAGACCCTGTGTCTGATCGCGCACTCGATGGGGCTCGCGGCGTGCGCGCCGGCCGTCGATCCCGGTGACGTCACCGACAGCACTCTCGGCCTGGACTGGCCGGCGGAAGTGGGGATAGGTGAATTCATTGTCGGTTAGCCCGGTATACCGAGGGACGAGTGTCCAACCAGTGAGCGGAACGAGCCGATGGCACCGGTATCCGGTAACCTCGGCGGCCGGGCCGAGAGGCGCTGCAACGGACCTCGCGTCCGCCACGCTCGGCCCGGCAGTTCACCACAAGGGCGCCTCCACTCGGCTGGTGGAGGTGCGCTGATGCGACTGAACGAACTGTTCGAGCAGCGAATCGCGATTCTGGACGGCGCCTGCGGCACCCTGTTGCAATCCGCGGGGCTCACACCGGCGCACTATCGGGGCGACCGCTTCGCCGATCACCACAAGGACGTGACCGGCGACCCGGACCTGCTCAACATGACCGCCCCCGAGGTCATCCTGGACGGCCACCGCCGCTACCTGGCGGCCGGCGCCGACATCGTCACCACCAACACGTTCACCGCGACCAGCATCGGCCAGTCCGACTACGGCCTCGAAG
>DATBDL010000205.1:0-14863 GCA_036269975.1 Pseudonocardiaceae bacterium | reverse complement strand
CATTTCGCGCACCCCGAACGGTTCCAGCATGCGGATCAATGCGTCGAGCTTGTCGGCCGTGCCGGTGGCCTCGATGGTCAGCGCCTCCGGTGACACATCCACGACCTTGGCACGGAACAGTTGCACGGTCTCCAGCACCTGGCTGCGCACGGTACTGTCCGCGCGCACTTTGACCAACAACAGTTCCCGCTGAACGGCCGTCGACGGTTCCAGCTCCACAATCTTGATCACGTTCACGAGCTTGTTGAGCTGCTTGGTGACCTGCTCCAGCGGCAGTTCGTCGACCGAGACCACGATCGTCATCCGAGACACGTCCGGATGTTCCGTCGGGCCGACCGCGAGAGATTCGATGTTGAAACCGCGACGGGAGAACAGGCCGGCGACGCGGGCCAGGACACCGGGCTTGTTCTCGGTCAACACGCTGAGAGTGTGCCTGCTCATCACACATCATCCTCGTCGAACAATGGCCGGATGCCACGTGCGGCCTGGATCTCGTCGTTGCCCTTGCCTGCGGCCACCATCGGCCACACCTGGGCGTCCTTGCCCACCACGAAATCGATGACGACCGGGCGGTCGTTGATCTCCATGGCCGCCTTGATCGTCGCGTCGACGTCCTCCTTGGACTCACACCGCAGGCCGACACAGCCCAGCGCCTCGGCCAACAGCTTGAAGTCCGGGATGCGGTGCTTGTGCGTGCCGAGGTCGGTGTGCGAATAGCGGCCGTCGTAGAACAGGTTCTGCCACTGGCGGACCATGCCGAGATTGCCGTTGTTCATCACGGCGACCTTGATCGGCGCGCCCTCGATGGCACACGTCGCCAGCTCCTGATTGGTCATCTGGAAGCAGCCGTCGCCGTCGATCGCCCAGACCTGCTTGTCCGGCACGCCGAACTTGGCGCCCATCGCGGCCGGCACAGCGAATCCCATCGTGCCGAGGCCACCGGAGTTCAGCCAGGTGCGCGGGAACTCGTAGTCGATGAACTGCGCCGCCCACATCTGGTGCTGCCCGACACCGGCCGTGTAGACCGCGTCCGGCCCGACCAGCACGCCGATCCGCTCGATCACGTACTGCGGCGACAGCGTGCCGTCGGCCGGCCACTCGTAGCCGCGCCGGTACGTGTCGCGCCATTCGTCGAGCTGCCGCCACCACGTGGTCAGGTCGGCGGGGGGTTCGGCGTCCCGCTCGGCCCGCACCGCCGCGATCAGCTCGACCAGGATCTCCTTGCAGTCGCCCACGATCGGCACGTCGGCATGCCGGTTCTTGGAGATCTCGGCGGGATCGATGTCCGCGTGCACGATACGGGCTTCGGGTGCGAATGTGGACAGTTGGCCCGTCACCCGGTCGTCGAACCGGGCACCGAGCGCGACGAGAAGGTCGGAGCGCTGCATCGCGGCGACGGCGGACACCGAGCCGTGCATGCCCGGCATGCCCAGGTGCAGGCGGTGCGAGTCGGGGAAGGCGCCGCGCGCCATCAGGGTCGTGACCACCGGGATGCCGGTCAGCTCGGCCAGTTGCCGCAGTTGTGCCGCCGCGTCGGCCTTCACGACGCCACCGCCGACGTAGAGCACCGGCCGGTGCGCGGCGCAGATCAGCTTGGCCGCCTCACGGACCTGCTTGCCGTGCGGGCGGGTGGTCGGCCGGTAGCCGGGCAGGCGCAGCTCGGGCGGCCACACGAACGGCGCGGTGTTCTGCAGCACGTCCTTCGGGATGTCCACCAGGACCGGGCCGGGGCGGCCGGTGCTGGCGAGGTGGAATGCCTCCGCGATCGTCCGAGGGATCTCGGCCGGGTCGGTGACCAGGAAGTTGTGCTTGGTGATCGGCATCGTGATGCCGCAGATGTCGGCCTCCTGGAAGCCGTCCGTGCCGATCAGCGGCTGCGCGACCTGACCCGTGATCGCCACGATCGGCACCGAGTCCATGTAGGCGTCGGCCAGCGGCGTGACGAGGTTCGTGGCGCCGGGCCCCGAGGTGGCGACGCACACGCCGACCTTGCCGGTGGCCTGCGCGTAGCCGGTGGCCGCGTGGCCGGCGCCCTGCTCGTGCCGGACCAGCACGTGGCGGACCTTGGTCGAGTCCAGCAGCGCGTCGTAGGCCGGCATGATCGCGCCGCCGGGAATGCCGAACGCGACCTCGCAGCCGACCGACTCGAGCGACCGTACGAGCGACTGGGCACCGGTGAGGCGCACCGAAGCGCCGGCCGGCGGCGTCGGCTTGGGCCGGACCGCCGCGGGCGGAGCCGGCTGCGGCGCTGATGGGCGGGCGGGCACCCCAGGTGGCGGGGTGGGCCGTGGCGTAGCGGTGGTCATCGTTCGCCTCGCGGGTCGTGGTCAGAGCAACAAAAAACCCCCGCCGACCAGGTGGTCGTACGAGGGTAGCGCGCCGACGTTCAGTACATCTCAGGCGTCGACGCGCCTGGGAAGTACGAGAATGCTGGTGACGGACACGACGGCGACGTTAGTGCGCGATGCGGGCGGGCGTCAACTGTGCGGGATGCGACTCCCGGATGCTGGACTCCTTCGAGTGACGGCGCACCCTGGCAGCCGGTCCTTCGACATCGACGGGCACCATCGGGGGGTGCCAGACGAGCGAGACAACAACGCCACGATCAAGGACCCGGCCACCGGGCTCACGCTGCCCGGCCGGTTGGTGTTCCGGATTCCGGGATCGGCGCTGGTGGGGGTGCTGTTCCTGGTGATGTGCTCGTCCTGGGTCGCGGTCGCGTCACCCTGGTTCACGCTCGTCTACCTGCTGCCGCTCGGCATTGCGGTGTGGGTCGTGCGGACACGGACCGTGGTGGACGCGGACAAGCTGGTGATCCGGCGGGTGCTGTGGAGCACCGAACTGCCGTGGTCGGCGATCTCCGCGCTGCGGGTTGCCGACCGCAAGTGGATACGGGCGGTGCGCACCGACGGCGGCGAAGTCGTGCTGCCGACGGTGCGCACCCGTCATCTGCCCGCGCTGGCCCTGATCAGTGGTGGCCGGCTGCCCGACCCCACCGAGTGACCAGGGTCAGTTCGTGCCGGTGTACCTGACCGAGAAGGAGTTGCCGCCGCTCGGCGCGGACGGCGTCGAGTAGGTGACGCCGCTCTGCACGAGCAGGATCTCCTCGTTGGCGTTCAGGTTCGGGTTGGCACCGTTGCTGGTCAGGCCCGTGAAGCTGAACGTGGAGAACTTGGCGGGCGGGCCGATGCGGCCGCCGACGTCGGTGGCCTCCTCGATCCACTCGGCGGACGTGCCGGCACCGCGGTAGGTCTTGTTGCTGGTGAACGACTGGCCGGTCGTGTTGTTCCGGATGCTGATCGTCCAGGTCGTGCCGCTGACCTTCTTCACGCTGGCGGTGAACGAGTCACCTGGGTGCACCGTGATGCCGGGGATGATCGTCTCGGCGGCCGGCAGGATCTCCCACCACGCGTCGTAGGTCGCCCTGCCGTTGCTGAAGTCGGCCTCGGTACCGGTCTGGATCAGGTTCGAGTTGTTGAACCCGTCGATGCCCACCCACTGTGACGAGAAGCGGTTCGGGGTCGTCGTCGTGCGCGACACCGTGGGGACGGTCCAGTTGGCCGTCGCCGACGTGAACGTGCCGGTCTCCGCGTAGCCGGACCAGTTCGTGGACTGCGACGCGTTCTTGGTGTGGGCGATCAGGTGGGCGGCGGTATTGGACGTACCGGCCGCGGCGGCTGCCGGTAGAAAGGCCAGCGCGGCACTGGCCGCTAAGCCGGCAATCGCAACGGAACGCAGGGTTTTGATACCCATCGGGTATCCTTTCTGTCTGTCGCGCGTATTCGCCCTCGGTCAACGCGCGAGGAAAAGGGCCACGACATCGGTTACCACCGATGATCCACTGCCGATGTCGCCACCTCGATTTTCGACGCCAGCCCTGGTAGCGGCAAGGACGTTCACTGAGTGAGACCTTCACAGGCAAATACCGCTGTGAAGAATTCGGGCGATCCCCCAACAATGATTAGGGGACTTGCGCCGATCGGGGGAGGTGCCGTGCGACGGATGGTCCGCGCCGGTCGGGGTAACCTGGGCATCCCACTCGAGCTTTGGAGGAGCCCGTGCCGCAACTGCGCTCCCGCACCACGACCCATGGCCGCAACGCGGCCGGTGCCCGCGCGCTGTGGCGTGCCACCGGCATGACCGACGGTGACTTCGGCAAGCCGATCGTGGCCATCGCCAACTCGTACACCCAGTTCGTGCCCGGCCACGTGCACCTGCGCGACCTCGGCGAACTGGTGGCCGGCGCGGTCGCGGCCGCCGGTGGTGTCGCCCGCGAGTTCCACACCATCGCGGTGGACGACGGAATCGCCATGGGGCACAGCGGAATGCTCTATTCGCTGCCGTCGCGTGAGATCATCGCGGACTCGGTGGAGTACATGGTCAACGCGCACCAGGCCGATGCCCTGGTGTGCATCTCGAACTGCGACAAGATCACGCCGGGCATGCTCAACGCGGCCCTGCGCCTGAACATTCCGACGGTCTTCGTCTCCGGTGGGCCGATGGAGGCCGGCAAGGCGGTCGTCGTCGACGGCGTCGCGCAGGCGCCGACCGACCTGATCACCGCGATCTCCGCGTCCGCGAGCCCGTCCGTGGACGACGACGGCCTGACCGTCGTCGAGCGCTCCGCGTGCCCGACGTGTGGCTCGTGCTCCGGCATGTTCACCGCGAACTCGATGAACTGCCTCACCGAAGCGCTCGGCCTCGCTCTGCCCGGCAACGGTTCGACGCTCGCGACGCACGCCGCCCGCCGTGACCTGTTCCTGCGCGCCGGCACGACCGTGGTCGAGCTGTGCCGGCGCTGGTACGAGCAGGACGACGAGTCGGCGCTGCCGCGCTCGATCGCCACGAAGGCCGCGTTCCGCAACGCGATGGCGCTGGACATGGCGATGGGCGGCTCGACCAACACCGTCCTGCACATCCTGGCCGCCGCGCACGAGGGCGAGATCGACTTCGACCTGGCCGAGATCGACGCGATCAGCCGGCGCGTGCCGTGCCTGAGCAAGGTGTCACCGAACTCCGACTACCACATGGAGGACGTGCACCGGGCCGGCGGCATCCCCGCCATCCTCGGCGAGTTGTACCGAGCGGGCCTGCTGGAGCGCGACGTGCACTCCGTGCACAGCTCCACGTTGGCGCAGTGGTTGGGCGAATGGGACATCCGCGCCGAAACACCGTCCCCGACAGCCATCGAGCTGTTCCACGCGGCACCGGGCGGCGTGCGCACGACGAAGGCGTTCTCGACCGAGAACCGCTGGTCCAGCCTGGACACCGACGCCGAGGCCGGCTGCATCCGCGACCACGCGCACGCGTACACCCGCGAAGGCGGCCTGATGGTGCTGCGCGGCAACCTCGCCGAGGACGGCGCGATCATCAAGGCGGCCGGCGTCGACGAGTCGCTGTGGCGGTTCACCGGGCCGGCGCGGGTGATGGAGAGCCAGGAACAGGCCGTGTCGGCGATCCTGGGCAAGCAGGTGCAGCCGGGCGACGTGGTCGTCGTGCGCTACGAGGGGCCGGCCGGTGGGCCCGGCATGCAGGAGATGCTGCACCCGACGGCGTTCCTCAAGGGCGCCGGCCTCGGCAAGAAGTGCGCGCTGATCACGGACGGCCGGTTCTCCGGCGGCACCAGCGGTCTCGCCGTCGGCCACATCTCGCCGGAAGCGGCGGAGGGCGGCCTGATCGGGCTGATCCAGGACGGCGACCAGATCCTGATCGACGTCGGCGAGCGCAGGCTGGAACTGCTGGTCGACCCGGCGGTGCTGGCCGAGCGGCGGGCGAAGACGGACGCGAGCGAACGGCCGTGGCAGCCCGTCGACCGGGTCCGCCCGGTGACGGCGGCCCTGCGCGCCTACGCCCGGATGGCCACGTCGGCCGCCACCGGCGCCGTCCGGGACGTCAACCGGTAGGCGTCAGCCGACCGACGTGGTCGGTACGGGGTGGCGTAGCACCACCAGCACGATCACGGCGGCGGCGGCCGCGATGATCAGGAACAGGAAGCCGTTGAGCACCGGCCGGCGGTACCACGGCGTCGGCCGGTCCAGCGACACCCGCCCAGGGCCGGCGAAGAGCAGGGCGAACGCCCCGGCGGACAGCACGAAGGCGAACTCGAAGCCGCCGGCACCGAAGAACCCGACCGGCCACTGCAACACGATCATGTTGGCCAGCAGCCCCAGCATCCCGGCCGCGCCCAACGGCGTGAACAGGCCCAGCACGACCAGCGCGCCGGCCAGCAACTCGGACCCACCGGCCACCCAGACCAGGATGGACACGTGCTGGTACCCGGCCGCCGTGAGGAAGTCCTGGAACCCGGCGCGGCCAACCCCGTGGAACAGCCCGAAAAGCTGTTGCAGCCCGTTGGCGACGAAGGTCCCGCCGAGCACCAGCCGCAGGACGAGCAGACCGAGATCGGCGCCACCGTGCCAGCGGTCGGGGTCCCGGACGGCACCGCCGAACTGGTCGCCGCTGGGCATGCCGGTCCCGCCGTAGCCGCCCATGTCCCCGGCCGGCGACATGACCGACGTGGCGCCGCCGCCGCTCAGATCGGAGAAGCCGCCGGCGTCGAAGCCGCCGCTCGCACCGCCACCGCCACCGCCGCCGGTACCGAAACCGCCGCTGGCGCCCGTGCCACCGGTGCCGCTCGCGCCGCTCGTACCGAAGCCGCCGCTGCTACCGCCGCCGAAGCCGCCGCCCGGCTCGAACGCCTCCTCGGCCGGGTCACGGCCGGCCGCGTTGTAGTTCGCGCCACCGCCACCCGTATTCGGGTAGAACACACCCTCGTCCGATTTCGACCTGTCGTCGTAGCTACTCACGCGGCGCAGGGTACGTGACAGGCATCACCGATGCGACACCTTCGGGTGAGGAAGTGAGGGTCAGTACTCGCCGTGCACCAGATTGTTCGGCTGCTCACCCCGTGCGTACCGCGCGATCTCGGCCGCCGCGACCCGCCACGACCGTGCCTCCAGGCCGTTGCACGAGCCGCCGACGTGCGGGAACAGGATCAGGCCCGGCACACTCCACAGTGGATGCCCGGCAGGTAGCGGCTCCGGTTCCGTCACGTCCAGGATCGCCCGCAGTCGACCGGTACGCAGCTCGGCGACCAGCGCGTCCGTGTCCACCACAGCGCCCCGCGCCGCGTTGACCAGGATCGCGTCGTCGGCCATCCGCGCCAGGAATCCCGCGTCCACCATGCCCGTGGTCTCGCTGGTCAGCGGCACCATCAGCACCACGGCGTCGTAGTCGCCGAGCAGGTCGGGCAGTTCGGCCATGCCGTGCACGCCGTCGCGTGCGGTGCGGCCGACCAGCGTCACCGAGCAGTCCCATCCGGTCAGCCGCCGTGCCAACTGATCGCCGAGATCACCGGCACCGATCACCAGCAACCGCTTGTCCTGCAACGTATCCGTCTGGTGGTAGTCCCACACCTGTCGTTCCTGCGCGCGCTGGAACCGAGGAAACGCCCGGTACGTCGCGACCAGGCCGCCGATCACCTGCTCCGCCGTGCTGCCGCCGTGCGCGCCCCGGCACGTGGACAGCAGCACACCCTCGGGCACCTGGCCGATCCACCGTTCGGCCCCGGCCGACAGCAACTGGACGTAGGCGAGTTCCGGCAACTGAGCCAACATCGCGGCGACGCCGTCCAGCGTCAGGAACTTCGGCACCAGCACCTGAGCCGACACCGCTTCCGCCGGCCACGGCTGACCGACCTGGTAGCGCACCGGCCGCACACCGTCCACAGCGGACAGCGCGGCCATCCCCCATTCGTCAGGGACCAACACCGTGATCGTCACACTCCATACCGTAGGCAGAATGGCCGATGGGCAGGCAGGCAGGTGGTGCGGCACACTCTGCCAGGTGCGCGAACACGACATCCGCGCCGAGGACGGCACCCGCATCCGGGTGTGGCGCAGCGGTGAAACCGGTCGGGACGTGTTGCTCTGCCCAGGATTGGGCACGATGCCGGAGGCGTGGCCGTACCTGACGCGCCAACACTCCGGCGACTGGCTGCGCGTGCACGGCTGGTACCACCGTGGCACGCTCGGCTCGGCCCGACCGGCGGACCCACGGCGCATCAGGCTGTCCGATCACGTCGCCGACGCGATGGCCGTGCTCGACGCGGCCGAGATCGACCGGGCGGTGGTGATGGGCTGGTCGGTCGGCGTCGCCGTCGCGGCCGAGCTGGCCAGCCGGTATCCGGACCGGGTGTCCGGGCTGCTGCTGGTCGCCGGCGCGCCGGGCGATCCGTTCGGCGGGATGTTCGGCATTCTCGGTCTGCCACCGGCGGTGCGACGCGTGCTGGCGGCGGGCGCGACCCGGCTGGTCCGGGACGCGGGGCCGCTGCTGAACGCGGTGGCGCGGCGGGTGCCGGTGAACGCGGCGACGGTGTCGGTGGTGCGGCACAGCGGGATCATGCGCCCGGCCGTCTCCACCACGGACGTGGTGGCCGCGGGCCGGCGGTTCATCACGCACGACTGGGGCTGGTACGGCCGACTCGCGATGGCACTGGGCGCCGCGCCCATGCCGGACCTGGCGAAGGTGTGCTGCCCGGTCACGGCGCTGGCCGGCCGGTACGACCTGCTGGCCGACCCACGGCACGTCGCCGCGACCATCGGCCCGCTGCCACAGGCCCGCGTGAGAGTGCTGCCGACCAGCCATTTCCTGCCACTGGAGGCACCGGACGAACTGGCCGACGAGCTGCGCCTGCTGATCGAGCGCGCGGACGCCGTGCTGGCGGCGGCCCGATGGCATCGCCGGCCGGTGCCGTCGCCGCGCACCGCACCGGACCAGGCCCGATCACTCAGCCACACGAGCAGGCGTGGCTGAATCGGTCCACCGCTTACCCAACGCTCACGCGGACCGGCTTAGGCTGGGCGTCGTGCCCGAAACGTTCTCGGCGTCAGCGACCCGCCGGCGGCTGCGGTGGCCGGCGGCGGTGGCGATCGGCGGGGCGTTGATGATGGCGTCCGGGTGCGCCGACTTCGCCGGTGAGGCCGCGCCGAACAGTTGGCAACCGGCGCCGGCGCTGTCACCGGAGCAGCCACCCAATCCGGTGCTGCCCGGCCAGGCCGGGCCGTCGTCAAGCGGCGACCAGGGCGGACGCCAGGGCCAGAACGGGACGATTCCGCCACCGCAGGGCTGTCAGGACTTCAACCCCGCCGTCATCGCGACGTGCCTGGACGCGGTGTCGGCGGTCGTAGCGCTGCCCGGCACCGACACGGACCCGATCGGACTGGCGGCGGAGCGCACGTCCGGCCGGATCGTGCGGGTGCACAAGGGCGACCCATCCCAGTTGCAGACGACACTCCAGGTCGACACGTCGACAGCGGACGGCGGACTGACCGGCCTGGCGCTGTCGCCGACGTACACGCAGGACCAGTTGATGTTCGCGTACGTCACGACGGCAACCGACAACCGAGTGATGCTGATCGCCCCCGGCGACACCCCCAAGCCGATCCTGACCGGCATCCCGAGGGGAACGACGGGAAACAGGGGTGTGCTCGCGGTAGACCACAGGGGTGAACTGCTGGTCGCCACCGGCGACGCGGGCAGCCCAGCACTGGCAACCAATCCCGCGTCACTGGCCGGCAAGGTGCTGCGGATCGATGTGGACGGCCAACCGGCCCCCGACAATCCCAACCCGAAGTCGGCGATCGTGGCATCGGGCCTGTTCGAACCGGGCGGCGTGTGCAGCTCGACGGACGGCAGCCAGGCGTGGGTGACGGACCGAACGCCGACCGAGGACGTGTTGTACAAGTTGCAGCTAGGTCGCCCGCTTGGTGTGCCGGCGTGGACGTGGCCGGACCAGCCAGGAGTGGCGGGCTGCGCGGCGTTCAGCACGTCGGTGATGGTGGCGACGTCGACAGCGGGCAACGTGCAGTCGTTGGCGCTGAACAAGGACGGCTCGTTCACCGGCACACCGCAGATCTCGCTCCAGGGCCCGCAGGGCTTCGGAAAGCTGAGCGGAATGGACATCATCGGCGACCGAGGCGCAATGGCCAGCACCGTCAACAGAGACACAGGCGGAACCCCCGTCTCCAGCGACGACCGAGTGATCATCATCACCAGCCAACCAGCCGGCGGCGGCCAGGACTGAGAGTTGTCCACAGGCCGTTCCAACCCGGTAGCCGCCCAGCCCAAGATCGAATAGACTGGATATCGGGGGGATCCCCGCGGGCTGCGGTCCGTTTATTGGGCAGCCGATGTGGGGCGCGGAAAACTGGCGGCAAACCGTTCCGCCGCCGTCCGGTCCCCGGTCAGCCGAAGATCACCTGAGGCTGTCGCGTCCGTGAGCGGGCGGCCACCGAACAGCAGCGACCGCAACGTCGTCGCGTCGGTGTCCAGCACGACGTCCGGCGCTTCGGCGACCCCCCGCGCGATCTGGCACCGCCCGTCCCCGATCTCGACGCGAAACCGGTCGTCCGCGAACCGCAGTTCGTAGCTGGCGCGTAGCGAACCGGCGATCGCGGGCACGAACGTGGTCTTGATGGCGAGCATCAGGGCGTCGACACTGAGCTCGGCGGCCGGATCGACCGCCTCCCGGCTGCCCCACACCGCCAGCGCGCACAGCACCGGCTCCAGCTCCCGGCCTCGCCCCGTCAACTCGTAGACCTGGATACTGGCCGGCGGCCCCAGCTTCCGGCGCCGCACGATGCCGGACTGTTCGAGCTCGCGCAGCCGCTGGGAGAGCACGTTCGGGCTCATGCCCGGCACGCCCCGGTGGATGTCCGCATAGCGCTTCGGCCCGAAGAGCAGCTCGCGCACGACCAGCAGCGCCCACCGCTCGCCGACGGCGTCCAACGCACGGGCCACCCCGCACGGATCACCGTAGCTCCGCCGTTCGTTCACGACTTCGATCGTACTCCACACTTGCACACATGATGTAGTTACTCCTATGCTAGGAGCAGCAACGACCGAACGGGGACAGTGACCATGGCAACGTTCATCCTGGTACCGGGCGCCGGCGGCGGCACGTGGTTGTGGCAGAAGCTGATACCGGAACTCGAGGCACGCGGACACCAGGCGATCCCGGTGGACCTACCAACCGGCGACGACTCGGCAGGACTGACGGAATACGCGGACACAATCGTCGCGACAGCGAGGGACAGGGGTCCGGTCGTCCTGGTGGCCCAATCCATGGCCGGTTTCTCGGCGCCATTGGCATGCGACCGACTACCGGTAGCAGCATTGGTCCTGTTGAACGCCATGGTCCCGGCCCCAGGCGAAAGTGCGAGCGATTATTGGGCCAACACAGGACAGCGACGGGCGGCAGCGGAATACGCGGCCAGCCAGGGACGCCCAGCGGAATTCGACATAATCCAGGGCTTCTTCCACGACATGCCAGCGGAAATCACGGAAGAAGTGATGGCCCGAGGCGAATCCCCACAGGCCGACAAGCCGTTCGAGGAATCGTGGCCACTGACGGCCTGGCCAAACGTACCGGTCCGGTTCGTTCAGGGCCGCGAAGACCGACTGTTCCCGCTGACGTTCCAGCAACGAGTGGCCGAAGAACGCCTCGGCATCACGGTGGACGACATCCCAGGCGGACACCTGAACGCGCTGAGCCAACCAGTGGCGCTGGCAGACCAACTAATGAAGTACGTCTGACCACTCCCTCGTGTCCGGACGGGCATCCGCGCGGGGATTGGGCGCGACTGCCCGTCCGGACACGAGTTGACGTCAGGAGCAGCGTTCGATGATCAGCTCTCGCACTCGCCGCGGATCTGCTTGGCCCCTCGTCGCCTTCATCACCGCTCCGACGATCGCGCCGGCTGCCGCCACCTTGCCGTTGCGGATCTTCTCCGCCACGTCCGGTGCCGCCGCCAGCGCCACGTCGACAGCCGCGATCAAGGCCGAATCGTCCGAAACAACCTTCAGACCTCGCGCCGCCACGATCTCGTCCGGCTCGCCTTCGCCCGTCAGCACGCCGTCGACCACCTGGCGTGCCAGGTTCGTCGTCAGCTCTCGGCTCGCCACCAGTTCGATCACCCGCGCCACCTGGGCCGGCGTTATCGGCAGCTCGGCCAACTCGACACCACGCGTGTTCGCCTGCTGTACCAGGTACGACGCCCACCACGACCTGGCGTCCGACGAGCTCGCTCCCGCGTCCACAGTGGACGTGATGAGGTCGATCGCGCCGATGTTGACCAGGTCCCGGATCTCGGCGTCCGACAAACCCCATTCCACCTGGATTCGCTTGCGCCGCTCCCATGGCAACTCCGGCAACGTCTTGCGCAGCTCGTCGACCCACGTCCGTTCCGGCGCTATCGGCACCAGGTCCGGTTCCGGGAAGTACCGGTAGTCCTCGGCCGTCTCCTTCGTCCGGCCCGACGCCGTGGTCTGCGTCGCCTCCTGGTAGTGCCTCGTCTCCTGGGTGATCGTTCCACCAGCCGACAGAATCGCGCCCTGACGGCACATTTCGTATCGAACGGCCCGTTCCACACTCCGCAACGAGTTGACGTTCTTGGTTTCCGTACGCGTTCCGAAAGTATCCGAACCGATCGGCATCAACGACACGTTCGCGTCACACCGCAGGGAGCCCTGGTCCATCCGTACGTCGGAAACGTCCAAGGCGCGCAACAGGTCCCGCAATGCCGTCACGTACGCCCTCGCGATTTCCGGGGCCCGCTCGCCGGCACCGGTGATCGGCTTCGTGACGATTTCGATCAATGGGACGCCGGCTCGGTTGTAGTCGAGCAACGAGAACTCGGCACCGTGAATCCGGCCGTCGGAACCACCTACGTGTTCCGATTTGCCGGTATCCTCCTCCATGTGCGCGCGCTCGATCAGCACACGGAAGACCTCACCATTTTCCAGTTCCACATCGAGGTAGCCGTTGTACGCGATCGGCTCGTCGTACTGGGAGGTTTGGAAGTTCTTCGGCATGTCCGGATAGAAGTAGTTCTTCCTGGCGAATCGGCACCACTCGGCGATCTCGCAGTTCAGCGCCAAGCCGATCCTGATCGCGGACTCGATCGCCGCCGCGTTCACCACCGGCAGCGCGCCCGGCAGACCCAGGCACGTCGGGCACACCTGGGTGTTGGGCTCCGCACCGAACACCGTCGAGCAGCCGCAGAACATCTTGGTGCGGGTCGACAACTCGGTGTGCACCTCAAGGCCCAGCACCGGTTCGAACCGTGCCAGCACATCCGCGTAGTCCATCAGGTCCGACACGGCGGTCATTCCTCGTCACCGTCCTTGCGCAGCGCGCGGACGGCCAGCGCGGCACCGGTCAGCACGGCCGCGAAATTCAGCACCGCGTTCACCAGGGCCAGGCTGTCACGATTGCCGCTGGCCGCCTTCAGTTCCCTGACCGCGCCGAGCGCGCCGAAAACCAGGCCCACCAAGCCGAGGACACCGCGTACCTTCTTCTTCGAAGAGCTCACGTCGCTCATGCCTCCAGTTCGGGAATCCGGTCGATCTGCGGGCCACCCTCTGCCGAGTTGCGGGCCACCTCGTAGGCCGCCGCCACCCGGTACATCCGCTCGTCCGCCATGGCCGGCGCCATGATCTGCAGGCCGACCGGCAGGCGGTCGTCGGACGCCAGTCCACTCGGCACGCTCATCGCGGGGATTCCGGCCAGGCTGGCCGGAATCGTGCACAGGTCCGCCAGGTACATGGACATCGGGCTGCCGGTGCGCTCGCCCAGCCGGAACGCCGTCGTCGGCGTCGTCGGCGCCACCAGCACGTCCAGCGTCTCGAACGCGCTGTCGAAATCGCGCTTGATCAGGGTGCGGACCTTCTGTGCCTGGCCGTAGTACGCGTCGTAGTAACCGGACGACAGCGCGTACGTGCCGATCATGATGCGCCGCTTGACCTCCGGGCCGAAGCCCGCCTCCCTCGTCGCGGACATCACGTCCTCCGCGCTGGCCCCGTCGAGGTCGCCGACCCGCAGGCCGTAGCGCATCGCGTCGAAGCGGGCCAGGTTGGACGAGCACTCGCTGGGCGCGATCAGGTAGTACGCCGGCAGGCCGTAGCGGAAGTGCGGGCAGCTCACCTCGACGACATCGGCACCCAGTTCGCGCAGGGTCGCAACGGCTCGCTCGAACGACGACAGCACGCCGGCCTGGTAGCCGTCGCCGCCGGCCAGGTCCGTCACCACGCCGACGCGCAGGCCACGCAGGTCACCGTGGGCGCCCTCGCGCGCCGCCGCGACCACGGGCGGCACCGGGGCGTCGATCGACGTGGCGTCCAGCGCGTCGTGGCCGGCGATGACCTCGTGCAGCAGCGCCGCGTCCAGCACGGTCCGCGCGCACGGGCCGGCCTGGTCCAGCGACGACGAGAACGCGACCAGGCCGTAGCGCGACACGCCGCCGTAGGTCGGCTTCACGCCGACGGTGCCGGTGACGGCGCCGGGCTGCCGGATCGAGCCGCCGGTGTCGGTGCCGATCGCCAGCGGGGCCTCGAACGCGGCCAGCGCCGCCGACGAGCCACCGCCCGAACCGCCCGGAATCCGGTCCAGGTCCCACGGATTGTGCGAGGGGCCGTACGCGGAGTTCTCGGTGGACGAGCCCATCGCGAACTCGTCCATGTTGGTCTTGCCGAGGATCACGATGCCCGCTTCGAGCAGCTTGCGGGTGATCGTGGCGTCGTAGGGCGGAATCCAGTTCTCCAGGATCTTGGACCCGACCGTGGTCGGCACACCCTCGGTCGTCACGACGTCCTTGAGCGCCAGCGGAACACCTGCCAGCGGCGACGCGGGCGGCCGGCCGGCTGCCACGTCCTCGTCCACAGCGCGGGCCGCGTTCAGCGCGCGCTCGGTGGCGACGTGCAGGAACGCGTGCACGGCGGGATCCACCGCGGCGATGCGGTCCAGGTGCGCCTGCGTGACCTCGACCGCCGAGGCGTCGCCGCCGGCGATCAGGCCGGCGAGCTC
>DATBDL010000204.1:0-4049 GCA_036269975.1 Pseudonocardiaceae bacterium | reverse complement strand
CACGACGCTGAAGCTGCTGGCCGCGATTTTCATCGGCCGCATCCTGTTCGAGGTCACCCTGGCCCTGACCAAGCACGAGGACCGGCCGGACATCGACTGGCGGGCCGCGTCCTGGATCTGGCCGTGGCTGGTCGGTTCGCTGATCATCGGTTTCCTGGGCCGGTACGGGAACTGGGGCTTTCACAAGGTGCTGCCGGACTGGTACGACCTCGGGGTGGTCGCCGTGTTCAGTCTGGTGGTGTTCTACTTCGCGGTGAGTGTCGCGTCGCCTGCGGAGCGGGTGTTGGCCATGGTGGAGAACACCCAGGCCGAGTTCGCGGCGGCGGACGCCGAGTTGGCTGACTGAGTTTTCTTTGGTGGTGGGTGTCCGGCCCGTGTCGCGTCAGCGCGACTCGGGCCGGTGCCCTATCCGGGTCGAGAGTTCGGCGGCCGCCGTGCGGACTTCGGCGGCCAGGTCCGGCCAGTCCTGCGCACATTCTCTGTCGCAGTTGTGCCGGAACGTCACGCTGATCGCCGCCACCGGTCGGTCGCCGTGGTCGAGTACGGCGACCGCCACCGACGCGAATCCCGCCGTGACATGCCCGTCCTCCACGGCCCAGCCGCGCCGTTTCTCGGCGGCCAGCAACCGGCGCAGGCCAGGCAGATCGGTCGGACCGCGGCCGGTGCGGTTCACGAAGCTGGCCGTCGACGGGAACAGCGCCCGCACCTGCGCCGGAGGCAGCTTCCCGAGCATGGCGCGCCCGGACGCCGGCAACTGCGCCGGCAGCCGCACGCCGACGTCCGTCACGAGCGTCTGCGGCCGGTCCGGTTGCTCCCGGACCAGGTACAGCGTCTCGGGCCCGTGCAGCACGCCCAGGTGTGCGGTGCGGCCGACGCGGTCGACCAGTTTGCGCAGGAGCGGCCGGGCGAGGCGTTCCAGCGGGTCGTGCCGGAGGTAGGCGGACCCGAGTTCGAAGGCGGCCACGCCGAGGCCGTAGCGCCGGTCTTCCGGCAGATGCGTGACGAATCCGGCCTTGGCCAACTCGGCGAGCAGGTGGTAGGTCGTCGAACGGGGCAGGCCGAGTTCGCCGGCGACGGCGGTCGCGGTCATCGGGCCGGCGTGGCTGGCCAGCAGCCGGAGCACGGCCAGACCGTGGCGTAGGGCGGGGACGTCGGTGCTGTCACCCATGCCGTCAGTCTGGCATGCCAGACACTCTCCGGATGTCAGCGCTCGCGCTGTTGCCGACTCGGGGCTGAGATGGGCTCATGTACGGACCCGTCCTCTTGACCGGTGGCGCGCTGAGCCGTGACCAGGTGGTCGCTGTCGCTCGGCATGACGCTCCCGTCGCACTGTCCGACTCGGCGCGGGCTGCCGTCCTGGGCGCTCGTGCGCATGTCGACCGGCTGGCTACCGCCACCACACCCACCTACGGCGTCTCCACCGGCTTCGGCGCGCTCGCTACCCGGCACATTCCGCCGGACCGCCGGGCCGCGCTGCAACGTTCGCTGGTCCGCTCGCATGCTGCCGGTGCTGGGCCGGAAGTCGAGCGCGAGGTCGTTCGCGCTCTCATGTTGCTGCGCCTGCGCACGCTCGCCACCGGCCACACCGGCATCAGGGCCACGACCGTCGACACGCTTGCCGGGCTGCTCAACGCCGGCATCTCGCCCGTCGTGCACGAGTACGGCTCGCTTGGCTGTTCCGGCGATCTCGCTCCGCTGTCCTCCGTCGCGCTCGCGTTGATCGGTGAGGGCTACGTGACCGATCGCGCCGGCGCCAACCGACCCGCTGCCGAAGCCATGGCCGAAGCCGGGGTCAAGCCGGTGGAACTGGCCGAGAAGGAGGGCCTTGCGCTGATCAACGGGACCGACGGCATGCTCGGCATGCTGGTTCTGGCCATGACCGACATCGCCCACCTTCTCGACGTCGCCGACCTCACGGCCGCCATGAGCGTGGAAGCTCTGCTGGGCACCGATCGGGTCTTCACCGCCGACCTCCAGACCCTGCGCCCGCATCCCGGTCAGGCTGCTTCGGCCGCTCGGATGTCCGCACTGCTCGCCGGTAGCGCGATCATGGCGAGCCATCGTGGGCCGGACTGCAATCGCGTTCAGGATGCCTATTCACTCCGGTGTGCGCCGCAGGTGCACGGCGCTGCCCGCGACACGTTGACCCACGCCGAGACCGTTGCCGATCGGGAACTCGCCGCTGCCATCGACAACCCTGTCATTCTGGCCGACGGACGGGTTGAGTCCAACGGGAATTTTCACGGCGCTCCGGTCGGCTACGTCCTTGATTTCCTGGCCATCTGCGTTGCCGACCTGGCCAGCATTGCCGAGCGGCGTACCGATCGGATGCTGGACGTTGCCCGCTCGCACGGCCTGCCGCCATTCCTCGCCGACGATCCTGGCGTCGACTCCGGCCACATGATCGCGCATTACACGCAGGCGGCGATCGTTTCCGAGCTCAAGCGGCTGGCCGTGCCGGCTTCCGTCGACTCGATTCCCAGCAGCGCCATGCAGGAGGACCACGTTTCCATGGGCTGGTCGGCCGCGCGCAAACTCCGAAAAGCAGTTGACGGGCTGACTACGGTGCTGGCCGTCGAACTGCTCACCGCTGCCCGCGCGCTGGACCTGCGCGCACCGCTCACACCGGCGCCGGCTACGGCCGCTGTCGTCGCGAAACTGCGGGAAACGGTCGCTGGGCCGGGGCCGGATCGGCACCTCGCGCCGGAGATCGCCGCCGCTGAACAACTCATTCGGAACGGGGAGGTTCGCTGATGTCCACAGTCGTGCGTGCCGCGCGGGGGACCACGCTGACCGCGCGTAGCTGGGCCACCGAGGCGCCGCTTCGCATGCTGCACAACAACCTCGATCCGGACGTCGCCGAACGGCCGGACGACCTCGTCGTCTACGGCGGCACCGGGCGCGCCGCTCGTGACTGGACCAGTTTCCACGCCATCACCCGTGAACTCACCGACCTGCGCGACGACGAAACCCTGCTCGTGCAGTCCGGCCGCCCGGTCGGCGTCCTACGCACGCACGAATGGGCGCCGCGTGTGCTCATCGCCAATTCAAATCTGGTGCCGGACTGGGCGAACTGGCCGGAGTTCCGGCGGCTGGAATCGCTCGGGCTGACCATGTACGGTCAGATGACGGCCGGTTCGTGGATCTATATCGGCACTCAGGGGATTTTGCAGGGTACTTACGAGACGTTCGCCGCTGTCGCCGCCAAGCGGTTTGGCGGTTCGCTCGCCGGTACGTTGACGCTGACCGCTGGTCTTGGCGGGATGGGTGGTGCGCAGCCGCTTGCCGTCACCATGAATGGTGGCGTCGCGCTGGTCGTGGAATGCGATCCGGCTCGTGCGCGGCGTCGGGTGGAGACCCGCTATCTCGATGAGGTTGCGTCTGATGTGGACGATGCTGTTGCCCGTGTCACCGCGGCGAAGCGCGATCGGCGGGCGTTGTCGGTCGGCCTGATCGGCAATGCGGCCGATGTGCTGCCGGAACTGTTGCGGCGTGGGCTCGACGTCGACATCGTGACCGACCAGACTTCCGCGCACGACCCGCTGGCCTACCTGCCCAAGGGCGTCGACCTGGCCGACTGGCACGACTACGCGGCCAAGAAGCCGGACGAGTTCACCGACCGGTCGCGCGACTCGATGGCCGATCACGTCGAGGCCATGCTCGGATTCCAGGCGGCCGGTGCCGAGGTGTTCGACTACGGCAATTCACTGCGTGGTGAGGCCAAACTCGGCGGCTGCGAGAATGCGTTCGACTTTCCCGGTTTCGTGCCCGCGTACATTCGTCCGTTGTTCTGCGAGGGTAAGGGACCGTTCCGCTGGGTGGCGCTGTCCGGCGATCCGGCCGATATCGCGGCGACCGACCGCGCGATGTTGGAACTGTTCCCCGAGAACGAGTCCCTGGCCCGTTGGATCGAGCTGGCCGGGGAGCGGGTGGCATTCCAGGGCCTCCCGGCGCGGATCTGCTGGCTCGGCTACGGCGAGCGGGCAAAGGCGGGCCTGGCGTTCAACGAGCTCGTGCGAACCGGGGAGGTCAGCGCACCGATCGTGATC
>DATBDL010000203.1:0-17526 GCA_036269975.1 Pseudonocardiaceae bacterium | reverse complement strand
CGGCGGCCGGGCGATGCTCGGCATCGGGGCGGCGTGGAACGAAGAGGAGAGCGTGGCGCTGGGTATCCCGTTCCCGCCGGTGGCGGAGCGGTTCGAGCAGTTGGAAGAGGCCGTCCAGATCTGCCTGCGGATGTGGTCCGGTGACGAGTCGCCGTTCCACGGCAGACAGTTCCAGCTCGAACGACCGCTCAACTCGCCGCAGCCGCTGACCAGGCCGCACCCGCCGATCATGATCGGCGGCGGCGGCGAGAAGAAGACCCTGCGGTTCGTCGCCAGGTACGCGCAGTCGTGCAACCTGTTCGGCGGGCCGGAACTGGAGCACAAGCTGGACGTGCTGCGCCAGCACTGCGCCAACGAGGGCCGTGACTACGACGAGATCGAGAAGACCGCCTCCTACTACTTCGATCTGGGCGAGCACGGCGAACGGGTGGACGAGACGCTGGCCGCGCTGCGCGGGTTCGCCGATCTCGGGATCGACACCGCGCACGGCAAGGTCGCGCACGCGGAGGGGATCGACGCGCTGGAGCTGATGGGCCGGGAGATCATCCCGGCAGTCGAGAAGTTCTGAGCGTCCCCAGTTCCAGGAGGGGTGTCAGGACACTGGTGCCGGGGTCGCCGTGTTGGCGGCGGCCCTGGCCGGTCCCAGCCGCAGCACGATGCCCTCACCGCGCAGCGCACGGCGGAACCAGACCAGCGAGACGATCGCCGCGAGGCCGATCACCGTGTACGAGCCGGCGGTGGACACCATCAGGAACTCGCCGACGGTCTGCCTGGCCAGCATGTAGAGCGTGGCGGCACCGTTGGTGACGAACACCAGCGCCCACAGCAGCGAGACGCGGCGGAAGAACCGCACCACCCTCGGATGCTCGCTGAACGACGCCGGGAACGCACAGAAGTCGTCGGCCAGCTTGGCGAGGAACGGTCGGCCGAACGGCAGCGACGCGAGCAGCACGAATGCGATCAGGAAGTTTTGCAATGTCGGCTGTAGGAAGTAGAGGAAAACACTGCCGGTGACGAGTCCGAGCACAGTGCGTGCGATAAGCAACCCGGTGGTAAGAATCAGCACCGCCGGAATCTTCCGACGCAAGACGATTCGCCTCGTCATCGCGAGCACCGACCAGCTCAGCGCCGCGATCAGGCCGCCGTCCAGCCCGACCATGCTCAACAGCAGGTAGAACAGGCACAGCGGAGCCAGCGTCGACTCGACCAGGTGCTTCCCCCCGTGTCGAACCATGGCGCCGAGCGCGGGCAGGTGAACCGTCACGTGTTGCGACATGTACTCGCTGTCTCTTTCCGCCGTGCTGCGTGTGAGCACTCGGTGGCTGATCATTTTTCCCCGCCCGTGCCACCGAGGAGTGCAGCCAATGTACTCGACTGCGCTGTGAGGTCCAGGTCGGCTCCGCATGTTGTCAAGACGTTTTCATGCGGTCCTGGTTCCCACCCGATCGCCATCGGGCCAGCCATCAGGCGAAAGCGGACACTGGAGGGGGTGGTCGGGAAGAAATCGGGCACCGATGACGTCATAACGGCTTGACGCTTATTTGACATGCTGGTGGGCTGGTCGGTGGAACCGGACCGGAGGGAGACCGGTAGTGGGTACTGCTGCTGTGAGCATGGTGGTCGCCGTGCCGGCCGCCGTCGTGGCCGCGGCCTGCATGGGGTTGGCCAGCGCGGCACAGGCTCGGGCTACCAAACAGGTACCCACTAGCAAGACTCTTCACCCACGCCTGTTCGTCGACCTGGTACGACGGCCGCTGTGGCTGATCGGGATCGGCGCCACCATCGCCGGCCTGGGCCTGCAGGTGCTCGCGCTGGGCTTCGGCCCGCTCATCCTGGTGCAGCCGCTGCTGGTGACGGCGCTGCCGTTCGGCGGGTTCTTCGCGGCCTGGTTCGTGCACCGCAAACCGGACCGGGTGATCGTCGGCGGTGCGTTCACGTGCGTGGCGGGCCTGTGCGCGTTCCTGCTGCTGGCCAGGCCGACCGGTGGTACCGACCACCTGGTCGAGTCGGCCCCGCTGGCCCGGCTGGCGCTGGCGCTGGGCGTGATCGCGGTGGCGGGGCTCGTCCTGTCGATGACCGTGCGGGGACCTGTGCGGGTGCTCGGTCTCGCCCTGGCCACCGGCGTGTTCTACGGCCTGACCGCCGGCCTGATGAAGGTGGTGGCCGGCGAGCTGCGGCAGGGACTGTCCGTGCCGTTCGGGCACTGGACGCTGTACGCGGTGTGCGTGATCGGGCCGATCGGCTTCCTGCTGAGCCAGAACACGTTCCAGCAGGGCACGCTGATGTCGCCGGCACTGGCCGTGATCACCACGGTTGATCCGCTGGTCGGCGTGGCCATCGGCGTGTGGTGGCTCGGCGAGTCGGCGTCCACGTCACCCGGCGTGCTCGCCGGCGAGGTGGCGGCGGCCGTCGTGATCATGCTGGGCATCGCGGTGCTGGCCCGGCGCGCGGACCACCTCGCCGTAAACCGGCCGACCGAACCCCGGAAGGATCACGACCACCAGGAGCCGTCGACCGGCGTGCCGGCGCAGTTGACGTAGATCGGCTTACGCCCGCAGCTCCATCGTGCAGCACTTGGGGCCGCCGCCTGCCTTCCGCAGCTCGCTGATGTCGACCATGACCGGCTGGTAGCCGCGCTCCTTGAGCTGGCCGGCAAGGCCGGCCGCCTCCATCGGCAGCACCACGTTGCGGCCGTCGGAGACGCCGTTGAGGCCAAGGCAGGCCGCGTCCGCGTCGGTGGCGATCACCGCGTCCGGGAACAGCCGACGCAGCACCTCGCGCGAGCCGGCCGAGAACGCGCCAGGGTAGTACGCGATCTCCGGGGCGAGCGGTGAGTCGTCGAGCACGAACAGCGCCGTGTCCAGGTGGTAGTAGCGGGGGTCGACCAGGCTCAGCGACACGACCGGGACGCCGAGCACCTCCTGCGCCTCGGCGTGCGCCGCCGGGTCGGTGCGGAAACCGGTGCCGGCCAGCAGGAATCGGCCGGTCCACGCGAAGTCGCCCTCCGCCTCGTTGATCGCGGCCGGCATCACGACGTCGCGGTAGCCGTGCTCGACGAACCAGCGGCGGTAGTGCTCCGCCTCGGCCACCCGTTCCGGTGCCCGGAACCGGGCGCCGAGCACCCGGCCGTCCACCACGGTGCCCGAGTTCGCCGCGAACACCATGTCCGGCAGGCCGGCCTGGGGTTCGATGACCTCGACCCGGTGGCCGAGCGACTCGTAGACCCGCTTGAGTTCCCGCCACTGCCGCACCGCGAGGTCGACGCTCACCGGCACGTCGGGGTCCATCCACGGATTGATCACGTACTGCACCGCGAAGTGCCGGGGTGGGCACATCAGGTACCCGCGGAGAGTCGGGATGCGATCCGGCTCGGTCGGCTCGGGTCGCGATGCCGACGGATGCAGGGGCATGGTCGTCATGGATCGAAATGTAAGAGGCGTTATGGCTGCGGAACAAGCCGCCTGGCTGCGGTCCAGGGTGCAGAATGTTGCGTATGGACTCGATTGACCATCGAATCGTTTCGTGCCTGGTGTCGGACGCCCGATCGAGCTACGCGGAGATCGGCGCCGATGTCGGGCTGTCCGCGCCGGCCGTGAAGCGGCGGGTGGACAAGCTGCTGGATGCCGGGGTGCTGCGCGGGTTCACCGCGGTGGTCGATCCCGAGGCGCTCGGCTGGGGCACCGAGGCGTTCGTCGAGGTGCACTGTAGGGGCAACGTGCTGCCGAACCGGATCACGGCGAGCCTCGAACCGCTGACCGAGGTCGTCGCCGCGTACACGGTGTCCGGCGCGGCGGACGCGATCGTGCACCTGCGGGCCGCCGACATCCACCATCTCGAGACGGCGCTGGAGCGGCTGCGGGCGCTGGACATCATCGATCGCACTGTGTCAACAGTGGTCTTGTCCACATTGTTGGAACGTCCACCGGTGCCCGAGCGACGTATGTGACAGTAGGACGTTCCGCAGTGCCTGTAACTCGAAGTAACTGTTACCGTCAGTCCATCACAGTTTTCACGTTGGACTGTGAGAGACAGCACCTGCGGACGACGGGCAAGGAGTGCTGCACTAGAAGAAGTAAGTACCAGGCAGGACACGCACAATGGATCGTGAGCAGGGTG
The DNA here is from genome assembly GCA_036269975.1 of Pseudonocardiaceae bacterium. Taxonomy (GTDB): domain Bacteria; phylum Actinomycetota; class Actinomycetes; order Mycobacteriales; family Pseudonocardiaceae; genus DATEPR01. The sequence goes on along the minus strand of DATBDL010000203.1, from coordinate 13,410 downwards.
TTCCCACACCTCGGCCACACGGCGCAGGGATCGCGTCGTCAACCGACGTATGGGACTACCCTCGCAGTCAGGGGAACTCGCCGGCCGCTGCGCAGAGTGGCTGGACCAGGTGGAAAAGAGGGATCTCAGGGGACATGAGCGTTGATGTTGGTGACACCGACAGCCCGTCAACGGCAGCGGACCATACGGTCCGCAAGCTGGACCGGGTGGTGATCCGATTCGCCGGTGACTCCGGCGACGGTATGCAGATCACCGGCGACCGGTTCACCAGCGCGGCGGCCGCTTTCGGCAACGACCTGGCCACGCTGCCCAACTTCCCGGCCGAGATCCGGGCACCTCAGGGCACGCTGCCCGGCGTCTCCAGCTTCCAGCTCCACTTCGCCGACTACGACATCCTCACGCCCGGCGACCGTCCCGACGTACTCGTCGCGATGAACCCGGCCGCGCTCAAGGCCAACATCGGCGATCTGCCGCCCGGCGGCATGCTGATCGTCAACACGGACGAGTTCACGAAGCGCAACCTAACGAAGGTCGGCTACGAAACCGACCCGCTGTCGGACGAGTCGACGGCCAGCTTCCAGGTGCACAAGGTCGCGATGGCCACCCTGACGCTGGGCGCGGTGGAGTCGACGGGGTTGGGCAAGAAGGACGCTGAGCGGGCGAAGAACATGTTCGCGCTCGGCCTCCTGTCGTGGATGTACCACCGGCCGACCGAGGGCACAGAACGCTTCCTGCGTGAGAAGTTCGCCAGGAAGCCGGCCATCGCCGAGGCCAACGTGCTCGCGTTCCGCGCCGGCTGGAACTACGGCGAGACGACCGAGTCGTTCGCGGTGACGTACGAGGTCGCGCCGGCCAAGCTGGCGACCGGCACGTACCGGCAGATCACCGGGAACACCGCGCTGGCCTACGGAATCGTGGCGGCGGGCCAGCAGTCGAAGCTGCCGATCCTGCTGGGCACGTACCCGATCACGCCGGCGTCGGACATCCTGCACGAACTGTCCAAGCACAAGAACTTCGGCATCACCACGTTCCAGGCCGAGGACGAGATCGCCGGCATCGGCGCCGCGCTCGGCGCCTCCTACGGCGGTTCGCTCGGCATGACCACCACGTCCGGCCCCGGCATCGCGCTGAAGTCGGAGACCATCGGCCTGGCCGTGATGACGGAACTGCCGCTCGTGGTGATCGACGTGCAGCGCGGCGGGCCGTCCACCGGCCTGCCGACCAAGACCGAGCAGGCGGATCTGTTGCAGGCCATGTTCGGCCGCAACGGCGAGGCGCCTGTCCCGGTGATCGCGCCCCAGTCACCGGCGGACTGCTTCTCGACGATGCTGGACGCGGCGCGGATCGCACTGACCTACCGCACGCCGGTGCTGCTGCTGTCGGACGGCTCGATCGCCAACGGCTCCGAGCCGTGGCTCGTCCCGTCCGTCGACGAGCTGCCCGACTTGAGCGTCTCCTTTGCCACCAAGTCGAACGCGCCGGACGGTTCCGGCGAGTTCTGGCCGTACCTGCGTGACGCGGAGACGCTGGCAAGGCCGTGGGCGGTGCCCGGCACCCCCGGCCTCGAGCACCGGATCGGCGGCCTGGAGAAGCAGGACGGAACGGGCAACATCTCGTACGACCCCGACAACCACGACAAGATGGTGCGGTTGCGCCAGGCCAAGATAGACGGGATCAAGGTGCCGGACGTCGTAGTCGACGACCCGTCCGGCGAGGCTTCGGTACTTGTCATCGGATGGGGCTCGACCTTCGGGCCGATCGGTGCGGCCGCCCGCCGCGTTCGCAATGCGGGCCACCAGGTCGCGACGACCCACCTGCGGCACCTCAATCCGTTGCCGGCCAACCTGGGTGAGGTGTTGGCCCGCTACTCCCGTGTGGTGATCCCAGAAATGAACCTGGGCCAACTGGCGTTGTTGCTACGAGCGAAGTTCCTGGTGGACGCGGTCAGCTACACCAAGGTCGCTGGACTGCCGTTCAAGGCCGAGGAGCTTCAGCACGTCATCACCGACATCATCGAGGGAGGCATGACGCGGTGACAGCGATCGATCTGGGGCTCCCGACCCTTGGCGGTCTCGACGGCATCCCCACTTTTGACGGAAAACAGACCGCTAAGGACTACAAGTCCGACCAAGAGGTCCGCTGGTGCCCCGGCTGCGGCGATTACGCCGTGCTGGCCGCGGTACAGGGATTCATGCCGCAGTTGGGCCTCAAGCGGGAGAACATCGTCTTCGTGTCCGGGATCGGTTGTTCCAGCCGTTTCCCGTACTACATGAACACCTATGGCGTGCACTCGATCCACGGTCGAGCGCCCGCACTGGCGACCGGTCTGGCGGTCAGTCGCCCGGACCTGTCGGTATGGGTGGTCACGGGCGACGGCGACGCACTGTCCATCGGGGGCAACCACCTGATGCACACGTTGCGGCGCAACGTGAACCTGAAGATCCTGCTGTTCAACAACAGGATCTACGGCCTGACCAAGGGCCAGTACTCGCCGACGAGCGAAATCGGCAAGGTCACCAAGTCCACCCCGATGGGCTCACTGGACAACCCGTTCAACCCGGTGTCGCTGGCCCTGGGCGCGGAAGCCACATTTGTGGCAAGGACCCTCGATTCGGACCGCAAACAGCTCACCGAGGTACTGCGGGCGGCGGCCGAACACCGGGGTACAGCGCTGGTGGAGATCTACCAGAACTGCCCGATCTTCAACGACGGAGCCTTCGACGTACTGAAGGAACCGGGCGAGCGGGACCGGCGAATCGTCCCGTTGGAAGACGGACAGCCGATCCTGTTCGGCGCCGACCGGGAGTACGGCGTAGTCCGCGACCCGAACACGGGTGGACTGACCGTGCGCAAGGTCGTCGAGGTCGGAATGGACGCGGTGGTCATCCACGACACCGGCCTGATGGACCCGTCGTACGCGTTCGCGTTGTCCCGCCTGACCGGCTCCGACCTGGCCCACACCGTGACCGGCGTGTTCAGGTCGGTCGACCGGCCGACGTACGACGACCAGGCAAGGGCACAGGTACAGCACGCGAAGGACGCGAAGCGGGCCGATCTGCAGTCACTGCTACGCGGCAGCGACACGTGGACCGTAGCGGCTGACTGAGCTGTCGTAGGCCCTGCTCGCGGGTTTCGTGGGCCCTGCTCGCCGTTCTGCTCATCGGACGCGAGCAGGGCCTTCGTCGTCGAACAATGCCGCCGCCCGGCCCGCCGTGCCCAGGGCCCGCCGTCCCGTGCTGAGCAAGCCCAGCACCAGAACCCCGATCCCGAGTCCGGCCACCAGCCACCAGACGCCGGCCGCCGCACTGGTGAAGACCACACCGCCACGCGCGAGGCTGGATCCCACGATCGTGCCGGCGATCGCGACGCCCAACGTGGTACCGGTCTGCCGGCCCGCCGAAGCCAACGAAGCGGCCACTCCCGCCATCGACACCGGCATCCCGGAAACAGCCGAATTGGTAATAGGCGGATTGACCATCCCCAAGGCAATCCCGAACAGTAGATAAATGGACAGCACGACCGGCAACGGAGTAGCCGGACCAAGCCAAACCGACACGCCACCACCCAACGCCATCGCACTCCCGGATATCGCCAACGGCAGTCGGGGCCCACGCCCACCGACGATTCGACCGGCAATCGGAGCGAGCACCACGATCAGTACGCCGACCGGCAGCAAGCACAATCCGGCCACCAACGCGGACATACCACGAACGTCCTGCAAGTAAAGCGTGGTCACGAACAGAAAGGAACCGAACCCGCACAAGGCGAAAAGCGCCATCAGAATGGCGGAGCTGAACGGGACGCTACGAAACAGTCGAAGCTCCAACAACGGATCGACCCGCCGCCGCTCGTAGCCGACAATGCCCACAACACCAAGCAGAGCGACGACAAGCAACCCAAGGATAAGCGGAGAACCCCACCCCAACCGGGCAGACTCGATGATGGCGAAGACGACGCTACCCAGCGCCAAGACCACAAGCCCCTGCCCCACCGGATCGAATCGCCGCGCACGAGCAGCACGGGACTCGGGCACGAACAATGTGGTACACACGATCGCGGCGGCGACGATCGGCACGTTGATCCAGAAGATGGAACGCCAGCCGAACCCGTCCACCAATGCACCACCGAGGATCGGCCCCAGCGCCAGGGAAAGGCCGGACATGGCACCGAACATGCCAATGGCCCGAGCCCGCTCGGCCCGGTCGGGGAATGTGGTGACGATGATCGCCATGGCAACCGGATTGAGCATCGTCCCGCCGACAGCCTGTAGTGCGCGCGCCGCGATCAGAGCGCCAATCCCCGGCGCGAGCCCACAAAGGGCGGAGCCGAGCCCAAACACGGCAAGACCAACCTGAAAGACCCGCCGACGGCCGACGCGATCGGCAGTGGACCCGGCGAGTAGCAGGAAACTGGCGAGCACGAGGGTGTAGGCGTCAACGGTCCACTGCAGGCTGGACACCGAGGCATGCAACTCCCGGCGAATGGTTGGAAGAGCAACGTTGACGATGGAGATGTCCATCACCACGACGACGATGCTGGCGCAGCAGGTGGCAAGCACGAGGAGGCGGCGACGCCGGCCGAGCTCGGGCGAGCGGGTCGACAACGCGGAAACACTCATGAGGCTGACGCTAGGTCCTGGAGTGGGCTCCAGGTCAAGCCCCGGTCCGTGGACGGGCAGGCGGCGGGCAGGCGAGCGCAGCGAACCGCAAGGAACCGCAAGCGGACCGCAAGCGGACCGCGAAAGCCAACCCACCACCCAAATCGCCGCCCAGCATCGCAACAGGCGTCAAAGCACCACAACCACAATCCGAAGCCGCGCGATAAGACCCAAAACATGTGGGGATACCCAAGCAAGCAGACAAACCAGGGCTTGATCACTTCCCCCCGCCTCACCCCGATCGTCGAGGCCATCTACCAGCGCCGGATCGGGGTAAGGGAAGTGATCAAGCAACCCAAGCCTGCCTGCCTGTCCGGAGCCAGCCCGAGTTCTTGGTCTACCAGGTCCTCGGGCGTTCCCAGCTCGTGAAGCCGGCTCGTTGGGCGTCCTGGGGGTCCCGGAACCAGACCTGGGGTTCCAGGCGCTCGTAGAACGGTGACGACTCCGTGTGGAAGACCATCGACGACGTCCTCGCCTTGACTCGGAACTCGGACGATGGCGCCGTTCCGTCCGGCAGTGGCAGCGCCGACCCAGGGCCGAACGGGCCGGCTGGGCGCTCGCCCGTCGAGCCGAACTGCGTTTCGCTTGTTGGGCTGGCGAACATTTCGCTGGCCGGGGTGAACGGTGTTTCGACCGTGGGGGCGTAGTCGGTGTCGGTGGCCAGGCTGTGGGCGGCGCCGTTGCTGGGCATCGGGTCCATGCCGGTCCGTACCCGGATCGGACGGGGGGTGGTGCCCTGGCCGGCTGTCGGGTCGAAGGCCGGCGGGGCCTCGAAGGCGGCACCCGCGTAGTAGTCCTGGTGGATGTCGGGGGCGATTACCGGCTCGAACAGGGACCTTGCCGCTCCCTCTTCCTGGTACACCGGGTCTTCGTCGCCGCCGAAGACCGACGTGCCCAGCAGGTCCGGGTGATCTTCGCCGGGTAGGCCGACCGGGAGCATCCGGGACGTCATGCTGGCCGCGCCGATCGAACCGGGGCCTGGGTCTGTCAGGTCGAACCATGATGCCGGGTCCGTCGAATCGACGGCGTCCGCTTCGTCATCCTGCTTCTGGAAGGGCTGGAAACCACCCTGCCCGATCGGGGTTATTTCGTTGCTGTGTGGCTGTACATCCGAATTGTCCAACTGGCCGAACGGGATCTCGAACGGTGCGTACCTGCGCCCCAGGTCCGACGTGCTCCGGTGCGGCAGCGGCGAACTCGACTCGATCGGCTCGGACAGGTCCTCCTGCTGGTAGTCCACGATCTCGTAGCCGCCGTGCTGATCCTCGCGGCCGTAGTCCTCACTCTGGTAATCGTGGCCGTTCGTCCCGTAGCCGTTGCCGCTGAACTCCTCGTACGCCTCATACGCCTGATATCCCTCGACCGACTCCTCGCCGGGGGCGGCGTACGGCAGCACGGACGTGACCTCGGTGGCGGTCACGTCCGGTGACGACGTGTCCGGATCGGCCGCGCCACCGGCGCGCAGGAACTCCAGGTACTGCTCGTCCGCGTCGGCCGACGGGATCAGGGGGGTCACCGACGTCGGGGTCACCGATTCCGAGCCCTCCCATGTCGGCTCGTCGGCGGAGCGGTTCCACTCCTCGTGATCGTCTACGTCGTGGTCGGCGGCGGTGGGGATGTGCGCGGTGGGGACGGGCGGGGGCGACGGCTGCCAGGACGTCGCCGACTCCTCGGCCGCCTCGTCCGCCCAGATACCACTCAATCGGGCGACGCCTGGGTAGTCCTCGACACCGCTGGCCGGCTCGACAGCACCGGAGTTCGAACCCGAACCCGACGACGTCTCGTGTTCTAGCAGGTCGGCAGCCAGGCTGCCGTGGTCGGCCTGCGACGCGGGAGTCAGGAGTCCTCTGCTGCTGTCGCCACCGAAGCCGGTCGAGTCGAAGCGGCCGGGGGCTTCGTACCTGCCGCGCTCGAACATGGACCCGCCGCCTGCGACCGCGTCGGCGCGTGCCGATCGGCCGTCCGCTTCCAGGCGTGTCTCCAGGTCGACCACCCGGCTGGCCAGCGGCCGAACCCGGACAACCCAGTCGAGCAGCACGCCGGCGGCGAAGCCGACCAGGCAGGCGAACCACACCTGCCCGAAGATCCACATCACGGGATGTCCCTCCTGCGCGCGATACCCGGTGCCGGATGCGCGGCTCCAGGTAGTCAGCAGTCTGTCCTACCAGGCCCACCCCTGGCCAGGTAGCCCGCGACAGGCGGCTACCTACTCCCTCCGAGCTAATCCTATCAACGATCGGGTGACCCCTCGGAAAGCCTATGCGGTCACTTTCCGTTGTTATTTTCGCCGGTCTACGATCAATTCCCGGAACGGAACGCGTGACAGGTATGTGAATAGGCAACCAGCAAATGGTCAGCCTGTTCGGTCTACCAGGTAGTCCGTCATCGCGCGGAGGGCGGCGCGGGCCGGGCCGTCCGGTAGCAGGCGCAGCAGGTCCCTCGCCTGATCGGTGTAGTCGGCCAGCGTCTTGCGGGCGCGGGACAGCGCGGGCGACTCCCTCAGCAGCGCCAGCGCCTCGTTGACCTCGTCGTCGTCGGACAGCGGTCGGGCCAGTAGCGCACGCAGGCGCACACCGTCCCGGTCGGCCGGGTCGCGTTCGGCCAGCGCGTACAGCATGGGCAGGGTGTGCACGCCTTCGCGCAGGTCGGTGCCGGGGGTCTTGCCGGACTCGGCGGCCGGCGACGCGATGTCGATGACGTCGTCCGAGATCTGGAACGCCGTTCCCACGATCTCGCCGAACCGGCGCAACGCCCTGACGTGCTCGTCCGCCGCGCCGGCGCACATGCCGCCGAACCGGCCGGCGGTCGCGATCAGGGAACCCGTCTTCTGGTCGATCACGGAGAGGTAGTGCGCGACCGGGTCGTCGTCCGGACCTGGGCCGATGGTCTCGCGCAGTTGGCCGGTGACCAGCTCCGCAAACGTTTCCGCGATGATCCGGGCGGCATCCGTACCGAGGTCCGAAACCAGCCGGGACGCGTGCGCGAACAGGTAGTCACCAGCCAGAATGGCGACCGTGTTGTCCCAGCGGGCGTTGGCGCTCACCGCGCCGCGCCGCATGGTGGCCTCGTCCATCACGTCATCGTGGTAGAGCGTCGCGATGTGGACCAGCTCGACAGCGGCGGCCGCGGTGATCACGTCCTGGCTGTCCGGTTCGCCGAACTGGGCCGCGAGCAGCGTGAACAGCGGCCGGATGCGCTTGCCGCCCGCGTCCACCAGGTGCAACGCGGTGGACCGGACGAACTCGACGTCGCTGTCCACGACGGTGTGCAGCACGTCCTCGACCCGGTCGAGGCCGGTCCTGACCGACGCCGCGAGCGCGGGGTCGGGCAGTTCGAAGCGCAGCACCGAGTCGGAGCCGGTGCCAAGACCGTTCTCGTTGGCTGTCACGACGCCCCCGCAGTGCGAACTAGAGGGCGAAGCCGCCGCCTCCCGCCCAGTTCAGGACGATCGACGGGAACACGCCCAGCACGAGTGTCACTATCACCCCAAGACTAATGGCCAGGGTCGTGAACACGCCGGGCACACTGACCGTCGGACCGTCCGCGACGGGCTCCGAGAAGTACATCAGCACGATGACCCGCAGGTAGAAGAAGGCCGCGACGGCGCTCGCGATGAGCGCCACGACGACCAGCGGCGCCATGCCGTCGTTCAACGCCGCCGCGAACACCACGAACTTGCCGGTGAAACCGCTGGTCAGCGGGATGCCGGCGAGCGCGAGCAACAGGAACGTGAAGACACCGGCCACCAACGGTGATCGTTTGGCCAGGCCGGCCCACGCCGAAAGGTGTGATGCCTCACCATCACCGCTTCGGACGAGGGTGATGACGCCGAATGTCGCAATCGTCGTGAATCCGTACGCCACGAGGTAGAACAGCGTCCCGGACAGGCCACGGTCGGTGAGCGCGATCGCGCCGACAAGTAGAAAACCGGCGTGCGCGATCGACGAGTACGCGATCATCCGCTTGATGTCACTCTGCGTGATACCGAGCAGGGCGCCGACGAACATCGACACGATGGCGACGGCCCACAGCACGCCGTGCCACTCCCAGCTCGTCGCGCGGAACGCCACCGTCAGCACCCGCAGGATGCCGCCGAACGCCGCGACCTTGGTACACGCGCCCATCAACGCGGTGATCGGCGTCGGCGCGCCCTGGTACACGTCCGGGGTCCACGTGTGGAACGGCGCGATGGACGCCTTGAACAGCAGGCCGACCACGAGCAACGCCATCCCGCCGAACAGGAGCGTGTCCGACCGGTTGGTGCCGGCGGCGGCGTTCGCGATGTCCGACAGCCGTACCGAGCCGGCGTACCCGTAGAGCAGAGCGAGCCCGTACAGGAAGAACGCGGAGGCGAACGCGCCCAGCAGGAAGTACTTGACCGCCGCCTCCTGGGACAGCAGCCGGCGCCGCCTCGCCAGGCCGCACATCAGGTACAGCGGCAGCGACAGCACTTCCAGCGCGACGAACATGGTGAGCAGGTCGTTGGCGGCGCAGAAGACCATCATGCCGCCGAGCGCGAACAGCGTCAGCGGGAAGACCTCGGTCTGCATGCCGCCCAGCGTGCGCTGCGCCCGTTCGGACAGCGCGCCGGGCCGGATCGCGGCGTTCGCCACGAAATAGCCGCCCTTGTCCACTGTCCGGTCCGCGATCAGCAGGACCGCGGCGAACGTGAGGGCCACCAACGTGAACCACAGGAACAGCGACGGCCGGTCGATGGCGATCGCGCCGGACAGCGTCGTGATGCCGGCGGCCGGCGCGCTCTTGAGGTACAGCGCCAGCGCGAAACCGGCGAAGACCAGCGCGAGCATGCTCAGCGTCACCTGGAACGCCCACCGGGACTGGCGCGGCAGGAACGCCTCGAACAGCACGCCGATGCAGGCCGCCGACAGGATGATCAGCGGCGCCGCGATGGCGCCGTAGTTCACCGACGGCGTCGCGATCGGTGGCGTCGTCGCCGCGTGGAGGATCGAGAGCACTTCAGTTGCCTCCTTGCGGGAGACCCGCTTGCGGGGTCGACCCATCGGTACTGACGCTCACACCGACGGACTGCAGCGTTGCGCCCACCGACGGATTGACGATGTCGAGCAGGGGCTTGGGGTAGAAGCCGAGCAGCAGGATCAGGATCACCATCGGCGCGAGCACCCAGCGTTCGCGGCCGGACAGGTCCTTGATGCCCTTGCGGGCGCCCAACTCCGGATCGACGGCGGCGCCGGGTCCGTCGCCGACGCTGACCAAAGCGTTGCCACGCACCGGCCCCTGCATCACGCGCTGGTAGAGCCACAACACGTACAGGGCGGCCAGCACCATGCCGACGGTGGCCATGATCGCGTACACCGGTTCGGTCCGGAACGATCCGATCAGGACGAGGAACTCGCTGATGAACGAGTTGGTGCCGGGCAGCGACAGCGTGGTGAGGCCGGCCAGGAACATCATGCCGGCCAGGATCGGCGTCACCTTGGCCATGCCGCCGTAGTCCTCGGCCCGCACCGACCGACCGCGTACGATCACCATGCCGATCACGATCAGCAGCATGCCGGTGGCGATGCTGTGGTTGACCATGTAGGACACGGCGCCGACGGTGCTCTGTGCTGTGAACGCGAACACGCCCAGCGCCATGAAACCGAAGTGCGCCAACGACACGTACGCGATGAACCGCTTCATGTCGCTCTGGCCGGCGGCCACGATCGATCCGTAGAGGACCCCCGCCACCGCGAGTACCAGCACCAGCGGCGCGAGCTTGTGGCTGGCGTCGGGCAGCAACGGCAGGTTGTAGCGCAGGAACCCGAAGATGCCGACCTTGTCCAGCACGCCGACCAGCAGCACGCCGACGCCGATCGGGGCCTCCGCGGTGGCATCGGGCAGCCACGTGTGGAACGGGACCAGTGGCGCCTTGATCGCGAACGCGATGAAGAAGCCCATCCAGATCCAGATCTGGGTGGACAGCGGGGCGTGGCTGACGATCGTGGTGAGCGTCGCCCAGTCGGTCGTGCCGTTGCCGGTGACGGACTGCGCGTACGACCACATCCCGATCAGGGAGGCCAGCATCAGCAGGCCACCCAGGAACGAGTACAGGAAGAACTTCACGGCCGCGTAGCGCCGGTTGACGCCGCCGTAGCTGCCGATGAGGAAGTACATCGGGATCAGCATCAGCTCGAACAGCACGTAGAACACGAACACGTCGGTGGCCGCGAACACGCCGATGGTCAGGGCTTCCAGCGTCAGGATCAACGCGAAGTACCCGGCTACCGACCTGCCGTCGGGTAGGCGCTCCGACCACGAGCCGCCCAGCACGATCGGCACCAGGAACGCGACCATCGCGACCATCACCAGCGCGATCCCGTCCATGCCGAACGAGACGTGCACGCCGAACGACGCGATCCAGTCGGTGGACGCGAAGAACTGCAGCCGCGCGCCGCCACTGGAGTAGGTGAACAGCGCGATCACGGCCAGCACGAACTCGGCCAGTGCGATGCCGAGCGCGACCAGCTTCGCCATCCGGTCGTCGTGTCGCAGCGTCGTCAGGACGCCGGCACCGACCAGCGGCAGCAGCAGCAGGCTCAGCAGCAGGCCGAAACCGTGACCGGAGTCGGTCGGCACGGCCGAGACCGCGGAAGTCACGACGTTCATGCGGAGAACCTCACCAACAGCAACGCCGCGACCAAGAGGATCGCGCCTCCCAACATGGTCAGTGCGTAGGACCGCACGAATCCGGTCTGCAAGCGGCGCAACCGGCCGGACGTGCCGCCGATCATCGCGGCGATGCCGTTGACGAGGCCGTCGATGCCCCGCTTGTCGGTGAACACCAGACCACCGGTCAGCCACTGGCCGGGCCGGGCCACCAGTGCCTCGTTCAGCGCGTTGCCGTACAGGTCGGCGCGGGCGGCGCGGACCGGCCAGGACACCGGTTCCGGCCGGACCACCGGCACCGGCCGGCGGCCGACCACCAGGATCGCGATCAGCACGCCGAGCGCGGCCAGCACCAGAGTCCCGACGGTGATCAGAGTCTTGGACAGCACCGGACTGGCGTGCTCCTGGAGATCACCCAGCGACGGCACCAGCCAGTTGGTCAGTCGACCGCCGATCGAGAAGAACGCGCCGGCGCCGATCGAACCGACCGCCAGGATGATCATCGGGACGGTCATCACCGGCTTGGCCTCGTGCGGGTGGTAGTCCTTGCCTTCGGCGTTCTTCAGGTCCCGCCAGCGTTCCTTGCCGAAGAACGTCATCAGCACCAGGCGGGTCATGTAGAACGCGGTGATCCCGGCGGCCAGCGCGGCGGCGCCGCCGAACACCCAGCCGCGCCAACCGCCCTCGCCGAACGCCGATTCGATGATGGCGTCCTTGGTGAAGTAGCCGGACAGGCCGGGGAAGCCGATGATCGCCAGGTAGCCGAGGCCGAACGTGACGGCCGTGATCGGCATCCGCTTGAACAGGCCGCCGAAGCGGCGCATGTCGGTCTCGTCGTCCATGGCGTGCATGACCGAACCGGCGCCGAGGAACAGCCCCGCCTTGAAGAAGCCGTGCGCCAGCAGGTGCGCGATGCCCAGCGCGTAGCCGAACGGGCCGAGGCCGACGGCCAGCATCATGTAGCCGATCTGGCTGACCGTCGAGTACGCGAGCACCTTCTTGATGTCGTCGTACGCGCAGCCGATGATCGACCCGATCAACAGCGTGATCGTGCCGATGATCACGACCAGCAGCCGGCCCGACGACGTCAGGTCGTAGATCGGGCTCGCCCGCGCCACCAGGTAGACGCCGGCGGTGACCATGGTCGCGGCGTGGATCAGGGCCGACACCGGGGTCGGGCCCTCCATCGCGTCCGGCAGCCACGACTGGAGCGGGAACTGGCCGGACTTACCGCAGGCGCCCAGCAGCAACAGCAGCGCGACGGCGGTCAGCGTGCCGCCGGACAGCGTGTGCGCCTGGGCGAAGACGTCGGTGAACTGCGTGGTGTGCAGCTTGCTGAACAGGATGAAGATCGCCAGCGCGAGGCCGACGTCGCCGACCCGGTTCATCAGGAACGCCTTCTTCGCGGCCGTCGCGGCGGACGGCCGGTCCGAGTACCACCCGATCAGCAGGTACGACGCGAGGCCGACACCCTCCCAGCCCAGGTACAGCGTCACGAAACCGTTGCCCAGCACCAGGAGCAGCATCGACGCGACGAACAGGTTGAGATACGCGAAGAAGCGGCGCCGGTCCCGGTCGTGCGACATGTAGCCGATCGAGTAGATGTGGATCAGGCCGCCGACGCCGGTGATCAGGAGCACGAACGTCAGCGACAGCGGGTCGAGGCGCAACCCGAAGTCCACCTGCAACTCGTTGACCGGAATCCACGTGAAGAGGTGCAGGTTCGTGACCCGCTGCGCCGCCGGCAGGCTCGTCTCGTGGAAGAACAGCACGACGCCCCACACGAACGCGGCCGCGATCGTGACGCAGCCGAGCAGGTGGCCCCAGCCGTCCGTGCGCCGGCCGCCGAACAGCAGCACGAGCGCGCCGAGCGCGGGCAGCGCGAGCAGCAGCCAGGCGGACGTCGCGACGCCGCCGGCCGCGTACACAGTAGGCATCCCGACGTACTCCCTAGTACTTGAGCAGGTTGGAGTCGTCGACCGATGCGGACCTGCGGGTCCGGAAGATCGACATGATGATCGCGAGCCCGACGACGACCTCGGCGGCCGCGACGACCATCACGAAGAACGCCATCACCTGGCCGGACAGTGATCCGTTGATGCGGGCGAACGTGACGAGGGTGAGGT
>DATBDL010000202.1:0-7084 GCA_036269975.1 Pseudonocardiaceae bacterium | reverse complement strand
CGGCGCCCGATGCGGGACCGGGCGCCGCCACCGCCGCGGTCAGGTCAGGCCGGTGATGTGACGACCTGGCCGAGATGGCGGGCCAGGAATCCTTCGTCGATCCCGAACCAGCGCACGTTGCGGTGGTCGCCTGGGTTGGCGTGCAACGTCTTCTCCCGCGATGCGAAGGCGTCGAACAAGCCGAGGGCGGACTGGCGGTCGACGTGCTCGTCGTCCCACGGGAGCAGGTACTGGACCGGGACGGTGATGCGCCGCGCCGCCTCGATCAGCCCCTCGTGCACGACGAACCCACCGCCGAAGATCGCGGCCGTGATCCTGGGTTCGGTCGCGGTCAGGGGAATCCCGATCCCGGTACCCAACGTGATGCCACCGCCGTAGCCGATCGGCGCCTCGGTACCGATCTCGGGCAGTCGTTGTAGGGCGTCCAGGGTCGCCTGCCACTCGGGCACGGCTTGTCGCGCGAGTGTCATGCCGTACTGAGCGCTGACCGCCGCGACGGCCGGGCTGTCGCCGGCCGCCATGGCCCGCCGGAGGTCGACGCGAGCCTGGTCGTCCCGCGCGGTGCGTGGGCGGTCCCCGTGTCCTGGCGCGTCGATGGCGACGACGGTGAAGCCGTGGGTGGTCACGTAGCCGTGTGCGCGGGCCACCTGGGTCGGGGTTTTCTTGTGCAGGCCGCCGCCGTGCCCCAGCAGCACGACGGGCGCGTGCGCGTTCGCGGAGCCGGCCGAGGGTGACCAGAGCACGCCGGTGACCTCACCGAGAGTGAAGTCACGTTCGAGGACGCCGTCGGACGATGTCTCCAGGGTGAAACGCAAAGAATCCACAGGTTGTTGCCTTTCGGGAGAGCCGTGTTGTCAGGCGCTCCCGGCGACGTCTGCGTCAGTCGCCCAACCGTGACGGCAGGGGGAGCACCCACGTGCGTACTGCGTTCATGGGTCTCACCTCCTGGCGCGATCTCACGGTCAGCGGCACGGTATCAGCTCTGACGCCCGCCCATCCCCATTTCAGTTGGTCGGTGGGTTGTCGGCCGGATTGTCCTGGCCCTGTGGGTAGGGCCACGCGTTTTCCCTGCACACCTTGCTGTCCGGGGGAACCTGGTTCTTCTCGGCCGGACTCTGTTGGTCCAGGTCGTGCACGTAGTCGTCGGCCAGGCCGAATTCCTGTTGCATCATCACCGGTGCCAGCCCGCCGTTCGCGGCGCAGCCGACGTCCTGGTTGCCGAGCACCCGGCCCATCTCGTGGTTGATCGCCCACTGCCGGTACGAACCGAGATCGCCGTCGAAGGCCAGTGCTCCGCGCACCCAGCGGGCCAGATCGATGATCACCCGGTGCGCGCCCGGCTGCCAACAGGACGCCTCGTACCGGATGTCGAAGCCGCACAGATCGGACCGATGATCGGTGTTCGGCGTGGTCAGGCTCACGACGAAGTCGGGACTCCGGAAGCCGGCGCCTACCCGTTGCAGCGAGATGCTACCGGCGGCGATCCAGCTCCTCGGGTCGGCCAGCGTCGCGTCCACGTCCTGGGCGAACGCGTCGTCACCGCCGTAGGCCGCCGGGGCGATTCCGTCCTCCACCGAAACCTGGTAGTGGAAGACGCGCTTTCCTTTGCCGACAACCGGTCCGCTGCCCGGCACGACGTGCCACGTGCCCGACCCCGCCTGCGGCACGTTCGGCCCCGGCGGTAACACGGCGGTGCCGGAGCCGGTGAATGCGGGGACCACTGGGCGTTCGGTGGCCACCGGCGGACCGGTCGTGGCGCCTGGGTTGCCGCCGGCAGTCGTCGAATTGGTGGATTTCGCCGTGTTCAGGACGACCACGACGGTGAGGATGACCAGCAACGGCAGGGCGTAGACGCGCCAGCCGTACGAGGACAACGGGGGTCGGCGACGCTTCTTCCTCGGCGGCCCCTCCAGTTCGGCCTGGTCGAGGCGCCAGGACGCGGTCAGCGGCTCCGCGGTCGTCCGCCGCGTGCCCCGTTGACCGGGTGGCCGTTTCGTAACCACCCGGTCACCCTAGCGAAGATCACAGTGATATTACGGTGATCTGTTCTCACCAATCACCCCGGTCGATCGCCTGCCACATCCCGAGTACCGCCTTGGCCACCGAGGTCGGCCGCTCCATCTGCGCCGCGTGACCGGTGCGCGGCAGCACGAGCAGTCGGCCACGTGGCAGCAGTCGGGCGGTTCGCGCCGCCTTGCGTACCGAGATCACGCGGTCCCGATCACCCCAGATCACCAGCGTGGGCACCCGCACCCGGTGCGCCACCGCCCACAGCGAGCGAGCCGGCGGGGCCAGCCACTCACGGATGATCGCGCCGGCGGCCGGGCCCATCTGGTTGCTGGCCCACGGCATCGCCATCCGCTCGGCGCACTCGGCGACGGCGAGGTCGAAGCGCTCGGGGGTGATGCGGGCCGGGTCGGCGAAACACAGCCGGAGCAACTGCGCGGTTCGCTGCCGGGCGGTGAGCGCCGCCAACTGCCGGCGGGCCGGCCGGCCGACGAGCGGCAACAGCGCGACCGCCATCCGGGGATCGGACATGCGTCGGATGTCCAGTCGCAGGTCCGGCATGGCGGGCGAGATCAGCGTGAGGCTGCGGACCAGGTCCGGCCGGCTGTCCGCGAGCAGCAGCGCGATCGCGCCGCCCATCGAGTTGCCGAACAGGTGCACCGGGCCGCCGCCACTCGCGGCGATGACGTCGGCGATCGTGGCGGCCTGGGTGGACATCCGGAAGTCACCGTCGGCGCGTGGCGGCGACAGGCCGAAACCGGGGAGGTCGACGGCCATGCCGTCGGCGGCACCGGCGAGCAGGCCGGCCAACTCGGTCCAGTTCGTCGCCGAGCCGCCGAGTCCGTGCAGGTAGATGGCACGCGGGGCGTCCGGATGCTGGCCGGGCGTCTCGCGGATGTGCATCGTCAGGTCGCCGATCGCGAGCTGGCGACCCGGCCACGGCCACGGCAGGTCGTCCAGCGGCGGCAGCGTCGTCTCGGACAGCGGCACGCGGGTGAGCAGCGGGCCTGCGGGCGGCGCCGGATACCTGAGCATGGACATCGCTACAGAATGCGGCAGCCGTCATCGTTCAGCCATCCCCTGTTCATATGTGATTCATGTGATTTCTTCCTGACCCGTCCAGGACGTCAACACCGCCCTGTCGGGCACACTGGACACGGCCGGGGTACCGGATAGGTCTGGACCGATCGCTCCCGAACGGCGTTACCAGCGAGTAAGGTCGAGGTGCGGTACGGCGGTCACCCCCGCGCGGCCACGGACACACGCTGGAGGACGACGTGACGGACACTGTGCAGGGCGCGATGGCGGGTCGGGGCGTGCGGCTGCCGAGGACAGCGCGGCGGGCCCAGTTGCTGGCCGCCGCACAGGACGTGTTCGTGGCGAACGGCTACCACGCGGCGGCCATGGACGAGATCGCCGAGCGGGCCGGGGTCAGCAAGCCGGTGCTCTACCAACACTTCCCAGGAAAGCTGGAGCTGTACCTGGCGCTGCTGGAAACGCATGTCGACGAGCTGGTGTCGCGCGTCCGAGGCGCGATGGAGTCCACGACGGACAACAAGCTGCGGGTCCTGGCGGCGGTAGGCGCGTTCTACGACTTCGTCGACGGCGAGGGCCAGGCGTTCCGGATGGTCTTCGAGTCGGACCTACGCGGCGAGCCGGCGGTGCAGGACGCGGTGGAGCGAGCGACAACGTCCAGCGTCGATGCGATCACCGAAACCATCACGGCGGACGCCGGCCTGAGCCACGACCAGGCACAGTTGCTGGCGGTCGGGTTGGTCGGCCTGAGCCAGGTCACCGCCCGATTCTGGCTGGACACCGACCGACGGCTGTCCAAGGAAGAGGCGGTAAGCCTGATCTCGACACTCGCATGGCGAGGCATCGGCGGCGGCTTCCCCCTACAGCACGGCTGACCCGGCGAACCGGTTGAGATGGCGGCCGGCGAGGTTTGTCGGCGAACTGGCTGGGATGGGAGCCGGCGAGTTTGTCGACGAACGGTAGAGGTGGCGGCCAGCCTGTCGGCGAATCGGCTGAGATGGCGGCCGGCCAGCCTGTCGGCGGACTGGCCGAGACGGGAGCCAGCCGGTCCCGAAGCCTGATGACCAGCAACCCAGCAGCCCAGCGACCTGGCAACCCCGCGCAATGCGGGCCGTCAGCCGGCGGCCTGGCGACTGGCAATCCGGTGATCCGACGCCCCAGCCCAGGGGCGCCCCCCCAATTCCAGTCTATCGGTTTTCATGATCCGCTATGGGGTGCTGACCACACCCTGTGGACAGATCCGCCACCCTGTGGGTAACCGCGCGCACCACACCCCGCCGGTCCACATACTGGGAGTGCGGAAGACCTGACCGGCCGGTCGTGTTAGCACGTAAGAGAGACTTCAAGGATCTGGAGGAGCCATGTCGCTTCCGCCGCTCGTCGAGCCTGCCGCGGAGCTGACCAAGGAGGAGATCGCGCGCTACAGCCGTCACCTGATCATCCCGGACGTCGGGGTGGACGGGCAGAAACGGCTGAAGAACGCGAAGGTTCTGGTGGTCGGCGCTGGTGGGTTGGGTAGTCCGGCGTTGCTGTACCTGGCGGCGGCCGGTGTCGGCACGTTGGGCATCGTCGAGTTCGACGTGGTCGACGAGTCGAATCTGCAGCGCCAGGTCATCCACGGCCAGTCCGACATCGGCCGCCCGAAGGCCGAGTCGGCCCGTGACTCGATCGCGGAGATCAACCCGTTCGTCAGGGTCAATCTGCACCAGACGCATCTGTCCAGCGAGAACGCGCTGGACATCTTCCGCGACTACGACCTGATCGTCGACGGCACCGACAACTTCGCCACCCGTTACCTGGTCAACGACGCGGCCGTGCTGCTCGGCAAACCGTACGTCTGGGGCTCCATCTTCCGCTTCGAGGGCCAGGTCAGCGTGTTCTGGGAGGAGCACGGCCCGCAGTACCGCGACCTCTACCCCGAACCGCCGCCGCCGGGCATGGTGCCCTCGTGCGCCGAAGGCGGCGTCCTGGGCGTCCTGTGCGCGTCCATCGGGTCGATCATGGTGACGGAGGCCATCAAGCTCGTCACCGGCATCGGCGAGACGCTGCTCGGTCGGCTGATGGTGTACGACGCGCTGGAGATGACCTACCGCACCATCAAGATCCGCAAGGACCCCAACGGCGAGAAGATCACCGAGCTCATCGACTACGACCTGTTCTGTGGCGTCGTGTCCGAGGACGCGCGGGACGCGGCCACCGGCCACACGATCACGCCGCTGGAACTCAAGCAGAAGATCGACGCGCACGAGAACTTCCTGCTGGTGGACGTCCGCGAACCGCACGAGTTCGAGATCGTCCGGATTCCCGGCTCCGTGCTGATCCCCAAGGACCGAATCGTCTCCGGCGCCGCGCTCGCCGAACTGCCGCAGGACAGGCCGATCGTGCTGCACTGCAAGTCCGGTGCCCGGTCGGCGGAGGCCCTCGCCGCCTTGCACCAGGCCGGGTTCGCCGACGCGGTCCATGTCGGCGGCGGCGTGCTCGCGTGGGCCCGCGAGGTGGACCCCAGCCTGCCGACGTACTGAGAAGAGGGACTGGGCCAACCGGGGTTTCTGCCGGGACACGGCCGGGTCGCTGTACCGCGCTCACACGCCAGGGCGGTAGCGTCCCGGCCGTGTCCGTAACGTTGGAGCCGCCACCGGTCCATGTCCGTGCCGCCTTCGGGGCCCGGAACAGTGATCCGGAGCTGCTGGACGGCGGGCCGACGTGGCGGTGCGGCGACGCCGCGCTACGCCCCGCCGTGAACCCGGCCCAGGCGGCCTGGGTCGCGCAGACGCTGGACGGCCTGCACGTGGACAACGTGCGGGTGGCCCGGCCGCTGCGTTCCACCGACGGCCGTTGGGTGGTCGGCGGCTGGGCGGCCACCCGATTCCTGCCGGGACGTCCGGAACCGCGGCACGACGAGGTCGTCTCGGTCGCGGTTCGGCTGCACCAGGCGACCGGTGGACTGCCCCGGCCGCGTTTCCTCGGTGCCCGTCGGGACGTGTTCGCCCTGGCAGACCGGGCCGCGTGGGGGGAAGAGGAGATCGAACTCGACCCGATGCTGGGCGGTCGACTGTTCGATCTCATGTCAGGTTTCAGCCGTCCCATTGCCAGTCAGCCACAGGTCGTCCATGGTGACCTGTTCGGCACCGTTTTGTTTAACGGTCAAGATGCGCCCGCTATCGCCGATTTCGTCCCATATTGGCGACCCGCGGAGTGGGCGGCGGCCGTCGTCGTGGTCGACGCCGTTGCATGGGGTGGAGCCGACGACGGCATTGTTCGCCGCTGGGAACACCTGCCAGAGTGGTCACAGGCGCTGCTACGTGCACTGTTGTTCCGGTTGGCGGTACACGCACTCCACCCGCATTCGACATCGCAGTCGTTGCGGGGTCTGCAACGTGTCGCCGACCAGGTGACCGGCATGCTCTGACCTCCGCGGGTGGGGAGACCGCCGCGCCGCACGCTTCGCTTGGCACCGCAGCCTGATTCCACTTGGCCCTGTGCCAGTGCCCCGGCATCGGGCAACCATGGCGGAGTGGACCTCACCGGCGGAAGGAGGCGGTTGTGCGGGCAAGTTCGCCGCGCGGAAACCCGCCGCCATCAGCGGGTAATCCGGCTTCCCTAGCGTCACGATCCGTGTCGGCCACAGCGACCGCGATCGCCACCCACTGCCCGTACTGCGCCCTGCAGTGCGGCATGACGATGACCGGCACGGTGACGGCGCCCCGTGACTTCCCGACCAATCGCGGCGGCCTCTGCCAGAAGGGCTGGACAGCGGGCGAACTGCTGCAACCAGGCCGGCGACTGACCACACCGCTGTTACGCATCGGCGACGAACTGTGCCCGGCCAGTTGGGACGACGCGCTCGACTTCGTCGCGAACCGGCTGAGCACACTGCGGGCCGAATACGGGCCAGACTCGGTCGCCGTCTTCGGCGGTGGTGGTCTGACCAACGAGAAGGCATACCTGCTCGGCAAGTTCGCCCGTGTCGCGCTGGCCACGTCGCAGGTCGACTACAACGGCCGGTTCTGCATGTCGGCCGCTGCCGCCGGCGGCGTGCGGG
>DATBDL010000201.1:0-12029 GCA_036269975.1 Pseudonocardiaceae bacterium | reverse complement strand
ACTCGGTGACGGCGGCGAGACCGGCCGTTCGGTGCCTGGCCCGGTGCGGGCGCTGGCCGACCTCGCCCCGGTCACGGACGTCGTGGCCGGCAGTGGGCACGTGCTCGCGCTGCTCGCGGACGGTACCGCCCTCGCTTGGGGGCGCAACATCTTCGGCCAGTGCGGTGACGCCAGTACCGAGAACCGCAGCGCGCCGGTCGCGGTGCGTGGCTTGACCGGCATCGTCGGCATCGCCGCCGGTGGTGGGCAGAGCCTGTTCCTGCGCGACGACGGCACCGTCTGGGGTTCCGGTGCCGGCTTCTTCGGTGTGCTGGGCGCGGAACATGTTCGGGTGCACCCGGTTCCGGTGCGCATCGACGGCGTCGCCGGTGTACGCCAACTGGTGTCCGGTGGCGGCCACATTCTCGCGCTCACCGACGACGGCGAAGTCTTCACGTGGGGCCGCGACGACTACGGCCAGCTCGGTGACGGCGCCAGGCGCGGCGAGCTGCCGGGCTGCCGGACGGTCGAGCACGCCGGTGTCGGCTTCCGCTGCCGCGTCGTGCCGGCGAAGGTCGACGGGCTGCCGGAGGTGCGCTCGCTGGCCGCCGGTGGCGGGCACAGCCTGGCGCTGCTGGCCGACGGCCGCCTGATCACGTGGGGCTTCAACGACCGCGGCCAGCTCGGCGACGGCACGATGTCGCACCGCAACGCGCCGAACCTGCACGAGGCGCTGACCGACGTCACCTCGGTGGCCGCGGGCTACCACCACACGGTCGCCGTGCGGTCGGACGGTTCGGTCTGGGCGTGGGGCCTCAACGACCTCGGCCAGGTCGGCGACGGCACCACCACGCACCGCACCCGCCCGGTGCGGGTGGCTGGACTTCCGGCGGCGATCACGACGGTGGCGGCCAAGGGCGGCGGCAGCGACGCGGCGCCCGGTGGCAGCGGCCACAGCTACGCGGTGGACGAGGCCGGCCGCGTGTGGGCGTGGGGCTGCAACAACCACGGCGAGCTCGGCGACGGCGGCGACACGTCGAAGCTGGAACCGGTGCAGGTCAAGGATCTCGAGCGGGTCCAGCGGATCACGGCCGGCGGCGAGGTGCCGGCGTTCCGGGAGAACCCAGGCGGCGGCTACGGTCTCGCGCTGCTCGGTGACTGAGGCCATGAACCGCGAAGGTCGCCTGCCGCACCCGCGGCAGGCGACCTCCGAACGTCAATCCAGCACGGTGATCGCACGCGACGGGCAGCGGAACGCCACCGCGCGCAGTTCCTCCGCCAGTGCCGGCTCCGGGTTCTCGTCCAGCAACCGCACGACGCCGTCCTCGACACCCTGGTCGAACACGGATGGCAGCGCGTCGGCACACAGCCCGGAACCGCAGCACATGTCCTGGTCGACCAGCACCCTCGCCACGCCGATCACCACGTCACCGGCAACCGGAGCAGGCCGTACACGAACATGTTCTCCCGGTACGGCAACCGCTCCACCGGCATCGTGCTGTGCAGACCGGGGAAGGCGTCGAACAGTTCCCGCAGCACCACCCGCAGCTCGACCCGCGCCAGGCTCTGCCCGGCACACTGGTGCACGCCGTAGCCGAAGGTCAGGTGCGGCGCCTGCGCCCACGTCGTGTCGACCGCGTGTGGACAGCCGTACCTGCTCTCGTCCCGGTTGGCCGACGCCAGCGACGACACCACCCAGTCGCCCGCCGCTATGTGCACACCGGCGATGTCGATGTCCTCGGTGGCCCGGCGAACGACGCCGTACTGGACGATCGAGTGGATTCGCAGGATCTCCTCGACCAGCGCGGTGGCCCGGTCGGTGTCGGCCAGCTCGTCGATCAGCGTGCGGTTGGCCAGCAGTGTCGCCGTGCCCAGCCCGATCATGTTCGAGGTGGTCTCGTGACCCGCGATGAGCAGCAGCATGGCCATGCCCACCACGATCTCGTGCGGCGGGCGCTCGCCGTCGATCTCGGCGACCGCGAGCCGGCCGAGCAGGTCGTCGGCACCGGTGCGGCGCTTCTCGGCGACGAGCTGATCGAGGTAGTCGTGCAGCGCGGCGGTGGCGGCGTCGACGTCCTCGGGCGCCGAGCCGACCGTGCTGCGGACCTCGGCCTGCTTCTGGAAGAAGCCGTGATCGGCGTCCGGCACGCCGAGCAGCTCGCAGATCACCCTGGACGGCACCGCCAGGTTCAGCGACGGCACCAGGTCGGCCGGCGGGCCGATCTGCCGGATCTGGTCGATGTACTCGCGGGTGATCTCGGTGATCCTGGGTTCCATCGACTTCGCCCAGCGCGGGGTCAGCTCGCGGACGATCAGGCGGCGCCACGGCGTGTGCTCGGGCGGGTCCATGGCAACCAGCGACCTGGGCAGCAGCACGGCGGGCTTGCGGCCGGCGGCCAGCGACGGCGGCGGACTCTGGAACCGGTTGATCGACAGCCGGGGATCGGACAGCAGGGCGCGGACCTCTTCGTAGGTGCTGACCAGCCAGCCTTCGACGCCGTTCGGCCATACATGGCGCGCGATCGGGGAATCCCGGCGCAACCGGGTGTACTCCGCCGGTGGATCGAAAGGGTGGGTCCGGGCGCGCGGCAGCTCGGGCAGCAAGGACTCCGTCACGATGCCTCCCTATACGGGTTGATGATATCTGAACAGAACTATATACAGATTGACACGAATGCGTCAATGAAACTATTCTGAATCAGAACGATCCGGAACCGACTTGAGGAGCGCAGCCCCATGACCGCCACGTCGACCACCGACACCGCGACCCCGATCAATCGTGAAGGACGACAGCAGCTCGGACCGCCACTACTGGCGCCGGCGATCGCCTACGCGGTCTGCATGCTCGCTTCGGTCGCCCTGTCCGTGTCCGCGCCGAGGAACACCGACAGCGCGGCGAAGATCCTCGACTACACCCGTGCCCACGTCGGGCTGATCCAGTTCGTCGGATTCCTACAGGTCGCGGCCGCGATCCCGCTGGCCATCTGGGCGGCGACGGTCTACCGGCGGCAGCGGCAGCTCGGCATCACGGCACCGGGCACCGCGATCGGCTTCGCCGGTGGCCTGCTCGCCGCCGGCGCGATGACCCTGCTCGGCCTGCTGACGTGGGCCAGCGCCGCCGGCGCGAGCGCGTTCGATCCGGCAGTCGCCGCGCTCGTCGCGAACCTGTCGTTCGCCACGGGGACGGCCGCGTTCGTGCCGGCGATCGGGCTGCTGGTGGCGGGTATCGCCGTGCCGGCCTACTTCATGAAGTTCGGCTCGCGCCCGTTCGTGATCTTCGCGCTGGCCGTCTCGGTGATCTCGCTGATCGCCTGCTTCGCGATGCTGACACCGGCACTGGACTTCACCCTGCCGATCGGCCGGTTCGGTGGCGTGATCGCCATCGTGGTGTTCAGCGTGGTACTGCCCAAGCAGCGCTCACCGCGCCGGCGATAGACCCGTCTCCGGATCGAAGTGGTACGGCGTCATGCCGGCCCGTTCCGGCCGGTAGACGTGAATGCTGACGGCCGGGTCGGGACCCGCGTTACGGACCTGGTGCACGTAACGCGGGCCGAAGACCCTGGTCTGGCCGACCGCGACCGGGTGCGTGACCTCGACCCGGTCGCGGATCACGCGTTCGGTGAGCACACCGGACACCACCGTGAACGCGCCGGCCGAACCGGCGTGGTCGTGCAGGTCGGTGTGCTGGCCGGGCAGCCAGGACAGCAGCCAGATCTCGACGTCGCCGGTCGAGTCGACGAGCGCGGCGAACCGTTCGGTCGGGTCGTAGCGCAGCAGCGACGCCCAGCGGCCACGATCTCGCGCGACGTCGGCGGCGATCCGAGCGGGATGTACGGCGACAGCAGCGGCGGCGTGCCGGGCAACGGTATTGGCGGGAACGGCGAACACGATGGGGTCCTTGGATTCCGGTGCGGTCAACGACGCGAGACGATCACCGGGAAGGACACAGCGCGCTGGCGACCAGGCTGAGGTCGATGTGACCCCGCCGGTCGATCATGGCGCGCAACAACATGGCGCACAGGAAAGCAGCCCGGCCACGGTGTGGTCAAGCCGTTTCGGTCAGTGGACCCGATCGAGCGCAGCCAGGACGTCGCCGACCAGGTCGTCGGTGTCCTCGATGCCGCACGAGAATCTGACGAAACCCTCCGGTACCGGATCTCCCCAGCGGGCCCGCCGGTCGACCGTGCTGTGCAGGCCGCCGAAACTGGTCGCGGCCGTGAGCAGGGCCGAGTTGGCCAGCAGCTCCGCCACCGACGAAATCGAAGGCAGCGTGAAGCTGAACACGCCGCCGAATCGCCGCATCTGCCGGCTGGCCACCGGAAACGCCGGATCACGGCGATCACCCGGCCACCGCAGGCCAGTCACTTTCCCGTGGTCGCGCAACGCCTCGACGAGTGCGGCGGCGTTCGTCGCCTGACGGGCCAGGCGCAGGTCGAGCGTGCCGAGGCCGCGGTGTGCCAGCCACGCTTCGAAAGGGCCCGGCGAGAGACCCGCATGCCGCCGCGCGGTCCGCAACCGGTCCGCGAGCGCGGGGTCCGTGGTGGACACGTGGCCGAGCACGACGTCACTGTGACCCGACAATGCCTTCGTGTCGCTGGCCATGCTGATGTCGGCGCCCAACTCCAACGGCCGTTGGCCCAACGGGGTCGCCGTGGTGTTGTCGACGGCGAGCAGCGCGCCGGCCGCCCTGGTCAGTGCGGCGATCGCCGCGATGTCACACACGTCCATCCCAGGATTGGACGGCGTTTCCACCAGTACCAGTCGCGCGCCGGCCACCACGTCCGTGGTCCACTCGCCGGCGGTCGGCACCAACCTGGCTTCGCGGTCGGTGAGCAGTTCGCGGGTCAGGTAGTAGCCGTCGGACGGCACGACGACCGTGTCGCCCGATTCGGTCAGCACACGGATGACGGTGGCGATGGCGCCCATGCCGGACGGGAACAGCACGCAGTGGCCGCCGTCCAGCTCGCCGATCGCCGCCTCCAGCGTGCGCCAGGTCGGATTGTCGGCGGCGCCGTAGAAATCCTCGCCGGCGTCGCCGAGGTGGAACGGCGCCGCGAACACCGGTGGTGGCAGGAACGGCGTCCCCGCAACCGGTTCCGGCAACCCGACCCGGCCGCAGCGAGTGCCGTCCCCCCAGCCGGGCGCAGCCGATGGTTCGCTCGCAAGCTCGCTCACGCCCACTCGGCCTTCTTCTCCCGGCCGAGCAGTTCGCCCACCATCTCGCTGGGATCGGCGTCGTCGTGGCAGACCCGGTGCACCACGTCGGTGATCGGCATCTCGACGCCGGCCCTGCTGGCCAGTTCCCGGATGGACGAACACGACTTCACGCCCTCGGCGACCTGCCCGTGCGCCGCGGCCTGCGCCTGCGCCACCGTCTCACCGGCACCAAGCCGCGCGCCGAACGTCCGGTTGCGCGACAACGGCGACGAGCAGGTCGCCACCAGGTCACCGAGGCCGGCCAGCCCGGCGAACGTCAGCGGGTCCGCCCCGAGCGCGGCACCGAGCCGCGCGGTTTCGGCAAGTCCCCGCGTGATCAGCGACGCCAGGGTGTTGTTGCCGTAGCCGAGACCCGTTGCCATGCCGCAGGCCAGCGCGATCACGTTCTTGCACGCGCCGCCGAGTTCGCACCCGATCACGTCGTGGTTGGTGTACGGGCGGAAGTACCGGTTGAAGGTGACCTTCTGCAACTCGACGGCACGATCGTGGTCGACGCACGCGATCACGGTCGCGGTCGGCTGTTCCTCGGCGATCTCGCGCGCCAGGTTCGGCCCGGACACCACCAGCACCTGGCTGGCCGGCACCCCGGCGACCTCGCACACCACCTCGCTCATCCGCTTGCCCGACCCCAGTTCCACGCCCTTGGCCAGGCTCACCAACGGTGCCCCCGCCGGCAGGATCGGCCGCCACGCGGCGAGATTGGCGCGCAGTGTCTGGCTCGGCACGCCGAGCACGACGACGTCCGCGTCCCCCAGCGCCCGCTCGGCTTCCGCCGTCGCGGTGAGGTTGTCGGGCAGCCGGATGTCCGGCAGGTAGTCGGCGTTGACGCGCTGTTCGTTGATGGCGTCGGCCAACTCCTGCCGTCGAGCCCACAGCGTCACGGAACCGCCGGCGTCGGCGAGGACCTTGGCGAACGTCGTCCCCCACGAGCCGGCGCCGAGCACCGCGATCCGCGCGGCGGTCACTTCGTGTCCAGGTGGGGCTTCGACCTGGGCTTCGGCTTCGTCGTTGGCGGCCGGAACGGCGTGACCGGTGGTGTCTCGCCCCGTACTCCCGCGACGAGTTCGGTGATCTCGTGCATCAGCAGGTCGGTGACCTCACGCATGTCCCGCTGGCCCACCTCTCTCCCCCGGTACTTCGAGAGGTCGACCGGCTCGCCGACCACGGTGATCACGTCGTGCCGGGGAAACGGGCGGAACTTTCGGCTGTAGCCGTCCAGAATGGCCTTGGTGCCCCAGCGGGCCACCGGGAGCACCGGCACGTCGTTGTCCAGCGCGAGCCGGGCCACGCCGGTCCGCGCGTACATCGGCCAGCCGTCCGGGTCCTTGGTGATCGTGCCCTCCGGATAGATCACCACGAGCTTGCCGGCCGCCAGTGCCTCGTTGGCCGCGCGCAGGCTGTCCTTGGCGTCGGACGTGCCCCGGTAGACCGGGATCTGACCGCTGCCGTAGAGCACCTGCCTGAGCAGGAACGGCTTGAACAGCGAGTCCTTGGCCAGGAACCGGGGCACCCTGCGCTGCTTGTGCACGAACACCGCGTCGTACATCGGGTCGAGGTGGGACACGTGGTTAAGCACCAGGATCACGGGACCGGTACGGGGAATCCGGGACGTCCCCCGGAACTCCCGCCGTGCCAGGATCGCGCACAGCGGATAGAAGAACGTCGCCGCGAACCAGACCCAGAAGCCACCCTTCTCCCGCGTCACGACCACTCCTTTCGGCTAACACCTCGTCGGCCACCCACGTTGTCCAGCACATATCGTGCCGTGAGTCTTCCCGTCCGGTCCGGCCAGGTCCAGCCCGGAGCGAGCCCTGCCGGACTTCGGGCAGTATGGCGGCGTGGCCGAACGAGTTGACCTGGTGATCACGGTCAAGACGCTGGACCGGGCGAAGTCCCGGCTGCTCGGCGCCGCCGACCGCGGTGTCGGGGACCGGGCGGCGCACGAGGCCCTGGCACTGGCCCTGGTCCGCGACACCGCGGCAGCGGCGGCGGCGACGCAGAACGTGCGCAGGGTGCTCGTCGTCACGTCGGACCCGACCGTGGCCGGCGCGCTGGCGGCGGACGGCGTTGCGACCACCCCCGACCTGCCCGACCTCGGCCTCAACGCCGCCTTCGGCTACGGCGCCGAACTGCTGCTGGCCGCCGATCCGCTGGCCACGGTCGCCGCGCTGCAGTCCGACCTGCCGGCGCTGCGTACCGAGGAACTGGCCAAGGCGCTGGCCGAGGCGGACGGTCGGCGGGCGTTCTGCGCGGACCGGCAGGGCACCGGCACCACGTTGTTGGTGGCCGCTCCGGGCGGTCCGCTCGACCCGAGATTCGGCCCTGGTTCGGCCGCGGCGCACGCCGAGTCCGGCGCGCTCCGGATCGGTGTCGGGCTGCCGACGCTGCGCTGCGATGTGGACACGGCGGACGATCTCGCCGTGGCCGGCGGGCTCGGTCTCGGCTCGCACACGGCCGCTCTGGTGTGCGTGCCGTCCTGTGGCGGACGGTCCTGACATCTCGGGTTGGTCGCGAGTTAACCCGGCCGCCGAGTCGTAAAACAGCGCTGATCGGGGACAATGCAGTCGTGACAGAGTCAGCGAATCCGACGACCG
This sequence comes from Pseudonocardiaceae bacterium, assembly GCA_036269975.1. Classification (GTDB taxonomy): domain Bacteria; phylum Actinomycetota; class Actinomycetes; order Mycobacteriales; family Pseudonocardiaceae; genus DATEPR01. Next base: position 4,239 of record DATBDL010000201.1, on the reverse strand, counting down.
AGCCCCCGCCCGAGCCGCGCGGTATGCCGATCGCGCCACCCGCGGCCACCTCCGACGCCGCGACGGTGAGCGGCGATCTGCCGGACGACCGCTACTTCAACCGCGAGCTGTCCTGGCTCGACTTCAACGCGCGGGTACTCGCACTGGCCGAGGACACGTCCCAGCCGCTGCTGGAGCGGGCCAAGTTCCTCGCCATCTTCGCGTCCAACCTGGACGAGTTCTACATGGTGCGGGTGGCGGGGCTGAAGCGCCGCGAGGACACCGGTCTGCCGGTGCGCAGCGCGGACGGTCTCACGCCACGGGAGCAGTTGGACTACATCGCCAAGCGCAACCAGGAACTGGTCGGCCAGCACGCCACCGTGTTCCTGGAGCACCTGCGACCGGAACTCGCGGAACAGCGCATCCGGCTGGTCGGCTGGGCCGACCTGACCGACGGCGACCGCCTCCGCCTGTCGAACTACTTCTCCGACCAGGTCTTCCCCGTACTCACGCCGCTCGCGGTCGACCCGTCGCATCCGTTCCCCTATATCTCTGGGCTGTCGCTGAATCTCGCGGTGACCGTGCACGACCCGGTGAACAACACCCGCCACTTCGCACGGGTGAAGGTGCCCGACAACGTGCCCCGGCTGATTCGCGTCGAGCCGAACCGGGATTCGGCGACCGCGACGTTCCTGCCGATGGAGGAACTGATCGCGAATCATCTCGGTGATCTGTTCGACGGCATGAACGTCACCGAATGGCACGTCTTCCGGGTCACCCGCAATGCGGACTTCGACGTCGAGGAGGACAGGGACGCGGACCTGTTGCAGGCGTTGGAGCGCGAACTGGCGCGGCGCCGCTTCGGGCTGCCGGTCCGGCTCGAGGTCGGCGAGGACATGACCGAGGACATGCTGGAACTGCTGTGCGGCGAGATGGAGGTGGACACGCGCGACGTGGTCGTGGTGCGCGGGCCGCTGGATCTCTCGTGCCTGTGGCAGTTGCACGCGGTGGACCGGCGCGACCTGAAGGACCGGCCGTTCGTGCCGGCGACCCATCCCGCGTTCGCGGAACGGGAAACCCCGAAGTCGGTGTTCGCGACACTGCGCGAGGACGACGTGCTGGTGCACCACCCGTACGACTCGTTCTCCACCAGCGTGCAGCGTTTCATCGAGCAGGCGGCCGCCGACGAGCGGGTGCTGGCCATCAAGCAGACGCTGTACCGCACGTCGGGCGACTCGCCGATCGTGGACGCGCTCGTCGCGGCGGCGGAGGCCGGCAAGCAGGTCGTCGCGCTGGTGGAGATCAAGGCGCGGTTCGACGAGCAGGCGAACATCAACTGGGCGCGCAAGCTGGAACAGGCCGGCGTGCACGTGGTCTACGGCCTGCTGGGCTTGAAGACGCACTGCAAGGTGTGCCTCGTGGTGCGGCAGGAGGGTTCCACCATCCGTCGCTACTGCCACATCGGCACCGGCAACTACAACCCGAAGACCGCGCGCCTGTACGAGGACATCGGCCTGCTCACGGCGGAACCCACCATCGGCGCCGATCTCACCGACCTGTTCAACGTGCTGACCGGGTATTCCAGGCAGACCAGGTACAACCACCTCCTCGTGGCGCCGCAACGGGTCCGGCGCGGCATCCTGGAGCGGATCGAGGGCGAGATCGCGGCCGCGGCCGCCGGCCGGCCCGCCGGTATCCGGATCAAGGTGAACTCGCTCGTCGACGAGCAGGTGATCGACGCGCTCTACCGGGCGTCGCAGTCCGGGGTGGATGTCGACATCGTGGTGCGCGGCATCTGCTCGCTGCGGCCGGGCCAGCCGGGACTGTCCGAACGGATCAGGGTCCGCTCGATCCTCGGCCGATTCCTGGAGCACTCCAGGGTCTTCCAGTTCGTCGGGGCGGGCGAACACTGGCTGGGCAGCGCGGACATGATGCACCGCAACCTGGATCGACGGGTCGAGGTGCTGGTCAGGGTGGGCGACCCGAGACTGAGCGCGCAGCTCGACGCGATCCTGGACTCGGCGCTCGATCCGGCCACCCGTGCCTGGGTGCTCGAACCGGACGGCCAGTGGAAACCGTCGCCCGCCGACGGTTCACGGGTGCGCGACCACCAGGTCGAGCTGATGCGCAGGCACTCGGCCAAAGAGTGAGCAGCACAGCATGAGCGCTGGCAAGCCGGTCGCCGGCGAGCCGGTCACGGTACGCGCGGCCGGCGCGGTGCTGTGGCGACCGGCGCACCTTCCCGACAGCGGCGTGACGGTCGCCGTCGTGCACCGGCCGAAATTCGGCGACTGGTCGCTGCCCAAGGGCAAACTCGAACCGGGTGAGACGGCGCCCGCCGCGGCCGCGCGGGAAACCTGGGAGGAGACCGGTTCCCGCCCGATACTCGGCCGGCCGCTCGGCGACATCAGCTACCACGTGCAGCGCCCGGCGCCTGGCCGGAAGGTGGTCAGCTACTTCGCCGCCCGCGCCGACGACTCGCCTTTCCTGCCCAACCACGAGGTCGACGAACTGCGCTGGCTGCCACCGGCCGAAGCGGTCGGCCTGCTCAGCTACGACAACGACCGGACGATCCTGGACCGCTTCACCGCGTTGCCGGCCAAGCTGCGGACGGTGCTGCTGGTGCGGCACGCCAAGGCCGGCCACCGGTCGAACTGGCACGGACCGGACGGCGAGCGGCCGCTGTCGCCGGCCGGCGAGGAGCAGGCCAAGGCGCTGCGGGCGATGCTGCCGCTGTTCGGCCCGACGCGGGTGCACGCGGTGGACCGGACGCGGTGCGTGCGGACGGTCCAGGGCCTCGCCGACGACCTCGGCGTGCCGCTGCGGATCGAGCCGCTGCTGGGTGAGGAGTCGTTCCGGCGTGATCCCGACCCGGCCGTAGAACGCATGGCGCGCCTGGTCGAAGGGGATGGCGTCCCCGTGGTCTGCTCGCAGGGTGGCGCGATCCCCGGCCTGATCCGCGGCCTTGCCGCCCGATCCGGACTGAAGCCGGGTGACGTCGTGCCGTGCAAGAAGGGCAGCACGTGGGTGCTGTCGTTCGACGGAAACCTGCTGCTGGCGGCCGACTACCTGGCTACGGCGCTGCCGAAGCCCAGCCCGTCATGAGGGGCGCAGGGCGGTCATCATCTCGGTGACCGTCGCGAGTGCCGCGTCCGGCGACACGTCGGCGCCGACGATCGCCGGGTCGAAGTTGGGGTCGTAGAACAGCTCCGTGACGCCCTGCTCGGCCAGCCAGGCGCTCGCCCCCCGGATCTGCTGGTACGAACCGCCGAGCGGCGACTGGGGCCCGTGAATCGGGCCGGTGGCGAGACGGCAGATGAAGCGCAACTCGTCGGGATCGCGGCCGGCTTCCTCGGCGGCACCGCGCACCGTCGCGATCGCGGGCGCGAGCTGGTGTGGATCGTGCCGGCTGGCGGAGATCCAGCCGTCCGCGAGCCGACCGGCCCTGCGTAGTGCCGCTTCGCTGGCACCGCCCAACAGGATCGGCGGCCTCGGTCGCTGTACCGGGGTCGGCGACAGCGCGACCTCGGGCAGCCGGTAGAACTCGCCGTCGAACGGACCGGCGTGCCCGGTCCACAACGACGTGAGCACGTCCAGGAACTCCACCGCCCTCGCCCCACGACGTGCCGTAGAGACGCCGGACGCGATGAACTCGGACGGCAGCCAGCCGAGGCCCAGCCCCAGATCCAGCCGCCCGTGCGAGAGCCGGTCCAGCGTCGCCGTCTGCTTGGCCAGCAGCGCGGGCGAAACGAACGGCAGGTTCAGCACGGCCACCCCGAGCCGCACCGTGCTGGTGTGCCCGGCCAGGTAGGCCAGCGTGAGCAAGGGATCCGGCACGTCGCGGTAGGACGTGTCGGCCGGATCGGCCGAGTTGAGGATGCGCTGCAACGTCCACAGCGACCGGTAGCCCAGGTCCTCGGCCAGCCCGGCGACGGCGAGCTGGTTCGCCGGCGTCGCCCACGGACCCGCCACCGGCGCACTGAACCCGACCAGCATCCGACAACTCCTTTACCGACGCGACGGTCCCCGCGCACGACAGCGGCCCGACGCACTGTAGCGCCGGGCCGCTGTCGGTCCTGTCAAATCCAGCCGAAGATCACTTCTTGCGCGTGGTCTTCTTCGCCGCTGCCGGAGCCTTGGCCGTGGTGGCCTTCGCCGCTGCCGTGGTCTTGGCCGCGGTGGCGGCCTTCTTCGGTGCCGCTGCCGGCTTCTTGGCCGCTGCCGCCTTGGGAGCGGCGGCCGCCTTCGGGGCGGCCTTCG
>DATBDL010000200.1:0-7571 GCA_036269975.1 Pseudonocardiaceae bacterium | reverse complement strand
AACAGCCAGAAGTCGCCCTCCCGCTTGGCGGACACCGAAATGTGCGGCGGCGAGTCACCTCGGAACTTCAACGCGTTGCCGATCAGGTTCTGGAACACCGCGGTCAGCAGCGGCACCTCCGCCCGCACCAACGGCAGGTCACCGACCTCGATCGTCGCCTTCGTCCATTCGATGGTATCGGCCAGGTTGGTCTTCGCCTGGTCCACCAGGGTGTTCACGGCGACCGGCGAGCTGTCGCCGGCCGTCCGCCCCACCCGGCTGAACGCGAGCAGGTCGTTGATCAGGATCTGCATCCGCTTCGCGCCGTCAACGGCGAAACCGATGTACTGGTCGGCCCGCTCGTCCAGCCGGCCGCCGTAACGTCGTTGCAGCAGTTGGCAGAAGCTGGCCACCTTGCGCAACGGTTCCTGCAGGTCGTGCGACGCGACGTACGCGAACTGCTCGAGTTCGGCGTTGGACCGCTGCAGGTCCTGCGTGCGGGCGTCCAGTACCGCGTGCGCCGCCCGCACGCTGGACAGTTCGCGCAGAATGCGTTCGCGCATCGCGTTGACGTGGTCGCCGAGTTCGCGCAGTTCCCGTGGGCCGCTCGTCGCGACGATGTGGTCGAAATCGCCGCCGGCAACCTGTCGGACCTCGGCGGTCAGCCGTGAGGTCGGCCGGATCGCGGCACCCCGCAGGCCCAGACCGAGCGCGATCACGATCAGCAGCAACACCGCACCCACGCCGATGGACACCACGTTCAGCCAACCGGCGGCCTGGTTGAGCGACGTGGTGGCCCGCTGGCGCGCCTGGCCGAGATCCCGTTGCAGCGTGGCGACGGACGAGCGCAGCGAGTCGAACGACGCCTTGCCCAGGTCGGTGGCGGACGTCGCGACCGGTGCGTTCGTCGCGCGCACCTTGTCGATCGTCGGCTGGGCGTACGAGCCACGCCACGCGTCCGCGCGTGCCGTGACGACAGCGAGATCGGCGGCACCTGACGGAATCCCGGTCAGCAGAGGGTGCAGTTTGCCGACGGCATCCTGTTGCGTGGCAAGGCCGTCCGTGTACGGGGTGAGAAAGTCGGCCACGCCCGCCAACGCGTAGCCACGGACACCGGTTTCCTGGTCCAGCAGCGCCGCGTCCAGTCGTAGCGCCTGCTGGACGGCCGGATCGACGCGGTTGACCACCTGGTCACGCGCGGTCGCCAGGTTCGCCACCGCGAGACCGCTGAGAGTCGCCGCCACGATCGAGAACACCGCCATGGCCAGCACCGAAAGCGCGATGATCCGGCGCAGCGGCCAGTGCGATCCACCATGCGGCCCGGCCGCCGCCACCGTCAGTTCGGTCACATCACCCGTCCCGGTCTACCGCGTGCCTTGCCGTGCCGGCTCAGTGCGAGCACGGCGAGGTCGTCGGTGAGATCGCCGCCGTTGAGCCGCTGTACCTGGTCGATCAGCGCGTCCAACAGGCGTTCGTCGGACGATGTCGTCGCGCGCAACCGCTCGACGAGGCTGATCAGGCCCTCCGTCTCCAGCCGTTGGTTGCCGGCGCCGACGCGGCCCTCGATCAGGCCGTCGGTGAACATCAGCAACGTCCACGCGTCGCCGAGCTGGATCTCGCCGCTCGGCCAGTTCTTGCTGTCACCGATGCCGATCGGCGTGTGTATCGGCGCCGGCAGCGGCCGGATGTCGGCCGACGTGATCAGCAGCGGTGGCGGATGGCCGGCCAGGAACAGGCGGGCCTTCGTGCGGTCCGGCGATACCGAGACCGTGCACAGCGTCGCGAACAGGCCGGGCTGGTGCCGCTCGTGTTCGAAGATCTGGCTCAGGATCGTCAGGGTCTCCGGGATGGTGCGACCCGCCAGCATCATCGTGCGCCACGCCACCCGCAGGCACACGCCGAGCGCCGCCTCGTCCGGCCCGTGGCCGCACACGTCGCCGACCAGCGCGTGCACCCAGCCGTCCGCTGCCTGCACGACGTCGTAGAAGTCGCCACCGAGCAACATCCGCTGCGCGCCGGACCGGTAGCGGGTGGCGATGGTGAGGTCCGGCGCCGACACCAGCGGTGACGGCAGCAGACCGCGTTCGAGGCGGGCGTTCTCCTCCGCGTAGATCCGCGCCTCGCGCAACTGCCGCTGAACGTCCTCCGTTCGGTGCCGCTCGACCGAATAGCGGATCACCCGATGCAGCAACAAGCCGTCCACCTGGTCCTTGACCAGGTAGTCCTGCGCGCCGGCGCGGACGGCCTCCCGGCCGAGGTGCTCGTCGGACAGGCCGGTCAGCACGACGACCGCGACCTGCGGCACGTGCTCCTCCAACCAGCGCAACCCCTCCAGTGCCTGCGTGTCCGGCAGGCCGAGGTCCAGCAGCACGCACGCCACTTCGGTCAGGAACGGCCGTGCTTCGGCGAGCGAGCGCACGCGGTGCAGCGTGATCGCCGCCTCGGCCTCCAGCAGCAGTTCCCGCACCAGGACCGCGTCGCCGTCGTCGTCCTCGATCAGCAGGACAGGCAGTGCTTCGTAGTGCTCCCCGTGGCGCGCACCGACGTGCCCGATGTTCCCAGCCGCCATGCCCGATGTTGCCCGTTCCGCCGCTCTGCCCCGACCCGACCGGCCGGCGCGTGTACCTACTCTAACCACGCCATCTGCCGGATCGACCAGATCATCCGGCCTGGACGGGGATCCGGTCGGGTTCATGTCATCGGCCGTTCCAACGTTCGGACCTCCGCTGCGGTGCCCGTCCTGCCGGCTGGGTGGGCGATTCGAGCGCCTGCCCGGCCGGGAGGTCCGGAATGGGGCGACTGACCGGTTCTCGGGTGTCCATCGTGCACAGTTCGCCGTAGTGCGTGATGTCGAGCGGCTCGCCGTCCAGCAGCGTGTAGGTCACGGTGCCGTCGGTGATCTCGACGTCGCACAGCCGACCGCGGAAGAACAGCCGGAACGCCAGCCGGTTGATGCCGGGCGGCAGGGTCGGCCGGAACGACAGCGGTTGGCCGGCCCCGTGGCGCATGCCGCCGAACCCGGCGACCAGCGCCAGCCAGGCACCGGCCAGCGACGCGATGTGCAGGCCGTCGCGGGTGTTGTGCTCCAGGTCGTCGAGGTCCATCAGCGCGGCCTCGTCCAGGTAGGCCCGCGCCAGTTCGGCGTGCCCCAACTCGGCGGCGAGCACCGCCTGGACACACGCCGACAACGACGAGTCCCGCACGGTCAACGCCTCGTAGTAGGCGAAGTTCCTCGCCTTCTGCTCGTCGGTGAACGCGTCGCACGCCAGATACATCGCGAGCACCAGGTCGGCCTGCTTGACGACCTGCTTGCGGTAGAGGTCGAAGTACGGATACCGCAGCAGCAACGGATAGTCGTCCGCCTTCATGGCCGCGAAGTCCCATGGCTGGTGGTCGGTGAACCCCTCGGACTGCGGGTGCACGCCGAGACGCTCGTCGTAGGGCACCATCATGTGCTCCGCCGCGGCGCGCCAGCTCGCGACCTCGTCAGCGGGCACACCGGAGTCGGCTTCGGCGCCCGCTTCGGCGGCGGCGATGAGGTTCTGCTTCGCCATCAGGTTCGTGTAGACGTTGTTGTCCGCGATCGCGCTGTACTCGTCCGGGCCGGTGACGCCGTCGATGCGGAAGCCGTCCACTGTGTCGTGGCCGAGCGACATCCACAGCCGCGCCGTGTTGACCAACAGGTCAAGGCCGGGACCACGGGCGAACGTCTCGTCGCCGGTGGCGTCGACGTAGCGGATGACGGCGTCCGCGATGCCGGCGTTGATGTGGAAGGCCGCCGTGCCGGCCGGCCAGTACGCGGAGCACTCGGCGCCGTTGATCGTCCGCCACGGGAATGCCGCGCCACGCAGGCCGAGTTCGGCCGCCCGTTCCGTTGCCCGCGGCAGGATGTCGTGCCGCCACAGCAGAGCGTCCCGTGCCGCGTCCGGCATGGTGTAGGTCAGCACCGGCAGCGCGTAGATCTCGCTGTCCCAGAAGCAGTGGCCGTCGTAGCCGGAACCGGTCAGGCCCTTGGCCGGCATCGCACGCCGTTCGGCCCGCGCGCCGGCCTGGGCCACATGGAACAGTCCGAATCGGACTGCCTGCTGCACCTCGGGATCGCCGTCCAGCTCGACGTCGGCACGGGTCCAGAAGCAGTCCAGGAACTCCCGTTGCTCGGCGAGCAGGCCGTCCCAGCCGGTCTGGCGGGCGGCCACCAGCGCAGCGTCCACCTGCGCGCGCAACCCGGTCGCCGAGCGACGTTCCGACCAGCCGTACGCGACGAACTTGACGATCCGCAGCCGCTCCCCCGGCCGCAGCAACGCGGACACCGTTGTGCGGCCGAGGTTTTCCATCGACTCCGATTGGATGTCCAGCTCGACCGGCGCGCTCACGTCGTGCACCATCGCGGCCGCGACACCGAGGCCGCTGTTTCTGGTGCGGTGCAACAGGTTCACCCGGTCGCCGGTGACCGCGTGCCGGTCCGGTTCCATCGGCGACGACATGCCGGTCGCGCCCCTGGGATCACCTTGCGCCACGGGCAGCGGCTCGTTCGCGACCAGTTCGGACTGCACCACGATGCGCGTCGGGCCGTCCACCGGTTCGACGTCGTAGCACACGGCGGCGATCGCGCGCTGGGTGAACGACACCAGCCGGACCGAGCGCATTCTCATCGTGCGGCCGGTCGGCGCCGTCCACTCGGCGGTACGGGTCAGCGTACCGGCGCGGAAGTCCAGTTCCCGTTGGTGCGCACGGAGTTCGCCGTAGCGGACGTCGAACGGCTCGTCGTCGACGAGCACCCGGACGAGCTTGCCGTCGGTCACGTTGATCACGGTCTGGCCGGATTCCGGGTAGCCGTAACCGGCCTCGGCGTAGGGCAGCGGGCCGCTCTCGTAGACGCCGTTGAGGTAGCTGCCCGGCAGGCCGTGCGGTTCGCCCTCGTCCAGGTTGCCGCGCCAGCCGATGTGCCCGTTGGCCAGCGCGAACAGGGACTCGGTCTGGGCCAGCACGTCGATGTCCAGCTCGGTCTCCAGCAGCGCCCACGGTCGCGCGTCGAACCCAGGGTGCCTGATCATCTCGTCACCAGCAGTTCGGCCAGGTCGGTCACCACGGTGTCGGCGCCGTTGCGGCGCAGTTCGTCGGCCTGACCGACCCGGTCCACTCCGACCACGAGCCCGAACCCGCCGGCCCGGCCGGCTTCCACGCCGGCGATGGCGTCCTCGAACACGGCGCCCGCCGACGGCGGCAGGCCCAGGGCGCGGGCCCCGGCCAGGTACGTGTCCGGCGCCGGTTTGCCGGCCAGGTGGTCGTGTTCGGCCACGATGCCGTCGATGCGCACGTCGACGTACTTGTCCAACCCGGTGCTGGCCAGGACCTCGGCGCAGTTCGCGCTGGACGACACGACGGCGACCGGCATGCCGACCGCCCGCACCGCGCGCAGGAACCGCACCGAACCGGGATACACCTCGACGCCGTCGTGCTCGATCTTGCGTAGTACCAGGCGGTTCTTGCGTTCGGACAGCGCGTGCACCGTCTGCGCGTCCGCTGGGTCGTCCGGGCCGCCTTCTGGCAGGTGGATGCCACGAGCGGCCAGGAAGGTACGGGTGCCGTCCAGGCGCGGGCGGCCGTCGACGTAGTCGTCGTAGTCGGCGACCGGGTCGAACGGCACGAACGGCTCGCCGGTCGACCGCGCGCGGGCACGCAGGAAGTCGTCGAACATCTCGCGCCATGCGGCCGCGTGCACCGTCGCGGTCTTCGTCAGCACACCGTCCAGGTCGAACAGGCAGGCGACGATGCCTGCCGGCAGGTTCGGCGTGCCGGGATCGACGCCATCGGTCATGCCGGTCCCCCTCTGCGGGTTGCTCTGGTGCCAGTGTGGGTTATCTCCGGATCATCGCGAGGTGAAACGCCGTGTTGATCACAAGTGAAACGCCTGTCGATCACAACTCGCACCCCATCACACACAGCAACCCCAGTGCCGAGCTACCACACTTACCGACTCTGGAGTATTCACTCAATCGGAGTAATCCGCAGCGGTTGCACAGGGCGTAATCTGGAGTCATTCCAGATAAGGCCCCGCCCGAGCCAGCGGGTGGGCACGGTACGGCTCCTGGCGCCTGCAAATCCCTCCGTTGGCCAGGAGCCGTACCGTGGGACGTGGTGTGGCGGAAAGCCCGTCGGAACCTCGCACCGACGGGCACTTTCCGCGTCGGGCTTTCAACCTCTCGCGTTCTCGTCCAGATTCAGCGTGACCTCGCGGCCGGTCAGTTTCCGCACGACGACCAGCACGATGCCGATGGCCAGCCAGATCGAGCCGCCGATCTTGGCGTGGATGTCGGCGTTGTAGAGCACGTAACCGATGATCACGAAGCCGATCAGCGGCACCACCAGGTGCATGCCGTACGTCCGCTGCCGCCGCTTGATCAGGTAGTACACCCCGACCGACACGTGCAGCAGCAGGAACGCGAACAGCGCGCCGAAGTTGACCAGCGTGGACAGGAACTCGATCTGGCCGACGAAGAACAGGCCGAGGATCAGGCTGACCACGGCGACCAGCAGGATCGCCCGCTCGGGTACGCGGCGGTTCGCGCTGACGTGCGCGAGGAACTTCGGCAGTGTCCGGTCCCGCGCCATCGAGAACAGCAGGCGGGACGTCGCGTTCTGTGCCACCAGGCTGTTCGCCACGGCCGCCGCCAGTGCCGCCGCCACCGCGACCAGCACGGTGAGCCAGTGGCCGGCGGCCACGCCGGCCACGTGGTAGAACGCCTGGTTGGTGGCGTCGTCACCGTTGAACTGCGTCTTGTTGGGGACGAGCAGTGCCGCCAGGTACGTCTGTACCACGAACAGGACCGCGACCAGGCACAACGACAGCACGGTCGCCCGGCCGACCACCTTCGGGCCGCCCCGCACCTCCTCGGACTGGGTGGAGATCGCGTCGAATCCGAGGAACGACAGCACGGCCACCGACAGCGCGGCGAACACCAGGTTGGGCGAGAACTGGCTCTTGTCGAACAACGGCGTTGTCGACCAGTGCGCGCCACCGGTGCCCTTGACGACCGCGATCACCGCGAAGACCACGAAGATCGCCAGCACGATCAGCTCACCGAGCAGGAACAGTCGGTTCGCCCGCGCCGTGATCTCGACACCGGCCAGGTTCACGGTCGTGTTCAGCACGACGAAGACGACCACCCACAGCCACTGCGGCACACCGGGCAGCACCGTCTGGAGGGCGGCGGCACCGGTGACGTACAGCAGCGTCGGGACCAGCAGGTAGTCCAGCAGGATGGCCCAGCCGGCCAGGAAGCCGACCCAACTCGTGATGCCTCGGCCGGCGTACGCGTAGACGGAGCCGGCGACCGGGAACGCCCTGCTCATCTCGCGGTAGCTCAACGCGGTGAACAGCATCGCCACGAGGCCGATGACGTAGGTCAGCGGCACCATGCCCTTCGACGCGTTGAACACGACGCCGAAGATGGCGAACGGGGCGATCGGGACCATGAAGATCATGCCGTAGACCAGCAGGTCCCGCAGGCGCAGCGACCGCCGAAGTTCCTGCCGGAAGCCGAACTCGGCCAGCGACGCGGCACCGTCGTCGCCGGTGGCTTCCGCCGTCA
>DATBDL010000199.1:0-7716 GCA_036269975.1 Pseudonocardiaceae bacterium | reverse complement strand
GACCACCGGCGGCGCCGTCACGTGGACGCTGGCCAACCACGACGTGCACCGCTCGGCGTCCCGCTACGGCCTCGTCGACGGCGAGCCGTGGACCCATCCGGTGCGACCGCGCGGCACGGTGGACGTGCCACTCGGCCGGCGCCGCGCCAGGGCCGCCGCACTCCTGCTGCTGGCACTGCCCGGCTCGGTTTACCTGTACCAGGGCGAGGAACTGGCACTGCCCGAGGTGCTCGACCTGCCCGACGACGCGCGCCAGGACCCGACCTGGCGGCGGTCCGGCCCGAGCGATCCGGGCCGGGACGGCTGCCGGGTCCCGCTGCCGTGGCAGGGCCAGGCGGCAACGTTCGGTTTCAGCCCGGCCGACGCGCGCACGACGCCCTGGCTGCCGCAGCCGGACTGGTTCGCCGAGTACGCGGTCGACCGCCAGGACGCCGACCCGGATTCCGCGCTGAACCTGCACCGCGCCGCACTACGCAACCGGAGACGACTCGTCCACGCGGGCCACGATTCCGTTACCTGGCTGGCGATTCCGGACCGCCCGGACGTGCTCGCGTTTCGCAACGGCACCCTGACCTGTGCACTCACCTTCGACGACGCCGAATTCGCGCTGCCCGCCGAATGGGGCACCGTCGCGCTGGCCAGCGCCCCGGTGGTCGACGGCCGCCTGCCCGGCAACGCGGCCGCCTGGCTGGTGCCGTGACCTATCCGAAGGTCAGCACGTAGGGCCCGTTCACTTGTGCGACGCCAGTTGTCGCGCACAGAGTGAGATTCGGCTCCGGCAGTGTCGTGGTCTCGTTCGCCACCGCGCCGCTGTCGAAGCCACTCGTGACGGTGCCGGTGTCCGTGACGACGAGCGAGCCGTTCACCTGGGTGAGCACCGGCGCGGTATAGGTCGCGGTGCTGGATGCCTTGGCGTTCCACAGGTACGTGTCGCTGAATGCCGGCGGTAGGACGTTGAGCACCGTGCAGTCGGTCGTCAGCGTGAAGTCGCCGTCGCTCTCGCCGGACGCGACGCCGCCGACGCAGTGGGCCAGGTCGATGGCGAAGTGCACGTGGGTCGACGTGGCCGTGTCGGTCAGCGGCGGTTGGTACGTCACGGTTTCCGTGCCGGTGCAGAGCAACAGCGACGAAGCGTGCGCGGCAGGCGCGACAACCGCACCGACCAGCAGGCCGACCGACAAGGCGGCTGCGGCCGTGCTACGACGTGCACGGGCGGATCTCTCGGCGGCCATCATGGCCCCTTTCCTCAGTGCGCTGGAAAGTCGATCTCGAACACGTTGCCCCGCTGGTCGTACGTCACCAGCCGGCCGCGGCCCGACCATGCCGGTGTGGTGCCCCATTCGTTGCGTACGAACGCGTTGATGCCGCTGTCGGTGTTCGGCTTGATCTCGACCCAGTCGAAGCCGGGGTCGGGTGCGCCGGGGTCGCGGCTGGTGACCGGCATGTCCGGGCCGCCGGCACCGCGCCGCGTGTTGGCGAACTGCACGCCCGGCCAGCGTTGGCGGACCATCTGGTCGATCTGCGACTGCATGTCGTAGCCAGCGGTGGTGGTGGGCGGCCAGTGTGCCGGCGGGTTCACCCTGCCGATCTGCGTGGTGGGCGAGTTACGGATGGCGTTGACCATCTGGGACTCGGTGACCTCCTGCGACGGCCGAGGCTGCTGCGGGCTGGGCGGCGGCGGACTGCCGCCGCGTCGGCGCAGGATCGCGCGGATGGCGCTCCACGCCTTGCCGAACCTGCCCCACGGCAGCGACCCGATGACGGTCACCACAGCGTCGCCGATCTTCTCCCCGGTCGACGGTCCGGGCGGGGCCGGCGTTGTCGGCGGCTGGATGTCGTCCATCACCTGCTGGAGCCGTTGCACGATCGCGTCGATCTTCGGCCGGTAGGAGTCGATCAGTCGCGTCGCGTTGGACAGCACGTCCGGGGTCACCTGGCCGCCGTGCGCCGCGGTGGCCTGTTGGACATACGAGATCAACTGGTCGACCAGTTGGGTGACCAGGTCGTAGATCTGTTGGCGGGCGTCCGCGATCAGTGCGCCCATCTGGCGGGTGATCAGGCTGGTCGCCTCGCTCACGCGGGTCGCGGCGTCCAACGCGAACGTGATCTCCCGCGTCCGCTTGCGGTACTCGTCGGCAGCGCCGCCACCCCAGCCGGACGTGTCACCGGCCGCGAGGGCCGTCAGGCGCGACCGCACGTCGTCGATCTTCGTGGAAGCCTGTTGCCAGGCGTCGGAATACGACTGGATCACACCGGCCTGTCCGGCGAGCTGGTCCAGCACCGTCTGTAGCGGTTGCACGTAGGGCACGAGCCAGCCCAGCCCGGCCGAGGACAGCCGGTCGATCGGCCGCATCTGGCTGCTCAGCGCGGTGAGGCTGCCGTTGCCCTTCAGTCCCCGCGGAATCCAGTCGCCGGTCTTGATGGAGTCGAGCAGGGTGATGGCGTCGTCGACGGCCTGCTGGCCGTCGGTGGTGACCGTCGTCGGCGAGGTCATGCCAGCACCTGGTCGGTGCTGGTGAACACGGCCGCCTGCTGGTTCTCCTGCTGTTCGTAGGTGCCGGCCGTCTGGTTCATCGTGTCGCACGCCCAGTCCAGCGCGGCAACGCCGTCCTGAAGCGCGCCCTGTCCCGCTGCGCCGCGCTGCCGCACGCCGTCCAGGATCAACCGCGCACCCGCGTCCCGTACGCCGACGGTCTCCAGCATCGCCTGTCGCACCAGATCGGGAAGCCTGGCCTGTGCTCGGCGGATGCACTCCATGATCTGCGTCCCGACGTAAGCCAGCGGCATGTGTCGACGGTCGGTCAGCACGAGATCGGTCACCACGCCAGTCGCGGACACCGTCACCCGGACCACGCCGTGCGGTGACGTCTCGGTGACCCGGATGCCGGCGACTCGGTCGCGCAGGTTCTGCGTGCGGAGGGCATTCTCGGCGAGTTGCCGTTGCCAGTCCGCGTCTGCCGTCATGGGACCTCTCCCCGCGAGCGGTGGCCGACCCGGTTCCCACCGTACGGGCAAGCGCTTCGACACTCACTAGCCCGGACAGCCGAAGGAATTCACCCCTCCATCGAGAGCTGCCACGTTCCGGTCGGGTGTGTCTTCGCCACGGCGGCCAGTCGGCGCAGTGACGTGATGTGCAGCGCGAGCAGCAGCGGGACGGTCGTGGTGGGGATCAGCGCGAGCGGCAGTTCGGCGATCGCCTGCGCCGAGGGTGTCACGGCGATGAGTTGAAAACTCGTCAGGCCGCCCAGCGTCAGTGCCACGACGAGATCGGCGATGCCCAGCGCGTTGAACCACACAGCGGCCCGGTGACCGGTGCCCCGCGCGAGGCGGCGCACGACGAAGGGCGCCGCGATGCCGGTCGCCATGTCGCCGAGGCCGGCCGGCAGCGCGAACAGCGCCGGCAGGTGGCCAAGGGCCATCATCAGCACGAATACGACCCCGGCCACCCGCATCGTGTGCGGCAGGTGGAGTCGGCCGAGCGTCCCCGGCGCGGCGATGGCATTGGCCACCAACGGAATCCGAGTAGCCGCCAACAACGCGACCGCGACGCCGACAACCACGACCAGCAACCAGGGCGGCTGTTGTCCGAGAGGGGCGTCGTACCAGCCACGGCCGGCGATCACGCCGCTGAGCAGCAACCAGCCACCGAGCAGCACCGCCGCGACCGTGGCAAGCAGTCGCGCGGGTTCGCGATCGATGCCGGTCTGCGCCGAGTTGCGGCTCGACAGGAGATCGGTCTGTGCAGTGCCGCGGCTCGCTGGGAGGTTGGCCTGTGTCGCGTCGCGGCTCGCTGGGAGGTTGGTCTGTGCAGTGCCGCGGCTCGACGAGCGGCCGGTCTGCGCCGCGCCGCGATACAACGCGACTGTGGTCAGCGCCGGCACTCCGATCGTTCCCACGAGGATCACGACCCAGAGGTAGACGGGCAGGTTGTACATGGCGATCACTCCCCATATTCATATCTACAAGATAGTAACTTGGAGAGAGTATCTAGTGGATAGTATGATGTCCAGCGTGACCCGTGACGTCCGCACCTACGACCACTTCTGCCTCGTTGCCCGCGCCCTGGAGCGGGTCGGCGACCGGTGGAGCCTGCTGGTGGTGCGTGATCTGCTCACCGGCCCCAAGCGGTTCACCGACCTGACCGCACGGCTCGGCGGGATCACGCCCAAGACCCTCAGCCAACGGCTGCGCGAGCTCACCGACGTCGGCATCGTCGACGTCGATCGCCAGCCCGGCCGGCGCGAGGTCTGGTACCGGCTCACGCCCGCCGGCGGCGAACTCGGCCCGGTGGTGGATGCGTTGGCCTGGTGGGGATTGCGGCACGCGTGGCGGTGGCCGCTTCCCGGCGAGCCGTTGCACGTCGAGCACCTGCTGGGCGCCATCACCCAAGCCATGGAGAACGCGACCGACGACCACGAACCAGCTCGATGGCGGTTCCGGTTTCCCGACGGCGACTACCTGATGGAATGCGACGGCGAGCGCTGGTCCCTGAGGACGGCAGCGCCAAAAGCAACACAGGCACCACAAATGACACACGCGACACAGCCGGGCTGGGACATCACGGTCACGGCCACGGTCGAAGCATTTCGCCAGTTCCTCTTCGACCGGTCGGAATCGCACCAGCCGACGATCGACATTGTTGGCGACCCCGTGGCCGTGCACCGGTTCGACCGGCTGATCCACGCGTTCGCCGACACCATCGACCGACCGTGACGCTTGATCGACCAGCCTCGACGCTTGATCGACCAGCCGTGACGCTTGATCGAGCGACCCGTGATGCTTACTGGAAGCCGCAGCCCGGATTGGGTGCGTCCTCGGACAGTGGACTGCCCGCCGGATCCACGTACAGTATCTCCAGCACCACAGGTGTCGTGCCGAGATTGCGTCCGATGTGGACATGGTTGGCGCCGCTCGGCTCGACGATCGTGTTCCCGGCGTGGTACACGCCGTCCACCGCGCAGTTCGACTCGTTGTGGGTGAGCGTTCCGCGTTCCACGACGCCGTAGAGCGTGCCGTCGTGGAAGTGCCAGCCGGTGGAACCGCCGGGGGCGATGGTGATCTCCCGCAGGATGTAGTCCTTGCCGTCCAGCGTGATCTGGCTGAGGATCGTGCCCGTCACTCCGGAACTCGGCGTCGCGGCCGCCGTCGACGGCACGGCGGTGGCCAGTGCCACCAGGCCGGCGGCGACCAGTGCACACCGCGTGACGGTCCTCGTCATCGTTACCTCCTGCGCGATACGGACATACCAGCACAAGTAGACGACAAGTATTACGCCGTCGGCAAATCCCGTTCCGCCAGATGGGCCACGCGCTACATTGGACCCTGGTAGCGCTGTCATGTGCGGAGGTCGTCGTGACCGGCGAACAGGCGTTGATTGGCGGCCGCTACCGGCTACAGGGCGAGGTCGGTCGCGGTGCGATGGGCGTGGTCTGGCAGGCGCGCGACGAACGGCTCGACCGTGTCGTCGCCGTCAAGCAGCTCAGCCGCGACACGGCGATGGCGGCCGCCGCGGACGGGCCGCCGACCACCCGTGCCGAGCGCGAGGCCCAACTCGCCGCGCGGCTGCGGCATCCGCACGTCGTCCTCGTCTACGACGTCGTCGACGAGGACGACACCCTGTACCTGATCATGGAGTACCTGCCGTCCCGCAGCCTCGCCGACGTCCTTGCCGAGCGTGGGTCGCTGCCGGCGGACGAGGTGGCCGTCATCGGCAGCCAGCTCGCGTCCGCGTTGGCGGCGGCGCACGAAGCCGAGATCGTGCACCGGGACGTCACGCCGGCCAACGTCCTGGTCACGCCGACGGGCGTCGTGAAGATCGCCGATTTCGGCATCGCCCGCGCGCAGGGCCAGAGCGCGATCACCGGTGGCGGGATCATCGCCGGCACCCCCGCCTACCTGGCTCCCGAAGTCGCGAACGGGGGAGTGGCCGGCGCTCCCGCCGACGTGTTCTCCCTCGGCGCGACGCTGTATCACGCACTGGAGGGAACACCGCCGTTCGGCACCGACGACAACCCGATCGCCGTGCTCATCCGGGCCGCCCAGGACGAGGTGGTGCCGCCTCGGCACACCGGGCCGCTCGCGGACGTACTCGTCCGGATGTTGCACCGGGAGCCGGCGGGCCGACCGGTGATGACCGAGGTCCAGGACCTGCTCGGTGCCGTACTGGACGACCGTGCGCTGCCGCCCCTCGAACCGGCTGCCGTCACCCCTCGGCCGGCTACTCGCATGATCCGGATTCGCCTGCCGAAGCGGCGACCGGCCATGACCGGAGTCGCTGGCGTGGCCGGCGTCGCGCTGGTGGTTCTCGGTGTGCTGATCGGCATCGCCATCCGGCCCGGCAGCACGCCGGTGGCGGCCTTGCTGCCGCCACGTGGCTCGGCCACGTCGGCGCCCGCCGCGCCGCCGCCCGGCGACTGCACGGCGCGGTACGCGGTGACCGATTCCTGGTCGGCCGGCTACCAGGTACTGGTGACAGTGCAGAACACCGGCCGGACGGGCATCGCCGGCTGGCAGGTGAGCTGGACACTGCCCGCCGGCCAGCACATCCAACAGGTGTGGAACGGCTTGTTGAGCACGCAGGACGGCCCCGCGGTGACCGTGGCCAACGCGGACTGGAACGCCCGCGTCGACGCGGTGTCGTCGACGACGTTCGGCCTGATCGCGGTCAAGCCGGCCACGGCGAGTCCCGGCCAGCCCATCTTGACCTGCCAAATTCTGGCAGCACCCCGGTGATCATCAGGCCGACAGGTCGAAACGGCCCATCCACCAGTTGCCGGGGGAGTCGGGGTCGGTGCTGGACCAGAACTCGACGATTCGTTCGACGAACTCGATGGCGGAGAGGTAGCCGTCGCCATCGCGATCCAGGTGGGCGAACGCTTCGTCCGCGTCGGTCTGTGAGAACACCGGAAAGTGGCCGCGCTGGAACGCGAGGAATTCCGTCGGTCCAATTCGCCCGTCGTGGTCCGTGTCGGCGATGGCCAGAAACGCTTCGGCGAGTGCGCCGAGCGTGGCTCGTGCGGCTACGGGATTGTCGGCCAGGGTGCGGGTGGATGCCAGGAACCGCTCGCGTGAGATGGAGGTGCCACCATGGGGGATGTGGGGTAGGTGCAGTTCGCGCCAGATGCGTAGGTAGGCGTCGACGATCTGCTGTTCGGCCGGTGACCCTTCGGCGTACCCGAGCGACGCCGCGACGCGCCAGCCCATCAGGACGTGATCATGCTCGGTGAGCCGTCCGTCACCGTCCAGGTCGAGATAGTCGAACCCACGACTGATCTTCGCGGCCAACAGGTCAGAATCCGGCACCTGGTCCTCCTCTGCGCCGTGCTCCTCTGTGCATCGCGCGGCCATTATCCTTTACTGCCGCCGGGAACGACCGCAACCGACCCCGGCGAGTTGATCAGTCGTCCCGGCCGGTCGCCGTGGCGCGAAGGCTGGTATGACCGCTTCGCTACGATGCGCCCGTGACGGCGGGGGATCTTGGCGGGCAACGGCTGGTGGCCGGTCGCTACGCCGTGCTCGGTGAGCTGGGACGCGGCGGTATCGGCGTGGTGTGGCGGGCCGAGGACCGGGTGATCGGGCGGCAGGTCGCGCTCAAGGAACTGGGCGTGCCGCCGGGACTGCCCGAGCGGGAGCGCACCGCGTTCACCGAGCGGGTACTACGCGAGGCGAGAACGGCGGGCCGGCTCAACGATCCCGCCATCGTGACCGTGTACGACG
>DATBDL010000198.1:0-8455 GCA_036269975.1 Pseudonocardiaceae bacterium | reverse complement strand
GTGTGGCGGATCTCGTAGTAGTCAGCCATGGCAGCGCTCCTCTCCAGACGGGACGGCCCCGGACGAAACAGCGAAGACGACGGGGTCTGGCCGGTCGTTGATGTTCGTCACCCAGGTGAAGTAGGAGACGGCGTCGATGGGGTGAGGGCCGACGCGGCTGACCGCGACCCGCTGCTCGTCGCGCATGGCTGTCACCCGCCCTCAGGTCACGGTACAAATAACGGTGTCAATACGGATCGGATCACGTCGGACATATGAACTGTTCATAGCGTGCACCCTGAGCAGTTCCGGTGTCGTCTCCGACGGTGCTCAGGTTTCGAGGCCGGACATGCCACGGTGAGTACACTGTGGATGGCCATTTCTTCGATATTGCTCCCCGATCCGTGAAGAATCCATATGACGCGGCGTGACGGTGACACTGTCGGGGGCGGCGTGTTCCGACGGACAATGAGCTGCGAGCAGTTCGCCCATCCGCGGAAGGAGCGGAATGTGCCAGCCACAACGCGTGCGGTGAAGGAGCGCCTCTTCGAGGCGGACAGCGTGCGACTGGACCAGATCGTCGTCGCGCTGAACAGTCTGCCGAGTTGCGGGCACCAGGAGGTGTTACGGCGACTCATCCAGGTCGTCGCGCGCTACGAGCGCACCGGCGACTCCTCTGTTGTCGACCACTTCGTGGCAAGCCTGGCGATGACGGCCCGGATGGAACGCGATCCGGCATACGTCATGGCGACAGCGGCAGCCGAAGCGCCTGGCGAACCCCGTGACGTCCAGGACGTGATCGCTGCGATCGAGGCGCGTCGTCGTGGCGACGGGACGTAGGCGACGGCGGCTGAACATGGGCGTGGCGTGTCTGGAGAAATGGACCGACACCGCCAGCCAGGCCGAGAAGAACGCGATCTACGAAGTGTTGTTCGCCGTCTCCGACGGATCGGTGTTCCGGACGCACAAGGTGCTGGACGACGTCCAGCGGCCGGGTGAGTTCTTCGTGGTGGTCCGGGACAATCTGGTGATCAAGATCGGGATGTACCCGTTCAACAACTTCGGCATCATGTACATCGGCTCGCTGGACGACGCGCCGGACCTGAACCGGGACGCCGCCTGAGCGGCCCGGCGACCGACCCGCCGCCGACGGGCGGCATCCGTGCCCGGTCGTTGCAGGCCCGGCTCGGGGTATGCCAGTCTGCGACGTCCGATGTTGTCGAAGTCTCCAACCGAGTTCGAGAGGGCCACCCATGGCAGGAATGGACATTCCAGGTCTTGATGTGTCGACCAGGGTGCGGGCCAGGGACATTCCGATGAGCGCGATAGCGAACGTGCGACGAAAGCTGTTGCTGATCTCCGGCGCCGTGGACGCCACCGACCACGACGTCTCGATGTCCATCCCACTGCCGACCCCCGGCCGGTGGACGGTGGTCAAGGCGGAGACCAACCTGACCGACCAGACATGGGTGGCGATGCAGATCACCACCGACGAGGACACCACGTTCGCGAACGACAGCGACACCATGATCTCGTCCTGTCAGTTCGGCAAGACGTTCATGACGCCGGACGCCCGCCGCCTGACCTTCTACCAGGGTGAGGTACGGCCGGGCGAAGCCGCCGTCAAGATGTTCGATCTCGAGTGCACCGGCGGCCGGCCGACCTACGCGCACGCGCGCTACAGCCGGGTGGCGACGGACACCGTCGAGCGTTCCGAGGAAGTGCTCCAACAGTTGATCACCGACGGGATGCCGCAGAAGCCGGTGCTGGAACTGATCGTGCCGGTCACCGTGATCGGCTGATGGCCAGGGCACTTCACCGATCGTCGACAGCGGCCGGCCTCCGTCGGGCCGGTCGCCGTCGCGGGCTTGACCGCGAGCGGAGCGAGCCGATGCCACAGGGGCTGATCCCGTGATCACCACATTCCTGCCGGAGCCGCACCTGCTCGACTCGGTGCGTGGCCGCGACTGGCCGCACTACCCGCGCCTGCGCCACGCCCCCGCCGGGCGGCCGCCGACCCATGCCGACGTCGTGATCGTCGGCGCCGGCCCGGCCGGACTCGCGCTCGCGTCGGCGTTGTGGCACCTGGACGTGCCGGACGTCGTGCTGCTGGACGCGCAGGGCGTGCCGATGCGGCGGTTCTTCGCCCGTGTCGACGGCCTGAGCCAGCGCGTGCTGCGCTCCCCGTACGACCACCATCCCGGCGTCGAGGGCTACCGGGACTGCGAACTGCTCGACTTCGCCCGCCTGCACTGGGCGCTGCTGAGCGAGGTGGAGCGCCGCGAGATCCGGATGTCCCAGGCCGGCCACCGCTCGGTCGTGCCGGTCGACGTGTTCGAGGCGTTCTGCGATCACGTGGCCACCGTGCACCAGGTCCACCGGCGCACCTGGCCGGCGACGGTCGACGAGGTGTGCCCCGACCCGGCCGGGGTGGTCGTGCGGACCACCGACGGCACCTCGATCACCGCGCGGTTCGCCGCGCTGTGCCTCGGCGAGGAGCGCCGGCCGGTGCCGGCCGACTGGTGGCACGGCACGCCGGTCGACCATGTCGGCTACTGGGACCAGCCGGTCCCGGCCGACGCCGCCAGCGTGACCGTGATCGGCGCCGGCCTGACCGCGGCGCACCTGGTGACGAAGGCGATCGACGACGGCCGGCACGTGCACTGGGTGCTGCGGGCCGAGCAGGAGCGCTACCAGTGTTCCGACGTGAACGCGTCGTTCTTCCGCGCCGAGGGCCGCGCCCGGTTCGACGGGGGCGTGTCGTGGGACGACCGGCTTGGCCTGATGCACCGCGAGCGCAGGGCATCGGTGATGTTCGAGTTCCGGCCGCTGTTACGGGCGGCGGAGGAGAACGGGCGGCTGACCGTGCACCGCGGCCGGGAGGTGACCGGGATAGCGCAGGGCGACGGCCACGTTCCGGTCGCCGTGCTGCTGGCCGACGGCACTCGGGTGCGCGGCGACCATGTGGTGCTGGCGCTGGGCACGACTCCGTCGACCGGCACCGGCCTGCTGCCCGCCGGCCTGGTGGGTGGCGGCGACGGCTGGCCGGACCTGGACGAGCGCACGCTGGCCTACCGGCGGGCGCCCAGGGTGTTCGCGGTCGGTGCCGCGGCCGGCATGGTGTTGGGACCTGCCGCCCGCAACATCGACGGGCATCGGGTGGCCACGGCGCGGGTGGCCGCCACCATCGCGGCACGCCTGACCGACGACCGCGTATTCGGTGAGGAGAGTGGCTATGCCTGACGAACCCCGAGCCCAGGACGGCGCGTTCGCCATGCCGGCGGTGGACGAGGCGGCGCAGACCGAGATCGGCGTGATCCTGGCCGGGCTGGACGCGCCCCGGCTGCTGGCCGGTCTCGGCATGGCCAGCCTCGCCGACGACGCCACGCTGGTGACACTGCTGGTGGACCAGGTCCGGCACAGCGGCGGCGGCGAGCTGACCATGCGGGAGCTGCACGAGCTCGGCGCGCGCCGGTGGTGCGAGGTACGGGCGGCGTTGAGCGCCGCCGGCGCGAGCGCCCCGCTGTCCGGCTCGGTCCGGCAGTCGTGGGAGCGGGCGGTGCGGGTCGTCATCGGTGCGGCCAGCGGCCCGGTCGGCGTTGTCGGTCCGGGCAGCCAGGCGTATCTCGCGGCGTGCCTGCTGCGCCGCACGGCCATCGACGAGCTCGTTTCCCAGATCACCGGCGGCGGCCCCACCACCGCTGTCGCCACCGACCAGGAGGCCGGCAATGCCGTATCTGAAGTCGCTACCCGCTGACGCGCGGCTGCTGCAGGTCTTCCAGGCGTTTCCGGAGACGGCCCGGCCGCTGATCGACTTCCACGAGCTGCTGATGCGCGGTGAGTCGCCGCTGACCGTGGCCGAACGCGAGCTCATCGCGGCCTATGTCTCCGGCCGCAACGGCTGCGGTTACTGCCACGGCGTGCACACCGCGACGGCCGAGGCGTTCGGCGTGCCGCCGGGCCTGCTCGCGGCGCTGCTGGCCGACCTGGACAGCGCGCCGGTGGACGACGGCATGCGGGTGCTGCTGGCGTACGTCGGCAAGCTCACGACCGATCCCGCGCGGATCACCGCCGCGGACGCCGACGCGGTGTTCGCGGCGGGCTGGGACGAGCACGCGCTGCACGACGCCGTGCTCGTGTGCGCTCTGTTCAACTTCATGAACCGAATGGTCAACGGCCTGGGCATCACAGCGGACGACACCTACTACGCACTCTCCGGCACTCGGCTGCACGACGTCGGCTATGCCGGCCTGAACGACCTGATCGACGGCTGACGGGAGGACCGCGACAACACACCGCGACAACACACGGAGCATCGAACGGGACAACTCGGTCTTCGCCGTCCGTTCACCTGATCGGACCAATTACCCGATTAGTCGGCGCCGACTATGAAAAATACAGTGCCGGAGCGTGACGAAGGCACTGGTCATGTCGGTGTGCGCTGGTCGATGATCGGGCGCGAAACCGCAGGGCTCACGCCAACCTTGGGGAGGGTGCGATGCAGCCGGCTGTCTCTGGGCAATCCCACGATCAGGCTCATGACCGGGCCGACACGCCGGCGCCGCGGATGGGGTTCAAGCGGCACCTCCGTGTCGAGGTGTCCGACGGTGAGCGCGTCTACCTGTTCTCCGAGCACGGCCTGCGGGTGTTGCGCGGCGGGGTCGTTGCCGCGCTGGCGCCGCTGTTGGACGGCTCGCGGGACGTGCCGGGACTGCTGCGGGACATGCCGGCGGGGCTGTCGGCGGACCAGGTCGCCGTGGTGGTGGCCCGGCTGATGGAGGCCGGCGTGGTGGCCATGCGGTCGCCGGCGGCCGGGTCGGAGCACGACGAGGCGGCGCTGGGCTACTGGGACAACGCGGGTGTCGACGCCAGCGAGGCCGTGATCCGGACCGCGGGCGGGATTCTCGGTGTGCGCGCGGTCGGCGACGTCGACGGCGACGCGGCGACGAACGTGCTGCGCGGGGCCGGCCTCGGCGCCATTCCGGAGCCGGTGGACGTGCCGCCGACGTGCGACCTGTCCGTCGTGCTGTGCGACGACTACCTGCATCCGGACCTGGCCGCCGTGGACGAGGTGCATCGGCAGGCCGGCCGCCCGTGGCTGTTGGCCAAGCCGACCGGTGCCACGGTGTGGGTCGGCCCCGTGTTCCAGCCCCCGAACCCCGGCTGCTGGCACTGCCTGCAACGGCGGCTGTGGAACCACCGGACCGCCGAGTCGCACGCGCAGACCGAACTGGGCCGATTAGGCCCGGCCCGCTACCCGACCGTGACCGTGCCCGCCCTGCATGCCACCGCGCTGCACCTGGTCGCGCTGGAGGCGACGAAGTGGCTGGCCGGCCACCGCCATCCGCACCAGGGCAACGTCTGGACGTTCGGCAGCGTCGACCTCACCGGCAAGCACCACGACTTCCGCGCCGCCCCGCAGTGCCCCACGTGCGGCGACCCGACGCTGACGCGGCGGCAGGCATGGCGGCCGGTCACGTTGACCAGCCGGATCCGTGACCAGGACACCGAGTCCGGCTATCGGGCGCTCTCGCTGGCCCAGGTACGCGAGCGCTATCAGCACCTCGTCTCGCCGGTCACCGGCATCATCAAGGAGATCCGGCGCGACGACCGCGGCCCCGCGCTGTTCAACGCGTTTCGTTCGGGGGCGAACATCGCGGCGCGGGCCGACGATCTGCAGACCTTCGCCGCCGTGCTGCGCCGCGAGAACGGCGGCAAGGGCGTGACGGCGGAACAGGCCGAGGTCGGCGCGATGTGCGAGGCCATCGAACGGTACTCAGGTCATTTCCACGGCGACGAGGCCACCGTGCGGGGCAGCCTGCGGTCGCTGGGCGAGCGCGCGATCCATCCGAACGACTGCCAGCTCTACCACGAGCGCCAGTACGCGACACGGGCCGACTGGAACGCGGCGCACGGCATGTTCCAGTACGTGAGCCGCGAGTTCGATCCGGACGCGCTGACCAACTGGTCGCCGGTGTGGTCGGTGACCGAGCGGCGGCACCGGCTGCTGCCGACGTCGATGCTGTACTACAGCACGCCCGCCGACCGAGGGGGTCACCTGCTGTTGGCCGACTCCAACGGGAACGCCGCCGGCAGCAGCATCGAGGACGCGGTGCTGCAGGGGCTGCTCGAGGTCGTCGAGCGGGACGCCGTCGCGATCTGGTGGTACAACCGCACCCGCATGCCCGGCGTCGACCTGGACTCCTTCAACGACCCGTGGATCGGCGACCTCGAGAACGTGTACGCCGGGCTGGGCCGCGAGATCTGGGTGCTGGACCTGACGGCGGACCTGCTGGTGCCGACGATGGTCGCGGTGACCCGCCGGATCGACCAGCCGTCCGAGGAGATCATGTTCGGGTTCGGCGCGCATCTCGATCCACGGATCGCGGTACGCCGCGCCCTGACCGAGTTGAACCAGATGATGCCGGCGCTGACCGACCCGGTCGACTTCAGCCGATACGCCGCCGACGATCCGGACACCGCCCGATGGGTACCGGAGGCGACGGTGGCCGACCACCCCTATGTCCGGCCCGATCCCGCGCTCCCGTACCGCACGCCGGACGACTACGCGTTCACGCCGTCGACGGACATCACCGACGGGATCACGCTGATCAAGCGGCGGGTCGAGGCGCAGGGCATGGGGTTGCTGGTGGTGGACCAGACGCGACCGGACATCGGCCTGCCGGTCGTGAAGGTCATCGTGCCGGGAATGCGCCACTTCTGGGCTAGATTCGGGCTCGGCCGGCTCTATGATGTGCCGGTCGCGCTGGGCCGGCTCGCGGCCCCCACGGACTATGACGACCTGAATCCGTTCCCCATGTTCCTGTGAAGGCCCGACGCCACAAGGGGCCCGCCATAAGGAGTAGGCATTGCCTCACGAGCCGGCGGACGGGACCACAGCACGGATCGAGCTGTGGTCCCTGCGTGAGGACGTGCTCGTAGAGGACAGTTCTGGCCACGACGAACTCGTCGCCGTCACCAAGTGGGCCGAGATCAGGCTCGACGGCGCCGACGAGACCGTCCGGGAGTCGTTGCGGCGTATGAGCCTGGGCCCGGTGTCGCTCGCGAACGTCGTGACGAACGGGCCTCGGGACGGGGTCCTGTCGGACAGTTTTAATGGTCTGGACAGGATGGGCGACCGGTCGGCTTGGGCTAATCTGCTGCGCGTGCTGGATCTGCTGAGCGGCTCGGTGGTGCGCTCGCTCGGTCTGTCCGATGGGGACAGTCCCCTGCTGTCCGCGGTGCCGATCGCGCCGCACGCGTCGTTCCGGCCGGCACGGGTCGACGACGACCAGCCGGTCCGGCTGTCGCGCTTCGCCGCGATCCGCGCCATGGACGGCGAGGTGCTGCTGGAGTCGCCGCTGGCGGCTTATCACGTCGTACTGCACCGGCACCTGGCGGCCACCGTCGTCATGGCACTGTCCGGCCCGACGACGGTCGGCGAGATCGCCGATGTGGTCGGCACGGCACCGGATCTGGTGGCGGACGTGCTGGGTTACCTGGTGGCGACCGGAATCGTGCTGGTCGGCGAGTGGATCGAGCCGCCGCGGCCCGACCAGCGTGGCCAGGCCAGGTTCGCCGAGGACGAGGACCCGACGCTCACCAGTTGGTCCTACCACGACCTGTTGTTCCACTCGCGCAGCCGGATGGGCCGTTACGGCGGCCAGTCCGGCGTCGTGTTCCCGCACGCCGACACGCATCCGTCACCGGACCTGGTCAAACCCGTTCGCTCCGGCCGGCGTTTTCAGTTGTACCGGCCCAGGATCGCCGACCTGATCGCCGCCGATCCGCCGTTGACCGAAGTACTGGAGAACACGCGGCACTCCACGGAACTGACCGGCCGGCGCCTCACCGCCGACGAGGTGGGAGAGCTCCTGTTCCGCACGGCGCGGATCAGATCGGTGTCATCCGGCTCGACCGGCTCGGAAGTACGTTATGACATTTCGGACCGACCGTACCTGAGTGTCCACGGACTCTACGAGCTCGAACTCTATGTGAGCGCGCACAACTGCGTGGGCCTGCCGCGCGGGACATATCACTACGACCCGGAATACCACACGCTCACACTCGTCAACGACTCCGCGCTCGACCTCGACGAGTTGCTGGACAACGCGCGGGTCGCGGCCGGATCGGCGGCGGCACCGTCGGTCCTCGTCACGATGACCGCGCGGGTCGCCCGGTTTTCCTGGATGTACGGCGGTATCGGCTACTCGTTGACCCTTGCCCACGTGGGCGCGTTGCAACAAACGCTGTGCCTGGTGGCGAACGCGATGGGCCTTGCCGCCTGCGCGCCGGCCGTCGATCCGGACGAGTTGTTGGACAGTGCGCTGCAACTGGGATGGCCCGCGGAGGTGGGAGTTGGCGAATTCCTCGTTGGCTGAAGTTAGTGGGCAGCTAGTGTTCCCTGATAGCATCCCAGGTGGGGCACACTCCGAGTTGACCTTCGGACGTTGGGGGAGGCCGTTATGTCGACTTC
>DATBDL010000197.1:0-3848 GCA_036269975.1 Pseudonocardiaceae bacterium | reverse complement strand
GTCCGTTGTGGACGGTGCGCCGTCGTTGCGGCGCAGTGCGGATGCGGCAAAGGACCAGTCGTACGTGCTGGCGTCGCTACGCGCGGACCAACTGCGGCACGCGATGTTCCCACTTGGCGACTCGACCAAGCCCGTTGTGCGCGCGGAGGCCGCCGCCCGTGGCCTCACGGTAGTCGCCGAGAAACCGGACAGTCACGACATCTGCTTCATTCCGGACGGCGACACGCGCTCGTTCCTCAACAAGCGCCTGGGCACCAGAACCGGAGCCCTGATCGACGACGAGACCGGAGCCGTACTGGGCGAACACGACGGCGTGCACGGATTCACGGTGGGCCAACGGAAAGGTCTCGGCATCGAGGCCCCGGCCGCCACCGGCCGGCCGCGTTATGTGCTGGCCCTGGAGCCCGTGAGCGGAAACGTGCGAGTGGGCGCGGCGGAACGGCTGGCGGTCACCGAGATCACCGGCATCCGGCCGGTATGGCCAGGCGGAACGCCGCTGACGGACGACATGACGTGCACGGTCCAGGTCCGCGCCCACGGCGGCCTGGCATCGGCGACGGCCTCATTGGCGGGCGACGAACTGGTGATCCGACTGACCGAGCCGTTGTCGGGTGTGGCGCCGGGTCAGGCTGCTGTGCTGTACCGGTCGGACCCGGTCGCCGGTGACCTCGTCCTGGCCAGCACAACTATTTCGGCCACCCGTTAGGGCAGGTGGCCGCGAGCGCGTGCGGATCAGTCCGACGGACGCCAGTCGGTGTTCGCGCCGCACAGGACCAGGCACGGGAGTGCGCCCGCTACCTGGCCGGACAGCAGGGCCGCGAACGGAACCGCCGCCGCCGGTTCGACCGCCAGCCGGAACTCCTCCCACAGCCGGTCCCGTGCCGCCAACAACTCCTCGTCGCTGACCAGGCTGGATCGCGCACCTCGCAGCAACTCGAAGGGCAGTGTGCCCACTCGCGTCGCGCCCAGCGCCGACGCGGCCACCGACGACACCACCGTGTCCACCGGCTCGCCTGCCGCCAGGGCGTCGTGCAGGCAGCAGCAGCCGTCCGGCTCTACCGCCAGTACCGGCCGGCCTCCGCCGCCGATGGTGGCGCCGGCCGCCAGTCCTCCGCCGCCGACCGCGATGACCAGGGCGTCTACGTCGGGGCGGTCCGCGACGACCTCGGCCGCTACCGTGGCCTGGCCCGCGATCACCCCGGCATCGTCGTAGGCCGGTAGGTATCTCGAACCTGGGCTGGTCGCCGCCGCTTGGGCTGCCGTCGCCGCATCCGCGTACCGGCTACCGAAGCGGATCAGGTGGGCGCCGGTGGCCTCGATCCGCCGGGCCTTCGCGTCCGGCACCGTCTCCGGTACGTACACCACCGCCGGCAGGTCCAGCAGCGCGGCCGCCGTCGCCACGGCCAGGCCGTGGTTGCCGCCGGATGCCGTGATCACCAGGTCGGGGCGCTGGTCGGACAGCAGGGCGTTCAGGGCACCTCGCAGCTTGAACGAGCCCGTCAACTGGAGGTGTTCCAGTTTGAACACCACCGGCTGCCCGTCGATCACGACGTCCATGACGGGGGTTCGCCGCACGTACGGCTTGATCCGCCTGGCGGCGGCTACGACATCGGCTTCGGTGGGCAGCGCGGTAGTGGTCACCCCACCACTTTGCCACCGACCGCCGCGTGCGCCTTGTGCAGCAGGGCCACGGCTTCCCGGACCACCACCTCCCCGGCCGCCGGACCGAACACACTGGACAGTGCCTCGTACTGGCCCGCCCGGTGCGCCTGTTCGTCAGCCAGGTAACCGAAATAACCGTCCGTGTAGCCGATCGTCCTCGTCTGGCCGAACGGGCTGGCCGCCCTGATCTGCTCGCCGAAGCACGTGATCGGCTCTACCGGCAGGTGTGCCCACGCCACGTCGCCGATTGCCACCACGCTGATCGGCAGGTCGTACGACGCCGGCAGCTTGGCCTCCCGCATCGCGGCCAGTGTCAGCGCGCCTTCACGCCTCGTCCTCGCGATCCGGATTTCCGGCGTTTCCGGGCCGTCGCCGGGATCCAGCTTTGCCCATGCCTGCTCGGCCGCCGCCAGCGTCTTCCGGATGACGGCGGCCGTCGGCAAAGATCTTGTCGGCACCGTGCACGTGCCGCGCAGCACGACCACTTCTCGCCCGGCCAACGGCTCGGCCGCCAGCACGCCACGCAGCAGGGAACCGGCCAGGATGGCGCCCTGCCGGTCGGCTTCGGCGAACGTGGCCGCGCGGCGGGTGAACCTGGTGCTGGCATCGCCGGCCGCGCCCTGCAGGAACACCACCACCGGCGGGGTTTCCACGCCGTCCGTCTCCTGTAGCGCTGCCCGCACGACGCGGCGGGTGGCGGCCGGATAGTCCGCCGAGTACTCGAGATTCGTGTGGCCGAGCACGGTCGGGTGGCAGGCGTAGTCGAACAGCACGGTCACCACGGCCTGTTCCGCGTCCCGCAACACGAGCACGCCGGTGCTGGCGTCGTGCGGGCCGGCCGGGTCGTAGCGGTTGGCGCCGACACCGACGTCGGGCACGGTGCACCACGCCGCGGTGACCGAGGTCCGGATCGCCGGCAGCCGGGCGGCGCCACGGCTGATGTCCTTGACCAGCCGGTCGATCGCCGCACCCGACGAGGCGTCCGACCACGTCACCGGACCGGAATGCGTGTGTGACGAGCAGACGAGCACGGCATCGACGTCGGTCCCGATCCGAGCGGCGACCGCGGTCCGGATACGGCTCGCCGCCGACACGTCCAGGCCGAGCGCGTCCACGGCGACCCAGCACACCGACGAATCGTCGTTCGCACCGGACAGCCACAGCAGGCTCGCGGTGAGCCGGTCGTGCGTGCCGGTGGCCGGCACCGCGTCACGGGCCGTGTAACCGGCCAGTGGCACGTTCGTCGGCGGCGTCACGTCCACCGTGGTCGCCGCGTACCGCAGCTCTCGTGTCATCGCATCCGTCACATACCTGATTTCCCGCCGGCCGCCGCTCGCAACCGGGCCGCCACGTCGATCACGCCGTCGCGCCCAGCGCGTTCCGCCACGCCGGCCAGTTCGGCCGCCGTGGCCGCGGTGCTGGTGAGGACTTCGAGCACCATCGGCAGGTTCAGCCCGGACACCACGTGTAGCTCGGGATCACGCAGCGCCAGCAGGCCGACCGCGTTGGCCGGGCTGCCGCCCATCAGATCGGCCAGCACCAGCGCACCGTTACCGCCATCCGCGAGCCGATCGACGGCCGCGCGCACATCGTCGCCGAGTTGCTCGGTGCTCCCGTTGGGCGGCAACGACACCGAGGCCACGCCCGGCTGCTCGCCGAGGATCATCTCGGCGGCGTCGCGGACACCGTCCGGGTAGCCCCCGTGCCCGACGAAGATCACCGGGATCGTGCTCATGCGTGCCCTCCTGGCTCTGCATGCGAAGGCGGCGCCGGCGGTGCTGATTCCAGGTCGACCTAGAGTCAACGATGCCGGCGCCGCGAGCGCAACATCCTCGGGAATACGGTGTCGAATGGTTACGGGGTCGCCGGCAGCGCCTTGGCGAACCAGCCGAGGCCACCGAGCGCCAGTCCGATCGCGAACACGACCACGATCGCCCAGATCGGATTGAGCCGGAACCGTTTCAGCAGGAAGTAGATGAACGCGGTCAGCAGCACCGGCAGCAGGAACGGCGCGATCTGGTCGATCTGGCTCTGCACGGTCACGGGAGCCGCGGCCTTGCCGCCGACCGCCGCCTTGCCCGAGTAGCTCAGTGTCGTCACGATCTTCACGATGCTCGGGATGAAGCCGCCGAGCACGATCAGGCCCAGGATGATCAGTGCCTCGTTGAACCGTTGCAGCGCACCGG
>DATBDL010000196.1:0-6794 GCA_036269975.1 Pseudonocardiaceae bacterium | reverse complement strand
AGACGGTGCTGAAAGCGTTGTGGGGCAACCCGAAGCTGTGGGAGAACACCGTCCTGTTCGTCAACTTCGACGAGAACGACGGCTTCTACGACCACATCGTGCCGCCGACCGCCCCGCCCGGCACGGCCGACGAGTTCGTGGACGGCCTGCCGATCGGGCTGGGCCCACGCGTTCCGATGACCGTGATCTCGCCGTGGAGCCGGGGCGGCTGGGTGAACTCGCAGGTGTTCGACCACACGTCGGTGATCCGCTTCCTGGAGCGCTGGACCGGTGTCGAGGAGCCGAACATCTCGGCGTGGCGCAGGGCCGTCTGCGGCGACCTGACGAGCTGTTTCGACTTCGCCCACCAGAACCTGAGCCTGCCGAGCCTGCCGGATGCCAACAAGCTCCAGGCGATCGCCGACCAGACCCAGTCCAAGCTGCCGACCCCGACCCCGCCCGCGATCGGCGCCCAGGTGGCGCCGCGCCAGGAACCCGGTGTCCGGCCGGCCCGCCCGATTCCCTACCAGCCGACCGCGAACGCGCACGCCAACACGGCGACCGGCGCCGTGACGCTGCAACTCGCCAACAGCGGCGCGGAAGCACTCCAGTTGGGTGTCTACCCGCACGGCGCCGCGCCCGCCCAGTACCTGCTGGCGGGCAACGGCGGCCAGACAAGTGTCACAGTGCCGGCCGCCTCGGACGGCTCGTACGACATCGCGGTGTACGGCGCGAACGGCTTCCTGCGTGAGTTCGCGGGTCACCGGGGTGGCAGCGCCGTCGAGGTCACGGTGACCGTGGTCGGCGACCGGCACGAGCCGAGGCTGCGGATCGCGGTGCACAACGGCGGCACGTCGGCCGCGACGGTGCACGTCACGGGCACCCGGCCAGGCGCCGGCCGGCCGGGCACGTTCCGGGTGCCGGCCGGCAGCACGGTGACCACCGACCGCGACGTGGTGTCCGACGGCCAGGGCTGGTACGACGTGCTGGCCACGGTCGACGGCGACGCCGGCTACCGCCGCCGGTTCGCCGGTCACGTGGAAAACGGCGCCGACACGATCACCGGCTGAGCTGTCACTAGACTCACGACGTGACGGCACAACCACACGCCAGGAACGACGAGGACGGGGAACGCCCCCGTGAGAAGCAACGCGGTCCGGTGACCCTGCGCAGGTCTCGCCTTGTCGAGCAGACCACCACCGACCAGCGGCTGCTGGACTCGCGGGGCCCGTCGGACTGGGTGCACACCGACCCGTGGCGGGTGCTGCGCATCCAGGCCGAGTTCGTGGAGGGCTTCGGCGCGCTGGCCGAGGTGCCGAAGGCCGTGACCGTCTTCGGCTCGGCCCGCACGCCGCGCGACCACCCCGAGTACGCGTTGGGCACGGCGGTCGGCGCGGCACTGGCGAAGGCCGGCTTCGCCGTGATGACCGGTGGCGGGCCGGGCTCGATGGAGGCCGTGAACCGGGGCTGCTCGGAGGCCGGTGGGCTGTCCGTCGGCCTCGGCATCGAGCTGCCGTTCGAGCAGGGGCTGAACCCGTGGGTCGACCTCGGGG
The DNA here is from genome assembly GCA_036269975.1 of Pseudonocardiaceae bacterium. Lineage (GTDB taxonomy): Bacteria > Actinomycetota > Actinomycetes > Mycobacteriales > Pseudonocardiaceae > DATEPR01. The sequence continues at coordinate 5,262 of DATBDL010000196.1, read as the reverse complement.
TGAACTTCCGCTACTTCTTCGCCCGCAAGACGATGTTCATCAAGTACGCGCAGGCATTCATCTGCCTGCCCGGCGGTTTCGGCACGCTGGACGAACTGTTCGAGTCGCTCACCCTGGTCCAGACCAAGAAGGTGACGAAGTTCCCGGTCGTGCTGTTCGGCCGGGACTACTGGGGCGGGTTGTACGACTGGCTGGCGTCGGCGGCGGTGACCGGCGGCAAGATCTCCGAGAAGGACCTGGAACTGCTGCACGTGACCGACGACATCGACGACGCGGTCAGCGTGGTGCAGAACGCCTACCAGGCATGGCAGGACGCGCACTGAGCGCCAGTGCGCGTCCGTTTCCCGGATTCCCGCCAGCTAGCTCACTTCCAGACGGTTGCCCCGTTGAAATCGCTGGTCAGCGTGGTGTTCAAGGACGAGAGCACGGCGGAGTCGGTCAGGATCAGGCCCAGTTCGCGGTTCTTGTTCAGCGAAGCGCTGGAGAAGTTCTCCGAACCGACGAACACCTTGGCACCCGTCACGCCGAAGTCGGCCAGGATCACCTTGGCGTGGATGTAGAGCGACGCCGTTGCCGCGTAGGTCGACACCTTGACACCGGCGGCCACCAGCGCGTCGAACTCGGTCGCGTACTCGTTGCCGGTGTTGGTCATGATGACGTGCACGCTCACCCCGCGCTTGGCCGCGTTCTCCAGCGCCGTGACGATGGTGGCGTAGCCCATCTCCTCGTTCTCCACCTGCAGCGTCTTGGTGGCGCCGTTGATGACGCCGAGTAGCTGGGTCTGTGAGTCGGTCGGGCTCCAGACCAGGTTGTCGCCGTCGGTCGGTGTGATCGCGGAATGCGCGAAGTCGGCGTTGAACACCTTCTCGATCGCGTTCACATCGATCTGATTGGTGTCAATGACCGCGAAATCACGGCTGGTGCTGTAGAACTGGCTGGTCAGATTGCCGGACATCACGGCGGACGCGTTGTCGTCGACGGTGATGGTCTTCTGGTGGGTCGCGGCATATGTGGTGTTCGCCCAGACCACCGAGACGCCGTGCGCCTTCAGGAAGTTGAACGCCGTCGTGTTGTGTGACTTCTCCAGGTTCGTGTCCAGGATCACCCGGACCGTCACGCCCCTGGTCACGTCGGCGGCGAGGTCGGACTCGGCCGTTGTGTCGGTCAGCTCGTACATGGTCATGTCGAGCGTCTTGGTCGCCGACTTGATGAACGTGTAGATCTGCTGGTAGTCGTCCGCCGGCTCGGTCACCAGCTTGTAGTTGCTCGTCGCCAGCGGGTGGGCGGCCGCGGTGATCGCGCCACCCGCGAGCAGCACGCCGGCGATCGCGGGCACCACGAATAACCGTGCTAACTTCATAGTCACGTCGCTTTCCGTCGAAGACAGGGCCGAATTGGTTATAACTGTCGGCCCCGCTGGTATCAACGAATGCGATGTGAATACGGGGTGTCCACCGCCGATTAACGGTTGACGATTCTATTCGGAGGCTTCAGGCGGCGTCCGGGCGGTTGTGGTAAGCGTCCACGTACACCTGTCCGGACAGTTCCATGATCGCGTACATGATTTCGTCCGTCACCGAACGGCGGACCGCCGGCGAGTCGGCGAGTCCGTCGTAGCGCGAGAAGTCCAGCGGCGCGCCGAACCGGATGGTGATCGGCTGCCGGCGTGGCACCCGAACCCCGACCGGCATCATCCGGTCGGTCCCGATCAACGCGAGCGGCACGACCGGCGCGCCGGTCGTCAGCGCGAGTTGGGCGACGCCGGTGTGGCCGCGGTGCAGCCGGCCGTCCAGCGAGCGCGTGCCCTCCGGATAGATGCCGAACGCGCCACCCCGGTCGAGCACCTCGGTGGCCACGTCCAGCGCCGCGAGCGACGCCCTGCCCTTGCCCCGCTCCACCGGCACGTGGCCCAGCGCCCCGAGCAGGCCGCCCACCAGCCGCTGTCGGGGTGAACGGCCGCTGAAGTACTCGGACTTGGCCAGGAACGCCACCTGCCGCCCGGCCACGAGCGGGATCACGACGCTGTCGACGAACGAGAGGTGGTTGCCGGCCAGGATCACCGCGCCACGCCGAGGAACGTTCGCCAGGCCCTCCACGTTCGGTGCGTAGATCAGCTTGGCGGCGGGTGCGAGCGTGCGCCGGATCACCTCGTACAGCACCGTTCCTCCGTGTCTTCGCCATGTCGTCCGTTCGAGGTTACCGGCGCCGACATGGCACGATCGGGAATCGTGACGGAGATCCGGTTCGGCAAGCGGGTGATGCCGCACGAGCGCGCGCTGGTGATGGCGATCGTGAACCGGACGAAGGACTCGTTCTACGACCGGGGCGCCACGTTCACCGACGACGCCGCGCTGCACCGGGTGGACCAGGTGATCGCCGAGGGTGCCGACATCGTCGACATCGGCGGCGTGCGGGCCGGTTCGCAGGGCGAGATCGTGGACGCGGCCGAGGAGGCCCGCCGAGTGGTGCCGTTCGTGGCCGAGGTGCGGGCGCGGTACCCGGACGTGGTGATCTCGGTGGACACATGGCGGCACGAGGTGGCCCGCCAGGTCTGCGCCGAGGGCGCCGACCTGATCAACGACACGTGGGCCGGCGCCGATCCGGAACTGGTGGGCGTCGCCGCCGAACACCAGGTCGGCATCGTCTGCTCGCACACCGGCCACCTGCCGCCGCGCACCGATCCGCACCGCGTGCGCTACACCGACGTCGTGGCCGAGGTGGCCGCCGAACTGGTCGCGGCGGCCGAACACGTCGTCGCGGCCGGCGTGCCGCGCGCCGGCGTGCTGATCGACCCGACGCACGACTTCGGCAAGAACACCTGGCACGGGCTTTCCCTCCTGCGCCGGATGGACGAACTGGTCGACACCGGCTGGCCGGTGCTGATGGCGTTGTCCAACAAGGACTTCGTCGGCGAGACGCTCGGCGTCGGCTTGGCCGACCGGGTGGACGGCACGCTCGCGGCGACCGCGATGGCCGCGTGGCGGGGCGCCCGCGTGTTCCGGGCGCACGAGGTCCGCCGCACCCGGCACGTGGTCGACATGGTCGCCAGCATCGCGGGCACCCGGCCGCCGGCCGCCGTCCTGCGGGCACTGGCATGAACTGGCTGGCCGACCGAACCTGGCAGAATCCGGTGTGGACAGCAGCAGAACTGCTGGCACACAAGGGTTCCCGCACGGTCAGCGTCGTGCTGCCCGCGCTGGACGAGGAGCCGACCGTCGGTGGTGTCGTGCGTGCCGTAATGCCGTTGCTCGGGTCCGTTGTGGACGAATGCGTCGTCGTCGACTCGGGATCGACAGACCGCACAGCGGCAGTGGCCGCCGCTGCTGGTGCTCGTGTCGTGCATCGGCGGGACGTGTTACCGGACCTGCCACCGGTGGCCGGCAAGGGTGAGGTGCTGTGGCGCTCGATCGCCGCGACCACCGGGGATGTGTTGGTGTTCCTGGACTCCGACCTCGTCGATCCCGATCCCGGCTTCGTCACCGCGCTGCTCGGTCCGATCCTGGCCGTCCCGGACGTGCATCTGGTGAAGGGCTTCTACCGCAGGCCGCTGCGGCTGGAGACCGAGGAGTACGGCACCGGCGGCGGTCGGGTGACCGAACTGCTGGCCCGGCCGCTGCTGGCGGCGCTGCGGCCGGAGTTGTCCGGCGTGATCCAGCCGTTGGGCGGCGAATACGCCGTGACCAGGGCATTCGCCGAGTCGGTTCCGTTCGCCGCCGGTTACGGGGTGGAGATCGGCCTGCTGCTCGACGCGCACACCCGCTTCGGGCTGGCCGGGCTGGCGCAGGTCAACCTGGGCGTGCGCAAGCACCGCAACCGATCCCTGCTCGCGCTGGGCGTGATGGCCCGCCAGATCCTCGGCACTGCGCTGGCCCGCTGTGGCGTCGACGCCGCCGGCGGCGTCGAGTTCACCCAGTTCGTGCAGGTCGACGGCGAATGGCTGCCGGACGTCACCGATGTGCTGGTGGCCGACCGACCGCCGATGCGTGAGGTCCGCACCCGGCCGGCCTGAGCACGGTCGATGTGATCACGGTCATGCTCTGTTGGGCGAACTCGTCCGCGGACAGCCCGTGTGACCGCAGCGCGTAGTCGACGGCGGCCAGCGTGGCCCGCTCGATCAGCTTCAGGTAGCGCAGGCCGTCCGCGTCCTGGAAGTACGTGCGGGCGTCGGTGTCCGCGGCGATCTCCCGGATGCTGCGCCGGGCGCCGAACGCGGGCCCGATGTCGAGCTGGTCGTCGGTCGACCGGATGCCCGACGCGTCGGTGACCGCCCGTACCAGCAGTTTCAGCCGGCGAATCACCGACAACGGCACGGTCGCCGTCGCCGAGATCGCCTCCAGCACCACCGGCATGCCCCGTCGCAGCCGCATCAGCTCGTGCCGGTACTCCGGCCGGATCGGGTCGAGCTGGTAGGAGTTCCACTCCAGGTAGAGCGTGTTCGCGTCACAGCCGACGTGCAGGTACGTGGACACCACGAGTTCGTCCTGCCACGCGTTGACGCGGAAGCACAGGTAGGGCCGAATCCACTCCAACGGGCGATCCACCATCCCGGTGATCAACGCCGGGTCGATGTAGCTGTGCGGCGGGCGTGCCCTGTCCGGCAGGATCGCGGCGCCGATCGACTCCGATGCGTGCGCGATCAGCGCCTCCGCCGACGTCAGCGCGACGGCGCCGTGCGTGAGCCCCGCCATCCGCTGGCCAGGCACCAGACCTTCGGACGTGCGCAGCGAGAGCACCTCGCTGACGACGGCCCGGTAGATCGCGCTCGCCGTGAGCGACTCGGCCGACGTGCCGTTGGACGGGCGGTTCTCGACCGGCTTGAGCTGCACGGCCATCGTCCACGAGTGGGTGAGCTTGCCGGCGCCGACGAACATCCGGCGCCCGTCGTGCACGTACGTGTTCGCGGCGTGCATGGCGCGGGCGATCAGCTCCAGCCGGCGCGCGTACCAGGCCGACTTCGGCGGCGGCCACCGCACCGGGTAGCCGGGCAGCCGGTGCCAGCCCGGCCCGAACTTGTCCCGCACCAGCGCGTGCACGTAGAGGCGGTCGATGAACGCCGTGATCAGCAGCAGTCCGCCGATCAACGCGGTGGACACCGGCCCGAACGCGATGTCGCTGGGCATCCGCCCGAACAGCCGGCCGACCGGCGACCCCACCGCACCCGTGGTGATCGCGATCGACATCAGCCCGACCCCGATGGCGACGAAGGCGACCAGCACCCAGCCGCCGACGCCGACCCGGCTCCCGCTGTAGCGCTTGGTGAAC
>DATBDL010000195.1:0-13134 GCA_036269975.1 Pseudonocardiaceae bacterium | reverse complement strand
CACCAGCACGAGGGCCAGCACCACGATGACCAGAACGGTCACCCTGCGTCGCAGCGAACCGGTGCGCAGCGGCCCTTGGCCGGCAGCCGTCATGCGTCCTCCGTGCGCAGCACGTAACCGAGGCCGCGCACCGTGCGCAGCAGGCGGGGCCCGTGCGCCTCCAGTTTCCGGCGCAACGCGCTCACATGCACCTCGACCAGGTTCGGGTCGTAGTCCTCGTAGCCCCACACGGCGGTGAGGATCTGGGTCTTGCTGACCACCCGGCCCCGCTGCGCCGCAAGGTACTCCAGCAGCCGCAGTTCGGTGGCCGTCAGCTCGACCGGCTTGCCGCCGTAGAGCACGACACCGGAGTCGGCGTCCACCACCAGGTCACCCACCTGCACCGTGGACGGCGTGCGGCCAAGGCGCCGTAGCACGGCGACCACCCTGGCCACCAGTTCGGCCAGCACGAACGGCTTGAGCACGTAGTCGTCCGCGCCGCCCTGCAGACCACGCAGCCGGTCCGGCACGCCGTCCCGCGCGGTCAGCATCACGACACCCGCCGTGGTGGAACGGCGGACGACGTCCAGCAGCGAGAACCCGTCCCGACCGGGCAGCATCACGTCCAGCACGACCAGGTCCGGCCGGAATCGTTTCAGGTCCAGCTCCAGCTCACGGCCGTCACCCCGGCCCAGCGCGTCCAGGCCGTTGTCGCGCAGCGCGGCGCAGACCGCGACGTTGATCGCCTCTGCGTCCTCGATGACCAGGATGCGCGCTCTCGTCACCCGCCCATTCTGCGGCACCGACCGGAACGATCACGTGGGCCTTCAGGGTTCCTTCAGCACCGAACCGAACGCTGCGGCACTAATTTACACCATGAATTTGATCGATTTCATCCACTATGGGTAACATGCTGTCGTGAGGCGGCTACTCGGTGTGCTCGTGCTGGTCGGCACGTTCCTGTTCATCATCGGCTACGTAAGCGCGCACTGGCCAAGTGGGAAGAACTGCGTGGTGCTCGGCGCTGGGGTCGCGCACGCCGACGAGAACTGCCGGCACCAGGACGCCACCAGCTCGAAGTGGGCCGAGGCGCAGCAGCAGCAACTCGACATGGCCGGAGCGGCGATCACCACCGGCCTGCTCTACACGGACTCGAACGGCGAGGACCCGACCACGCTCACCAGCGGGCAGAGCGGCCATGATTTCGACCGGGCTTGGCAGTATCTCCGGTCGGTCTCGGAGATCAAAGCGCAACCGCAGGGCAGCAAGCAGGCCGCAGGACACGTCGAGCCGAAGGCTGGTCGCACTCATGCGTGACGAAGGTGACAGCTATGGCGTGCTGGTCATCAACAGCGCGCCGTGTACGTATGCCTCCGGGATCGGCTGTCTCCGTGCCTCGGCGCTGATCTTGCCGAAGGGGAGCACAATGGTCGTCTGGTGGCCCGGCACTATCGAACCAGCGACCATGGTAGGGAGTGCCTGATGACGACCTCGACAACGCTCGGGACTTTCCGCATTGCTGGCGGGGGATCTCCGCGCCGAGGTACGTGGCGAACACTGCTGGTGAACGGCGTGCCCTGATCGACCGTGAGCTGGACCGGCTGTCTGCTGGCCAAGGCGGCGTGATGTACCTGGAGATCGACCGAGCTGGCGACGAGTTCACCGTGCTCGACCGCTACCGGGGCGTGGTGCGGATTGCCGACGACAGGTCGGTACCGGAGCTGGTCGAGTTCATGCGAGTCGGTGTGGCGGTAGAGCACGGCGCAGCCGAGTACGTGCGGTTCCGGCTCGACGGCGACGAGCAGACGATCTACGCCACGCAGAATCCGAACCCGACCAGCGGCCAACCCCGCGTGCTCTACGACGCCTGTGTGCCGACTTACTTCCCGCCGAACACCATCGTGCCGCTGGAGACCGTCCGCCAGCTCATGCTCGACTTCGCTCTGCACGGCGAGTGGTCGCACGCGACTGCCTGGCGCGTCCACGAACACATGGTCGCCTGACGATGCCTTCAGAGTCGGTTCAGGTCGTACCGCGACCGTAGAACGCATGGACGAGCCGCGGCCAACGCAGAACTTCTTCAGCCCGCACGGCGAGAGGACCGCCACCCGGTACGTGCCGCCATCGGAGTGGCCGGTGCCGGTGTGGCGGCGGCGCGGGGCGCTGATCGGGGCCGTCGCGGTCGTGCTGGCCATCGCCGGGATCGTGGTCGGCATCGTGATCGCGGCACCGAGTTCCCCGCCGGCCACGGCGAACACGGCTGCCGTGGCACCCGCGACCACCGCGCGGGCCGCCGCCGACGGGAAGGGCAAGGGCAACCGCGTCCAGCTCCAGCCGGGGGAGAGCCTGGTGCTCGGCACCGTCAGTTCCGTGGCCGACGGGCAACTCGTCGTCACGCCGACCAAGGGCGGCGATCCGGTCACCGTGACCACGAGCGCCACGACGCGGTTCGCCGGCGATGCGACCTCCGTCACCGATCTGCGGCAGGGCGAGCGGGTGCAGTTGATCGTCAAGGCAGGGGCCGCCGTCGCCATTCGCGCACGTGAGGCGCCCGCCGGCGGTTGAACGACTGCGGTTGACCATCACCCGTAATCGACGCGAAAGGGTGTTCGCCGCGCGGGTCTGTCATCCTCGTACCCGTGACCGCGGCACAGGGACCAGTCAAGCGGCGCCTCATCCTGGCGGCCGTCGGGCTCGGCTGTGTCGCCGTCGTGGGCGTCGCGCTGTGGGTGGTGTCCGGTTACGCGGGTTCGCACCGATCGGCCACCAGCGGCGACACCCAGGTCCGCGCGACCGTTCAGGCGTCCGCGTCCTGCCAGGGCAAGGACAACAACGACACTGTCAGCTTCACCGTCGACAGCGTGGTCCACTTCGCGAAGCTCGACGGCTGCGGATACCAGCGGGGCGAGACGATGAAGGTGCTGGTGCCGCCCACCTTCAACGGCAACACGGTGCTCGAGATGGCCGACGCGGCGCCAGGTGACTCGTCCGGTCTCTCGCACCGGGTGGCGTTCCTGCTGCTGGTGCTGGCCACCGCGGTCGGCGGCGGCTGCGGCTACCAGATCTTCCGCATCCGCAGTGGCGCGACGGGACAGCGCACCGGGCGGTCGATCACCGGGCGATCGATCAAGGAGGTCGGGCCGGTGAAGTTCGCCCGGCCGTCGACCGGGCCACGATTCGGTGCCACCGTGGACGACAGACCGTCGGGCCGGCTCGCCGTCGACCGGTCGCAGGCGCGTAGTCCCATCCGGCTCGCGTCCCGGTTCCGGTCCGGCTCGGCCGACCGTGACGAGGTCTATCCCGGCGAGACGAGGGCGCGGAAGAACGACCCCGACGCGACGGGTGTCGACTGGTTCGAGGACTCGTCGACCACCATGCGTCCGGTCGACCGTCCGGTCGACCTCGGCGACCGCGCGGAGTAGCAATCCGGACCACGGGACGACCACGTAGGCTCGTCTCATGCCTTCGCCCGAGCTGCACAGGTACACCCTTGCCAACGGCCTGCGCGTGCTGCTCGCCCCGGACCGGACGATTCCGGTGGTCGGCGTCAGCGTGCACTACGACGTGGGTTTCCGGTCCGAACCGGAAGGCCGTACCGGCTTCGCGCACCTGTTCGAACACCTGATGTTCCAGGGCAGCGAGAGCCTGGAGAAACTGGCGCACTTCCGCCATGTGCAGTCCTCGGGCGGCACGTTCAACGGCTCGACCCACCCCGACTACACGGACTACTTCGAGGTGCTGCCATCGGCCGCCCTGGAACGCGCGCTGTTCCTGGAGGCCGACCGGATGCGCGCGCCGAAGATCACCGAGGAGAACCTCCGCAACCAGGTCGACGTGGTGAAGGAGGAGATCCGGCTGAACGTGCTGAACCGGCCCTACGGCGGGTTCCCGTGGATTCCGTTGCCGCCGATCCTCTATCAGACGTTCCCGAACGCGCACAACGGTTACGGCGACTTCACCGACCTGGAGTCGGCCAGCGTCGAGGACTGCGCGTCGTTCTTCGACACGTTCTACGCGCCGGGCAACGCCGTACTCACGGTGACCGGTGACTTCGAGGTCAGCCACACACAAGACCTGGTACAGCGGCATTTCGGTGACGTCCTGGGCCGCCCGGTGCCGGTGCGGCCGAGCTTCGACGAGCCGCGCCCGACCACGGAGCTGCGCGGCGAGCAGGTCGACCAGCACGCTCCGCTGCCCGCGCTCGCGGTCGGCTACCGGCTGCCCGACCCGGTCGCCGAACTGGACAGCTATCTCGCCTACGTCGTGATGTCGTCGGTGCTCACCGACGGCGACGCCGCCCGGCTGCAACAGCGCATGGTGCACAACGACGCGCTGGTCACGGATGTCGGCACCGGTTGCGGCCTGTTCGGCTCGCCGCTGGACGCCCGTGACCCGGACACGTTCACCGTCACCGCGACGTACACCCCCGACGTGTCGGCCGATCGCGTGCTCGGCGTGCTGGACGAGGAACTGGAACTGCTGGCGGCAGCAGGCCCCGACGCGGACGAACTGGCTCGGGTGACCGCGCGCTGGACCGCCGGCCTGCACCGCGACAACGACAGGATCATCTCGCGGACCCTGGCGTACGGCAGCCTGGAACTGTTGCACGGCATGCCACATCTCGCCGTCGAACTGCCCGAACTGGTGGCGAGGGTGACACCGGAGGACGTGTCGGCGGCCGCCAAGGCGCTGCGCCCGGACGCACGGGCCGTGCTGATCGTCAACCCGGCCGGAGGTGCCGCGTGACCGCGACCGTTCCCAACCACCGCACCGCGGCGCAGATCGGCCGCACCGAGCTCGGGCCCCGGCCGGTGCCGCCGCTGGGCGAGCACCGGGCGTCGATCGACCCGGAGACCCTGGACACGGTGCTGGACAACGGTCTTCGGCTGATCCTGATCCGCCAGCCGGCCGTCCCGATGGTCGAACTGCGGCTGCGAATCCCGTTCGGCGGCACCGACCGTATGCACCCCGCGACGTCGGAACTGCTGGCCGAAACCCTGCTCACCGGAACGGAACGACGCAACCGCGTGCAGGTGGACACGGACCTGGCGCTGGTCGGCGGTGAACTGGGCGCCGGTGTCGACCCGGAACGGCTCTCCATCGGCGGCAGCGCGCTGGCCAGCGGCCTCGACCGGCTGCTGGACGTGCTGGCCGACGTGCTCACGGCCGCCGCCTACCGCGACGACGAGATCCGGCGGGAGCGCGACCGGCTGGTCGAGCGGATCGCGCTCGCCGAGGCGCAGCCGGGCACGATCGCCAGGAAGGCGTTGCAGCGCAGGCGATATGGTGACCACCCGTTCGCGCACGAGATGCCGGAGGCCATCGACGTCGCCGAGGTGACGGCGCCCCAGGTGCGTGCGTTGCACGCGAATTCGGTGGTGCCACGGGGTTCCGTGCTGGTGCTCGTCGGTGACGTCGACCTCGCGGCCACCCGTGACCAGGTCGGCGCCGCACTGGCGAACTGGCGGTCGGACCGGGCGGCGCAGGACATGGCCGACCTGCCCGACGTGCGTGGCGGCGACCTGCTGCTGGTGCACCGGCCGGGCGCGGTGCAGTCGCAGTTGCGGCTGTCGGCCCGCGCGATCACCAGGACCGATCCCCGGTATCCGGCGCTGCAACTCGCGAACCTGGCGTTCGGCGGCTACTTCTCGTCTCGGCTGGTCGAGAACATCCGCGAGGACAAGGGTTACACCTACCACGCCCGGTCCTACCTGGAGTTCACGCCAAGCGGCGCGAGCCTGCTGGTGGACGCCGACACGGCCAGCGGTGTCACGGCGGCCGCGCTCTGGGAGGTCCGCTACGAACTGGGCCGGCTCGGCCTCGTCCCGCCGACGGACGACGAGATCGAGTCGGTGCGGCAGTACGCGATCGGCTCGCTGCTGATCAGCACGTCGTCGCAGTCCGGCCTGGCGTCGCAGATGGTCGGCCTCGCCGGTCTCGGACTGGACATGGCGTGGCTGCGCGGGCATCCGGCCCGGCTGGCCGCCGTGACGCCGACGCAGGTGGCCGAAGCGGCGCTGGAGTTCTTCGCGCCGACGGCGTTCACCGGTGTCGTGGTCGGCAATGCGGACCAGTTGGCGACGCAGATGGCGGCGATCGGCGGCGTCGAACTGCCGTGACCGAGCCGTTCGAGCTGCTCGAGAAACCGCTGCTGTCCCGTGCCACGGTCAACCGCCAGGAACCGCTGCTGGGCGACCCGGAACAGCAGTCGAAGCTGTGGTCGGAGGGCCGGCTGCTGCTGATGGACAAGGCCGGCGCGGTGCCGGCCCGCGCGGGCGAACTGGTCTACCAGCAGGCCGGCGACACGGCGGACGCCCCGCCCGCCGATGCCGTGCTGGTGGGCGAGGAGGACGGCATCGGCTACTGGGCGCAGCGCGTGGACCGCGACGGCCAGGCCGACGAGCGCAGGGTGTGGGACCCGCCCGAGCTGACCGACGACGAGCAGTGGCTGGACCTGCGGGCGCTCGGCGCGTTGCTGGGCGCGCGGGACGCCGGCGTGTTCACCACCGCTATGGCCGTGCTCAACTGGCATCGCAGCCGTTTCTGCGCCAGGTGCGGCAGCGAGGTGCGGTTCGTCCGCGGCGGCTGGGCCAGCAGGTGTACCAAGTGCGACCACGAGGAGTACCCGCGCACCGATCCGGCCGTGATCTGCCTCGTGCACGACGACATCGGCGTGAACGGCGAGCAGGTGCTGCTGGCCCGCCAGCCGACCTGGCCGCGGCGGCGGTACTCGGTACTGGCCGGTTTCGTCGAGGCCGGCGAGTCGCTGGAGGACTGCGTCGTGCGTGAGATCGGCGAGGAGGTCGGTGTCGCGGTGCGGAACGTGCGCTACCTGGGCAACCAGCCGTGGCCGTTCCCGCGCTCGCTGATGATCGGCTTCACGGCCGTGGCCGACCGTTCGGCTCCGCTGACCCTCGCCGACGGTGAGATCGAGGAAGCCCACTGGGTACACCGCGACCAGGTACGCGCGGCAGTGGCGGCGGGCGGCTCGGTGGACGGGTTCGGCCTACCGGGCGGCATCTCGATCGCAAGGGCGATGGTCGAGGCGTGGGCGGCAGCGGAGCCCGGTTAGCCGCCGCGCCCATCCCGCGCCCATCCCGCGCGGGCCGGCTCAGTCCAGCATCACGAAGTGCGCCGAGTCACGCAGCTCGGCCAGCAGCGCCTGTTTGTCGGCCGGTTCCAGCATCAGGTAGGGCGTCGCCATCGCGGCGAGGCCCTGGTCGTGTGGCGCTGTGGTGGTGATCGGATCGGTCCGCTCGGGCGCGTGGTCCGCGTGGCCGTCTTCGACTGTCGATCCGATGCCGGGCGTGGCCGCCTCGATCGCGACCTGGCTCAGGTCCGGTGGAAGCTCGCCAAGTCGCCGCTGGACCTCGTCCAGAGCGGCCGCCGCCGTACGGTAGTGGGCCGCGGCGCGACGACCGGCGTCGTCCGCTTCGCTGTGCAGCCGGTCGACGCCGGGCGGGGCGGTGCTGTTCGGCCACTGGGCGAAGGCATTGTTGATCAGGGTCGCGACGCGCTCGTGGACGACCCCGTAATCCGCGAGCTCGCGGGCCGCGTCCTCGTGCTGGTCCGCGGTGAGGTAGATCTGCCGACAGATCTCGGCGAGTGCCGCGTCGAACGCATCGGCCGCGGTACCGGTCCAGCCGGCGATGCGCACCTGCCGCAACCTGTCGGCCGCGCGGGTCAGGTGGTCGCGCAGCGAAGTCAGCCGTTCGACCTCGCTGTCGATGATGGGTTCCGCGCCCACTCCGTTCTCGCCCTCGCTGGATGCTCGGAATCCGACCGAATGCCGCTGTTACGGTCAGCGGCTAACCGTCTGGCTGTCGAGGGATGCCTCGATCTGCTCCTGGGCCTGCTGGTAGTGCCCAGCATTGAGCGACAGTCGGTCGGCCGCCGCTGCGATGTCCGCGAACACGCACGCGGTCGCACTTCGCGAGCTCTGCTGGAATTCGGCGACAGCAGTGGCGAGTTCGGCGTGACCGACCTGGACCGGAGTCATCTCGTACCGCAGGCCGACCGCACCGACGAGTTCCGCATGGATTGCGCGCAGGTCACTCGCCGCGCGCATCAGTTCATCATGATCGACCGAGAACCCAGTCATCCCCGGCATTCCTCTCTTTGCGCGACAAGAAGACGAAGTCTAGCGGGAGTGCCACGAGTCCGCACTTTGCGGTGGGCCGGACATCGTGACAGTTAGTTGTCATTTCTCGGGTACCTCGGCCAGATCGATCATGGCAATCACGGGCGCCGGCAGAACGAACATGGCGTGCACATCGGATTTGTCCCCGGCGGCCGGATCGACCACGATGCTGGCCGGATCCCGTAGGTTCCGCACCCGTGCGAGTAGCTCACGGCCGGTCAGTTCGGTGAGTCCGGCGATGGTGCGGTTGCCGGTCGTCTGTTGATAGTCGCGCAGCAGGGTGAGCGACGTGAACGCGTACACCACCCATCCCAGGGATGGTGTCCTCGCCATCACCGGCTGGGCACTGTCGCCGACGGGAACCTGGCATCGCAGTGGCAGGAAAAGCTCGATCACGTCGTCGATCGACGTGCCGCGCAGGCCACGCACCGCCTGCCGGAACCGCTCCGAGTCGACGATCTCCTCGGCCTGCCAGGTGTTCTCGACCGGCTCTGACCTGCTGTGCTGGCTCGGTCGATAGCGGTAGGCGCGTTCGTTGTCGAGGTAGCTCTGCAGCAGGTCGGCCGGCATCCGGTCGGCAAGGCCACGGCGCCGGGCGAGCATGTTGACCACGTGCTTGCTGATGGTGTTCCGATATGCGGCGACGGCCGTGTTCTTGTTGATCGACTCCAGTTCCTGCAACCGGTCCATCCTGGCCACGTACCACAGACTGCGCATGTCCAGGCACCACGTCGTGTTGTAGGCGACCTCGCCGATCGTCCTGTCCTCGATCTTCGCGAGCCCGGCCAGCGCCTCGTTCACCCAGTGCATGAGGTGCGCCCGCAGGATGTAGTTGTCGACGTCGTCGGTGTCCAATTGCCACCAGGCGAGCCATTCTCCCAGCGAATCACGCAGTTTGTCGCTGCGTACGCCCATGCCTTTGTGGAGGTTCTCCAACACGGACTGGGATGGCTTCGTCAGCCGACTGGACATCTGATCCCCTTGATCACTGGCTGCCGGATCGCCATAGTGTAGGGGATGATCGACTAGGTCCAATCGTGAGTCACCGACGGGCCGCCCGAGCGGCCGATACGGCAAAAGTGATAACATTTGCATAGCTTTGTCGCAGGAAAGTCGGAAGATTTGAAGAGATCTTTTCTGTCACTTTCTCATGGCTTCCGGCCGTCTTTTCTCTGGTTCCGCCGTTGGCCACGTCGGTCGAGGCCGCTCGCCGCGCGGACGACGTTCGTCGACGACGGCTGCCCGCCGCTACTCCGGCACCGGCCAGTACTGGAAGTCGCTCATCAGGCGGAATTCCGGACCTTCGGCTACGGTCCGTGGCAAGATCGTCACGCACGTCGAAGTCCAGACGTTCGTCTCTTGCAACGGGGGCCGTGGTGACTGAAGGTGTGGCCGATGTCCCAGTGGGGGACATCCCCTGCATACCAGAGGTACGGATGAATCTGAGAAAAATGCGGATTCGGACCTACGTCGCGGCGTTCGTCGCCGCTGGCACCGCGTTCGCGGTCGTCGGGGCGATCCCCCCGAACGCGGTCGCGGCGGCCGGACCGCAGCCACTGACTCCGCAACTGATCGCACAGCTCGCCCAAGGGCCGCAGAAGCCGGTCATCGTGTTGCTGAAGAACCAGCATCCGGAAACCCCACCCAACAAGGCCAACGACCAGCGCAGGTCCGCCGTCACCCAGACGGATCAGGCTCCGCTGGTCGACCAGGTCAGGCAGACCGGCGCCACGCACGTCCACCAGTACAGCGTGATCAACGGCTTCGCCGCCCAGATGACGGCCGCGGAAAGCGCGCATCTGGCCACCGATCCGGACGTCGCCGCGATCGTGCCCGACCTGCCGGTCAAGATGGGCACCGACACCCCGGCCGCCGCACCGACATCGGCCAGCCCCAAGGCAACTCCGCAGGTTCCCAACCCGAGCGTCTGCCCGGCCGACCCGAGCAAGCCGCTGCTGGAGCCGGAAGCGCTACAGGTCACCAACGACGCGTTCGGCGACGCGAGCACGCCGCAGGCACAGAACCTGGCCACCGGCAAGGGCGTCAAGGTCGCCTACCTGGCCGACGGCGTCGACCCGAACAACCCGGACTTCATCCGCGCCGACGGCAGCCACGTGTTCGTCGACAACCAGGACTTCACCGGCGAGGGCCTCGACGCCCCCAACGACGACCGGGAAGCCTTCGGTGACGCGAGTTCCATCGCGGCGCAGGGCCGCCAGACCTACGACCTGTCGAAGTTCGTCAGCGCCAGCAACCCGCTGCCCCCCGGCTGCAACATCCGCATCCTCGGCATGGCGCCGGGCGCGTCGCTGGTCGGCCTGAAGGTCATCGCATCCACCGGTTTCGGCTCGACGAGCGGTGTCGTGCAGGCCATCGACTACGCGGTCGACACCGACCACGTCGACGTCATCAACGAGTCGCTGGGCTCGAACCCGTACCCGGACAGCAACACCGACCCGTTCAGCCTGGCCAACGACGCCGCGGTCGCGGCCGGCGTGACCATCGTGAACAGCACGGGTGACGCCGGCTTCGGCAACTCCATCGACAGCCCGGCCAGCGACCCCAACATCATCAGCGCGGGCGCGTCCAGCACGTACCAGATCATGGCGCAGACGTGGGACAGCCTGCCCGGCTTCAACGGCAGGTTCGTGTCCGACAACGTGTCCGCCATCAGTTCCAGCGGTGTCACGCAGAGCGGCCGCGTCTACGACGTGATCGCGCCCGGTGACCTCGGCTGGGCGCTGTGCTCGGCGAACACCGCGATCCACCTGGGTTGTGTCGCGTTCAACGGCACGCCGTCGCCGATCCAGGCATTCGGCGGTACCAGCCAGGCGTCCCCGCTGACCGCGGGCACGGCGGCGCTGATCATCCAGGCATACGCACAGACCCACAACGGCGTCAAGCCGACGCCTGCCCTGATCAAGCAGATCATCACCAGCACCGCGACCGACAACCTCGACCCGTCGCAGCGCCAGGGCGACGGCCTGCTCAACGCGCTCGCCGCGGTGCAGGCCGCGATGTCCATTTCGGACGAGAACGGTTCGCCGAAGGCACAGGGCAACGGGCTGCTGTTCGGCTCGTCGCAGTTGGACGCCACCGGAAACCCCAACAGTGGCAAGTCGTTCGACCTGAAGGTCACGAACGTCGGCGCCAGCCCGCAGACGGTGACCGCGCACGGCAGGAACCTGTCGCAGACGCTGACCGACCAGCGCGGCAGCATCGTCCTGAACACCACGCTCCCCGCGAACATGACGAGTCGCGGTGGTGCGCCGGACGTCTTCGTCACCACGAAGTTCACCGTGCCCGCAGGAGCCGACCACCTGGACGGCTCGATCGCGTGGGCGAACCCGAACGGCAACACCGAAACGCTGGTGTTGCTCGACCCGACCGGCACGTTCGTCGGCTACTCGCTGCCGCAGGCGTCGATCGGTCCGGACTTCGGGCACGTCGACGTGCACTCGCCGGTCGCGGGCACGTGGACGGCGCTGATCTACGGCCTGCACTCGACGGCCGGTTTCAACGCCCCGGTCAACTTCGAGTTCAAGACCACCCGGTACACCAACTTCGGCACGGTGACCGGCACGCTGCACCTGGCACCCGGTGCGTCCGGGACGCTGCACGTCAGCGCGAACACCCCGAACAAGCCCGGCGACCTGCCGGCGGCGGTCGAGGTCGACACCGCGTCGCACCAGCGGCACGCGGTGCCGTTGGTCCTGCGCAGCCTCGTGCCGAACGACGGTCACGGCACCTTCGCCGGTGTGCTACAGGGCGGCAACGGCCGGGGCGGCGGTCCGGCGCAGACCAACACGTTCCGCTTCGACATCCCGTCCGGCAAGAAGAACGTGGCGGTCAGCGTTTCCTTGCAGGGCGCGACGAACAACAACGTCACGGGATACCTGGTCAGCCCGGACGGCCAGATCGTCAGCCAGTCGACGAACGTCCTCGCGCTGAACGCCAACGGCCAACCGACCGAGTTCGGCCAGTCGTTGCAGGGATACCTGCGCAACCCGGCCGCCGGACGGTGGGAGTTCGTCGTCATCTTCGGCAACCCGGTAGCCGGCGCCGCGACGCAGGAGCCGTTCACGGGCAAGCTGCGGTTCGACGTGGTGGACGTCAAGGCGTCCGGCGTGCCCACCAGCGCCAAGACGGTGCTGGCAGCGGGCAAGCCGGCAACGGTGACCGTGCGGGTGCACAACACCGGCGCGGCGACCAGCGGGTTCTACGTCGACGCCCGCACCGCCGCGCTGAGCGACATCCAGTTGGTGCCGGGTTCGTCGGCGTCCAGCGTGCCGTTGACCCCGTCGGCATCGGTCGGCTACATCGTGCCGACGGACACGACGCAGGTCACGGGCATCACGTCGGGCTCGGTGCCGGTATCGGCCGACCTGGCGCCGAACACCGGTGAGCCGGAGAACCTGGCGCTGCCAGGACCGGGCAACATCTCGGTGGTGACGGACAGGTCACCGGTGATCAGCCAGGGCCTGTGGCTGCTGGAGGCGGACCCGATCGGCCCGTTCGCCGCACCGAACTCAGGTGTGGTCAACTTCGCGGCCGTGGCGCACACGCAGGGCTTCGACACGGCGGTCACGTCCTCGACGGGTGACCACTGGTTGACCGGAGTCCAGGCGCAACCGCCGGCATTCAACCCGGTCACGATCGACGCAGGCGGCAACGGGACGATCACGGTGACGATCACCCCGAACGCGGCCAGGGGCACTGTGGTGTCGGGCTTCCTGTACGTGGACGACACGACGCTGTCCAACCAGGCGGGTGACGAGCTGATCGCCATCCCGTACACGTACACGGTCGGCTGATTGTTGCTTCTCTGGTAAGAAGGCCGGCGAGCGTTCGTGCTCGCCGGCCTCCTTACGTCTGGGCAAGCAGGGTGAGATAGGCGTCGAGCTGGGCAGCGCCGGCGAGCAGGTTGCGGCTCCGCGCGGTCAGCCGGGCTTGCCAGGCGTCGAGGAAGGCGCTCAACGCGTCCGTACCGCCGGCATCGTGCACCGACTGCACGA
>DATBDL010000194.1:0-15667 GCA_036269975.1 Pseudonocardiaceae bacterium | reverse complement strand
GCGGGGCGCGGCTTGCGGCGGTTGGCGGGCTTGGGCGCGGCGACAGCTCTGGCCATCAGGCGTCTCCCTTGCCGGGGACGATACGGGCCAGATAGCTGGTGCGCGGGCGGGTGTTTTCCTCCTCCAGCAGGGCGTAATTGCGCTGCTGCGCCTTGGCCCGGCTGACCGCGCTCCCCGGATCGCTCACGTCCCCGAACACGATCGCCTGGGTCGGACAGGCCTGCTGGCAGGCAGTGACGACTTCGCCGTCGTGGATCGGCCGGCCGGCGATCTTGGCGGCGATGCGCGCGCCGGAGATGCGCTGGATGCAATAGGTGCACTTTTCCATGACGCCACGGCTGCGTACCGTGACATCGGGGTTGCGCATCGCGCGGATCGAATCGGGATCGTCGCCGGTGTGGTGCTGTGCGTCACCGTGATCGGGATTCCGCTTGGGCTCGCTCACTTCAAGCTCATGCCCGTCTCGCTCATGCCGCTGGGTAAGGAGATCGTCCCGGCCGATCAGGCGTATGCCACCAGGTGGTAGGTCGGCTCCGTCCGCCTCACCGTCGTAATAGGACGCTCAGTCCTGCTCCGCCAGCAGGGCCACCGCCCGCTCTCGCATCTCGACCTTGCGTACCTTTCCGGTGACGGTCATCGGGAACTCGTCCACCACGTGCACGTACCTCGGGATCTTGTAGTGCGCCAGTTTCCCGTTGCAGAACTCCCGCAACGCCTCCGCCGTCAGCTCCGCCGCATCGGGGCGCAGCCGTATCCACGCCATCAGTTCCTCGCCGTACCGCGCGTCCGGTACGCCGATCACCTGCGCGTCCAGCACATCGGGGTGCGTGTACAGGAACTCCTCGATCTCCCTCGGGTAGACGTTCTCGCCGCCTCGGATCACCATGTCCTTGATGCGGCCGGTGATGTTCACGTAACCGGCGTCGTCCATTACCGCGAGATCACCCGTGTGCATCCAGCGGGCCTGGTCGATCGACTCGGCTGTCCTGTCCGGCTGGTTCCAGTAGCCGAGCATCACCGAGTAGCCCCTTGTGCACAGCTCCCCCGGCGTGCCGCGCGGCACCGTGTAGCCCGTGTCCGGTTCGACGATCTTGACCTCGATGTGCGGTCCGACCTGGCCGACTGTGGACACCCGCCGATCCAGCGAGTCGTCGCGGCGCGTCTGGGTGGAGACCGGGGACGTCTCGGTCATGCCGTAGCAGATCGACACCTCCGTCATGCCCATCCGGTCGATCACCTGCTTCATCACCTCGACCGGGCACGGCGAGCCGGCCATGATGCCGGTGCGCAGGCTGCCCAACTCGTACGACTCGAAGTCGGGGGCCGCCAGTTCGGCGATGAACATCGTCGGCACGCCGTAGAGGGACGTGCAACTCTCCGCCGCTACGGCCGCCAGTGTGGCCGACGGTTCGAATCCTGGCGCTGGGATCACCATGCACGCGCCGTGTGACGTGGCCGCCAGGTTGCCCATCACCATTCCGAAACAATGGTAAAAGGGTACTGGAATGCAGATCCGGTCGGTTTCCGTGTATCCACACAGTTCGCCTACGAAGAAGCCGTTGTTGAGGATGTTGTGGTGGGACAGCGTTGCGCCCTTGGGAAATCCTGTCGTCCCGGACGTGTACTGGATGTTGATCGGGTCGTCGGCGGTCAGGGTGTCGGCGATCTCCGCCAGCTTGGCCGGGTCGTCGGTCTGTCCCGCCGCTACCAGACGGGTCCAGCCATCCGAGTCCAGCAGCACCACGTCCAGCAGCGCCGCACAGTTCGGGCGGACCTCGTCGATCATCGCGGCATAGTCCGACGTCTTGAACGACTGCGCCGAGACCAACGTGCGGATGTCGGCCTGGTTGAGGACGTATTCCAGTTCGTGTGTCCGGTACGCCGGATTGATGTTGACCAGGATGGCACCGATCTTGGCCGTCGCGTACTGGACGATCGTCCATTCCGCACGGTTGGGCGACCAGATGCCGACCCGATCCCCCTTCGCCACGCCCAACCCCAGCAGGCCGAGCGCGACGGCGGTCACCTCGTCGGCCAGTTCACGGTAGGTCCAGCGACGGTCGGCGACGCAGTCGACCATGGCCTCGCGGTTGCCGTGCGCTGCCACCGTTCGGTCGAAGTTGACGCCGATGGTGTCGCCCAGCAGCGGGACGGTGGACGTGCCGGACGCGTAGCTGGGCTGTGCCGGGCTCGACGCCGAGAGAGACACTGGCCTACCTCCTTGAAGAGCCGCGTTGCCGAGCATCAGTCTTCCGCTTCGGCCTCCGGTTCGGCTACCACGTCCGTGTCGCCGGTCGCGTCGTCGGCCGGTTCGTCCTCGACCTCGATGACCGCCTCCGGGTCGAGTTCGGCCGGGGACAGCCGCACCACCAGGCACGGCCCGCCGACGAACACGCCGCCGTCGACACCGAGCACCTTGCCGTCCGCGTACAGGCACGGGCCCTCGACGTCGACCGGCGACACGCCCAACTGGTCCGCGATCACGCTGTGCCCGTGCACGATCTGGCTGCCGCCGAACGCGGCCAGCACCTTGTCCGCCACCTCGGCACCCTCCGGGCCGCGGAAGGCGTAGCGCGTGGTCATCCGACGCCAGCACTCCCACCACTCGAAGAGATCCTCGCCGGCGAGCACGGCCCGCACGGCGTCGTTGATCTCGTCGAGCGTGTCGCCCCAGTTGAAGTACTCGACCGTGTCGGAGTGCATCAGCAGGTAGTCGCCCACCCTGGCCATCACCGGAAGGCTCTTCAGCCAGGTCAGGTGGGTCTCGGTGAGCGCGGCCTGGTCGGCGTCCTGGCCGCCGTTGAGCTGCCAGCTACGGGCGAAGCTGCGCGACCCGAAGTCCGCCGGCACCTCGGTGTCGCCCCAGCGGTGCATACCCAGCGTGAGGATCTCGTGGTTGCCCAGCAGCGCGTGCACCTCGCCGCCGGCCGCCGCCGCCTCGTCGATCAGGCGCATCACCAGCTCCACCACGGCCACGCCGTCGTCGCCCCGGTCGAAGAAATCGCCGAGGAACCACAGGCGCGCAGGACCGCCGGACCACGTGGCGTCCTCGGCCACGAGCCCTGCGACCTGCAGCGCGGCGATCAGCTCGGCCCGATGGCCGTGCACGTCGCCGATCACGTATGTCGGTGCCACTGGCGTCGCTGCCAGCTCCGTTGTCGGCGTCCCCGACTCCTCCACACCATGACCATAGGCGTCCCGCACGAGACCGCACCCCCGGCCCCGACACGCTCCGGATTTGCCTGATTCGAACGGTCTTCATCCGATCGACGGATTGACAGTCCCCGCTTTTTGAATGCTACTCTCAGATTAGTGTTCAACTATAACGTCGTCAACTGTCAACATAGGGGGATTCATATGACTATCGAGACCGAGCTGCCCGAGTTCCCGATGCCGCGCCGCGCGCCGTTCGACCCGCCGGACCAGTACGCCGCGCTGCGTGCCGACGCTCCGGTCACACGGGCCGTGCTGCCCGGCGGCCGGCAGGCATGGCTCGTCAGCGGGCACGAGTACGTGCGGCAACTACTGGCCGATCCACGGGTGAGTTCCGACCGCATGCTGCCCGGCTTTCCGATGGTGGTGCGGGTGTCGCAGGAACAACTGCGCCGCTCCGCCGCGTTCGGTCGGTCGCTGATCGGCGCCGACCCGCCCGAGCACACCGCGCAGCGCAGGATGCTGATCACCGAGTTCACCGTGAAACGGGTGCAGGCACTGCGGCCGAGGATCGAGCAGATCGTGGCCGAGCGGATCGACGCGATGCTCGCCGGCGACCACGAGGACCGGACAGCCGACCTGGTCAGGGAACTCGCGATGCCGGTGCCGTCACTGGTGATCTGCGAACTGCTCGGCGTGCCCTACGCCGACCGGGAGTTCTTCCAGAGCCGGACGCAGGTGCTGATCCGCCGGTCGAGCTCGCAGGAGGAGCGGGAGGTCGTCGGCGCGGAACTGCGCTCCTACTTCGAGGACCTGATCACGGCGAAGGAAGCCGATCCCGGCGACGACCTGCTCGGCCGGCTGATCGTGCGCAACAGGGAAACCGAGGTGTTCAGCCACGAACTGCTGGTCGGCCTGGCGATGCTGTTGTTGATCGCCGGTCACGAGACGACGGCCAACGTGATCGCGCTGGGCACCCTGGCACTGCTGGAACACCCGGCACAGCGCGCCGCGCTGGTCGCCGATCCGGACCTCGCGCCTGCTGCCGTGGAGGAGATGTTGCGGTACCTGACAATCGTCGAAGCAGGTTTCCGTGTTGCCACCGCTGACATAGAACTTGCCGGCACCACCATCAAGGCCGGCGAGGGCATCGTCGCGCTCGGCGCATCGGCCAATCGAGACGCGGTCGCGTTCGGCCATCCGGATGAGCTCGACATCACACGTAGCGCCCGGCATCACGTCGCCTTCGGGTACGGGATTCACCAGTGCCTGGGCCAGAACCTGGCCCGCACGGAGCTGGATGTCGTGTTCCGCCAACTGTTCCGGCGCATCCCGAACCTGAAACTGGCCGTTGACCTGGCGGAAGTGTCCTTCAAGAACGACGCGTTGATCTACGGGGTCTACGAGCTTCCCGTGACATGGTCGGCGAAAGGGTGATCAGCCAATGGCGATCATCACGGACCGTGAGGTGCGGGTCGGGGCCGGCCCGTGTGTGCCCACTGTTTCCACGGTGTTCGATCAGTCCGAAATAGACGGTCGAGTCGTCGTGGTCCACGGGCCCATGCCCGTCGACGAGGACTCGGTGCGCACGGCGGCACGGGTTTGCCCGTCCGGGGCAATATCGATTGCATGAGTAACACTTTCCGGGCGGATAGGTCCGTTTTGCCTAGCGCGTCGCGCGTCGTTCGTTCCATGATCGGCACATGACAACGCTTGTGATCGCCGCTGTGCTGTTCGCTGTCCTGGTCGCGCTGCTCTACCTGGTGTCGTACGGACTGGTGCTGCTCTTCGAGAGCTGGCAACGGAACCAGCGCCGGCGGCGCGCCCTCGCCCCGATCACCAGGAGACTGCACGAACTACTGGAGGAGGCCGGCCGGCCACCGGTCGTCCGGACCGGTGCCGGCCGACATCGGTTGGCACCGGCCAGGTCGAGGTCGGCCCGCCGAAATACCAGCCGCCGCATCGGTCGCGCCGGCGGCACCGCTCGCCTGCGCTACGACTACGACACCGCGCGGTTCAGTCGATGAAAGGGTTGTCGAAGTGGTCGATCAGATCCGCGATGGAACCGACCACCTTGGACGGTCGGTACGGGAAGCGCTCCGCGGTGCCGGCATCGGAGATCCCGGACAGCACCAGGATCGTGCGCAGGCCGGCTTCCAGGCCGGAGCGCACGTCGGTGTCCATCCGGTCGCCGATCATCAGGGTGTTCTCCGAGTGCGTGCCCAGCGCGCGCAACGCGGACCGCATCATCAACGGGTTCGGCTTGCCGACGTAGTAAGCCTGCTTGCCGGTCGCCCTTTCGATCAGCGCGGCCACCGCACCGGTCGCCGGCATCACACCCTCCCGGCTCGGGCCGGTCTCGTCCGGGTTGGTCGCGATGAAGCGGGCTCCTGATTCGACCAGTCGGATCGCCTTGGTGATCGACTCGAAGCTGTAGGTCCTGGTCTCGCCGAGCACCACATAGTCCGGATCACTGTCGGTCAACGTGTAGCCGATGGCGTGCAGTGCAGTCGTCACCCCTGCCTCGCCGATCACGTACGCCGAGCCGCCCGGCCGCTGCGAGTCCAGGAACTTCGCGGTGGCCAGCGCGGACGTCCAGATCGACTCCTCAGGGATGTCCAGCCCGGTCCGCAGCAACCTTGCTCGCAGGTCACGGGCGGTGTAGATGGAGTTGTTGGTGAGCACGAGGAACGGGATCTCGTGCGAACGCAGCTCCGCCAGGAACTTGTCCGCGCCAGGGATGAGGTGCTCCTCGTGCACGAGCACCCCGTCCATGTCCATCAAGTAGTTCCACTCGGCCATGCCGCCATGATTCCGGTCTCCTCGGTACTCGGCCACACCGTGACCGCTTCCGGCGGCAGTGACACTCGGCACTGTTGGCCCACGTCGGGCGCTGGTCCGGCCGGCGTCGTCACGGTCAGTTCACCACCGCCGGCCAGCTCGACCACCAGTTCCACCACCGGTCCGATGTGCACCGCGTCCAGCACGGTGGCCGGATGGCCGGTGGGATCGCTGATGCTCACGTCCTCCGGCCGCACGCACCAGGTGACCTGGGTGCCGGGCGGGATCGGCCGGGCCAGCGTGATCCGCAGCTCACCGGCCAGCAGAGCGCCGTCCAAGTCGATCACGCCGGGTCCCAGGTTACGGATGCCCAGCAGGCCGGCGGCCCGTGGCGACGCGGGATGTGCCAGCACGTCACGGGTCGGACCGGCCTGTAGGACCCGGCCGTCGACCAGCAGGACCAGTTCGTCCGACAGCAGCGCCGCCTCGGCCGGATCGTGCGTGACCAGCACGGTGGTCAGCGCGGTGTCCCGTTGCAGCGTCCGCAGCACCCGCCGCAGTTCGTCCCTGACCGGCGCGTCCAGCCCGGTGAACGGCTCGTCGGCCAGCAGCAGCGCCGGCTGCCGGGCCAGTGCCCGCGCCATCGCGACGCGTCGGCCCTGGCCGCCGGAGATCTGGTCCGGGTAGCGGTCGGCAAGACCGTCCAGTTTCAACTGTCGCAACCAGTACGCGCCGAGACCGGGATCTGCGCCGACGCCGAACGTGATCTGCTGCCAGACCCGCAGGTGCGGCACGAGCGTGGAGTCCTGCGGCAGGTAACCGACCCCGCGCCGCTCGGCCGGCCGCCCGAGCACGTCGACGTCGTCCAGCCGGACATGGCCGCGGTCGGCCGGCAGGAGACCCGCCAGCATCCGCAGGGTGGCCGACTTGCCGGAGCCGGACGGGCCGAGGATCGCCAGGTGACGACCGGTGCCGGCGTGCGCAACGTCCACCGTGAACTCACCGAGCCTGGTGTACAGCGCGAAATCGAGGCGTGGGCTGGTCGCGACGGCCGGCGCGACCGGATCGGGCAGCGGCCGCTCGCGGGCCCTGCGATGGCGCCGGCCGGGCCAGCGGTCGGCCAGCAGGAGCACCACCATGGCCGCGACCAGCGTGACAGCGACCGGCAGGACCGTGCTGTCCAGGCCGGTGCTGCCGAACTGGACGTAGATGAACACCGGCAGCGAGTACGGGTGGTAGGCCAGCACGACGGTGGCACCGAACTCGCCGAACGCGCGCAGCCAGGCCAGCAGCATGCCGGACCGGATGCCACCGAACGCGGCCGGGAACGCCACCCGGACCGCCCTGGAGATCGGGCCGTGGCCCAGCGTCGCGGCGACATCGGACAGTGCCGGATCGACGGCGGCGAACGCGGACCGCGCCGACACCACCAGGAACGGTGCGGCCACGAACACCTGGGCCAGCACGATGCCGGTCATGTCGTCGGTAAGGCCGCCGTGGAACAGCTCACCGACCGGTCCGTACGGGCCGACCAGGTAGATCAGCAGGATGCCGCTGACCAGCGGCGGCAGCGCCAGCGGCAGTTGCACCAGCACGCCGATCACCGTGCTGGTGCGGCGGTGCGCGGAATGCGCCAGCACGTAGCCCAGCGGCACACCGAGCACGGTGATCACGCCGGTCGCGACGCTCGCGGTGATCACCGACACCCACAGCGCGTCGCCGACGCCCGGCGCGGCCAGCGCCGACGGGTTCGTGCCCGGAATCCGGAACACGAACGCGACCAGCGGAACGACGAGATACAGCACCAACAGCGCGGCCAGCCACGGGAACGGGCCGCGCAGCAGGCCGGCGCCAGGCCGGCGCCGGCCTGCTGGCATGCCTACTTCACGCCCAGTGGAGCGTCCAAAGCGGACGGTACGTCGGACTTGGTGCCGGTGACCGTGATCGGCTGTAGTTGCAGGCCGTGCTTCTTCATGAACGCGACGCCGGCGTTGGAGAAGAGGTAACGCACGAACGCGATGCCACCGGCGCTGTTGGGCGCGTTGTTCAGCACGGACACCGTGTAGGTGGCCTTGAGCTTGTAGGCGGCGCCCAGCGGGATCGTCGGGATCCCGACCTCGGTCGCCTCGGACGAGTAGAAGAAGCCGGCGTCGAGCTGCCCCGCCTGCAACCGGCCGACGAGTTGCTCCTCCGGGAACACCTGGACGGCGGAACTCGGGATGTTGGCCGTGGTCAGGGCCTGCGCGGCCAGCTTGCCCTTCGGGTCGAGCTTCGGATCGGTGCTGCCCATCAGGAAGCCGGTCTCGGTGATCACCTGCTGCCACGGCTTGCTCTTGATGTCGGCGGCGAACTTGCTCCTGGGGTTGTAGCCGATCACCAGCGGCGCGGTGGCGAACGTGGCGTACCAGTCCTCCCAGTCACCGTTGGCGGTGCCCATCAGGCCGGTGTTCGCGTCGGTGCTGGCACTGACGAAGACGTCGGCCGGCCTGACCTTGCCCTTGATCTCGGTGACCAGCGCGGTGGAGCCGGCACCGGTGCCCTCGTAGGTCGCGCCGCTCGCCTTGGCGAAGGCGGGGCCGATGTCGTGCTCCATCAGGTTGGCCAGCGAGCCGGCGTAGAGGATCTGCACCTTGCCGCTCGCGGTGATGGGCGCGGCCGCCGACGTCGTCGTCGCCGTCGCCGTGCTGCCCCCCGAGTTGTTCGATCCGCCGCAACCGGCGAGCAGCAGCGTGCTCGCCAGACCGACGGCACCGACAACGACCGGTTTCTTCACGAACGCCCTCCTGGGGTCTCCACCATCACGTGGGTGGACTTGACGATGGCGACAGCCAGCACGCCGGGCATGAGGCCCAGTTCCTTGACGGCTTCCGCGCTCATCAGCGAGACCACCCGATGTGGGCCACACTGCAACTCGACCTGGGCCATCACGCGGTCGCTGGTCACCTCGGTGACCAGCCCGACGAACCGGTTGCGGGCCGAGCGGCCGACTTCGGACGGGTCGGCGACCTCGACGGCCTGTGCCTTGGCGAACTTGGCCAGATCGGCCCCGTCGACGGCCTTGCGACCGGCGGCGTCCACACCGGCCGGCAGCAGACCGGCGTCGACCCACCTGCGGACCGTGTCATCGCTGACCCCGAGGAGGCGAGCGGCTTCAGAAAGTCGAAATTGCGGCACGGTCAGGACGATAGCTCCGCTCACGCGGCAGTGTCACCGGACGACACGACGACGTGTCTCGATCGTCACGCGCCCGCGTTGGGCTGATCGTACGAACGAACCCGAATCGGACGGTGATCAACCGACTACCGGCCGCCATTACCTCTCGGGTCGGCGTGCCACTTACCTTCCGGCCGCGAGCCGTTCGGCTTCCGCGCGCAGGACCGCGATCATGCCGGTGACGAAGCGCTCGATCGCCTTGAGTTCGTCCTCGGTGTAGTCGGTGATCGTCTTGTCGAGGGCGGCGGTGAGACCTTCGTAGACGTCGCCGTAGCGGGACAGGCTGCCCTTGGAGACCTCGACGAGGACCTTGCGCCGATCGTGCGGATCACGGACACGCCGGACGAAGCCGGCCCGTTCCAGCCGGTCGATCACGCCGGTGACGGCACCGGTGGACAGGTTGGACAGTTCGGCGATCTGGCCGGCCGTGAGTGGACGTTCGGCCTGTACGGCCAGATCGAGGCACTTGTGGTCGGTCGCGGACAGGCCGACGTGCTCGGCGACCTGGGCGTGGAACAGGACCGTGGCCTGGCTCAACTCGCGGCCGAGCGCGGCGAACCGTTCGATCGTGACTTCCGACGGCGAGTTCGGTCCGCTCGCCGGGCTTGGCTCAGCAGTAGCCATGGCCGCCTACTCTCTTAGTCATACCATCATCTTATCAACTAAGAGACTTAATGGCTGATTCGCTTGCCCATGGAGGCATGATAACCGGCCACCGACCGACAGCACGTAGTGTCCGCCCGCATGGCCGAGCCCCGCCGCGAATACGGCGCGGATGGGATCATGGAGGCGCAGGCGCGGAGCTGCGTTGACATGCGGTTCTTTCGGCTTGCCTTGTTGGCTATCCGGGGCAGATGTGACGACTACTCTCGTTCTAGTGACGGCAGTTCAACTCGGCATGCCCATGGTCCACGGCAACACCAGGGACGATGGCGGCCTGCCGAGGCCGGACTCGCCGCTGCTCGTAGACCGGTTCGGCCGGGTGGCGACCGACCTGCGGGTGTCGCTGACCGACCGGTGCAACCTGCGCTGTACCTACTGCATGCCAGCGGAGGGTCTCGACTGGCTGGACAGCCCCCAGTTGCTCACGGACGCGGAACTGGTTCGCCTGATCGACATCGCCGTCACCAAGCTGGGCGTGACCAACGTCCGCTTCACCGGCGGCGAGCCACTACTGCGCCGTGGCCTGATCGAGGTAGTGGCTGCGGTGTCCACAATGGAGCCACGTCCCCGGATCTCCATGACCACCAACGGAATCGGCCTGGCATTGCGCGCGGATGCGCTGGTCGATGCCGGCCTGGACAGGGTGAACGTCTCCCTGGACACCCTGAGACCGGAAAGGTTCGCCACCATCACCCGCCGAGACCGCCTACAGCATGTGTTGGCCGGCCTGGCGGCGGCAAGGGACGCGGGCATGCACCCGGTGAAGGTCAACGCGGTGCTACTAAGAGGCGTCAACGACGACGAGGCGGCAGACCTGCTGGCGTACTGCGTGGACGAGGGCTACCAGCTCAGGTTCATAGAACAGATGCCCCTGGACCCGCAACACGGCTGGCGCAGGGACGACCTGGTGACGGCGGACGAGATCCTGGCCACCCTGAAGGCGGAATTCGACCTGACCCCCAGCGAAACCCCAAGAGGCTCGGCCCCAGCCGAACGGTGGCGGGTGAACGGTGGACCAGCCGAGGTGGGCGTGATCGGCTCGGTAACCCGCCCCTTCTGCGCCGACTGCGACCGAACCCGCCTGACAGCCGATGGTCAGTTGCGCAACTGTCTGTTCAGCCAGACGGAAACGGACCTGAGAGCCCCCCTGCGAACGGGAGCGACGGACGAAGAGCTGGCAGAGCGGTGGCGGCAGGGCATGTGGACCAAACTGGCAGGGCACCAGATCAACGACAAGGGCTTCGCCCAGCCAATCCGCCCCATGAGCGCAATCGGCGGTTAGCAATCATGCCCCCGACACCAGCGACTCACCCCCACCTGGGAGGTGACAGGGCCAACCCAACCAGCCCACCAACCCCCTGGGACGCGAGAGGGCCAGCTCAACCCAGCCCACCACCCCAACGGACCGAACCCCAAACCCCCGTGGTTATCCCGATCCACCAGCACAACCCGTTCGTCCAGTCCTTCCTGTTCTTCCCGATCCCGACCGCAGCGACGATCGAAGATCGGGACGAGCAGACCAACCCAAACAACCCGCCGACCGACCAATGAACACCAGGTCGCGTGTGGACAGTTGCAACATGTTGCAGCCAAACGGTTTGACGAGCGATCACCAGCCACGGAACGCGATCGGAGGATGATCCGCCGATGACTCAGACCCGCACCCGGACCGTCTTGGTCCGCTATTTCGCCGGCGCTCGCGCCGCCGCCGGTGTGGCCGAGGACCTGATCGAGATCGATCCTGCCGACACGGTGGCGGACGTGTTGTCGGCCGAACTGGCCCGGCGTGGTCCGGAACTGGCACGCGTGCTGCCGTCCTGCAGCCTCCTACTGGACGGCGTAGCCGTCCACGATCACACGATCGAGGTGCCGGACGGCGCCGAACTGGACGTCCTCCCACCCTTCGCAGGCGGCTGACCAACCACCGACCAAGCGGTTGGCCAAGTGCCAACCAGCGCCCGACCAAGCCGCCCACCAAGCGATCGACCAAGTCGCGAAACTGGACAAACAGGACGTCTCATCTCGCCTCCCCACGCTTCAGCACGCTGGCGAACGGGTGAGCCACGCCTCAGAAACTGCTCACGTTCAGTCATCAAAACCAGCTTGGTTTCACTACGGTAACGGTGGCCTGACCTGAGAAGATGCTGAGGCGCAGAGTAGGTTGCCTCGTGTCAAGGTGACTACCGTCACAGCTTGATTAATTTCCGATCTCGGATTTGTTTACGTACGGTCGCTATTCGGTTGGACCCGACCAGCCGACGCAGTACCGCACGACCCAGGCATCCGAGCGCCGAACCTGTCCATCGGCTGCCCTGGGACCAAACCCCGAGCGAGAGTCAACCGCCGGACA
This sequence comes from Pseudonocardiaceae bacterium, assembly GCA_036269975.1. Taxonomy (GTDB): domain Bacteria; phylum Actinomycetota; class Actinomycetes; order Mycobacteriales; family Pseudonocardiaceae; genus DATEPR01. The sequence goes on along the minus strand of DATBDL010000194.1, from coordinate 3,507 downwards.
GGACGAGGACGGAGCACGACCGAGCCGCCCCACGTGAGGACGGAGCACGACCTGGCCGGCCCAGCGAGGGACGGCATGCGGCACGGCCCGCCCACGTGAGCACGACCAGCAGGCGCTGGTGGACGAGACCCACATGGCTTCCAAGCACCGCAAGCAGTCCCGCGTCCTCAAGGGCGTGGCCAAGGTCGCTCTTGCCGGCGCCGTGCTCAGCGTTCCGCTGACCATGGCGGCCACACCGGCCAACGCGTCCAGCGTGAACTGGGACGCGATCGCCAAGTGCGAGGCCGGCGGCAACTGGGCCACCAACACCGGTAACGGCTTCTACGGTGGCCTGCAGTTCACGTTGGGTACCTGGCGCGCCAACGGCGGCGTCGGCATGCCGCAGAACGCGTCCCGCGAGGAGCAGATCGCGGTCGCCGAGCGAGTCCTTGCCACCCAGGGCATCCACGCCTGGCCGGTCTGCGGCGAGCACGCCGGTGACGGCGCCGTCGCGTCGTCGGCTCCGGTGCAGCACCGCACGGTCAAGCGGGTGACGACGCCCAAGGCGCCGGCCGCACCGAAGCAGGCGCAGCGCACCACGACGACGAGCGCTCCCCAGAGCGCGCCGAACGGCGACTACACCGTGGTCGCGGGCGACACCCTGTCCGGCATCGCACAGAAGCAGAACGTGCCGGGTGGCTGGAACGCCCTGTGGAACGACAACAAGAGCGTGGTGTCGAACCCGAACCTGATCTTCCCAGGTCAGCGGCTCGTCACCAAGTAAGATCGACGGTACGAACGGAGCCCATCGCGTTCCCGACGCGGTGGGCTCCAGTCGTACGACAACCAAACCTCATGGGCAGTTGACCCACTCGTCGGTGCCGTCGTCGAACGTCTGGCGCTTCCAGACCGGCAGGCGGCGTTTCACCTCGTCCACCACGTCCGAACACGCACCGAACGCCTCCGCCCGATGCTCGGCCGCGACCGCGACCGCGAGGGCCACGTCGCCGATGGCCAGGGTGCCGATCCGGTGGCTGGCCGCGATGGCCCGCACACCGGACGGGCCGTACCGGGCCGCCAGCTCCGCCACGACGTCGGCCACGACGACGGCGGCACTGGGATGGCCGACGTACTCCAACTCACGCACGACACGCCCGTGGTCGTGGTCACGCACCACACCGGCGAACGTGACGACGGCACCGGCCGCCACGTCGTCCACCAGGGCGGCGTGCTCGGCGACGGACAACGGCTCCTCGGTGACGGTCGCCCGGCACACGAGGGCAACCCTGGCCGCCGGCACGGGCGCGGAAGCAGGCGGGGCAACAGGCGCGGCGACATGCGGGGCATGATCGGCGGATGGGGCATGGTCGCCGCCGGCCAACTGGTCCAGGGCGTGGTCCAGTAGGTCGGCCAGCACGCCCAGGCCGTCCCGCACGCCGCCGGTCGAGCCGGGCAGGTTCACCACCAGGGTTCGACCCGCCACTCCGGCCACCCCGCGCGACAACACCGCCGTGGGCACCTTCGGCAGGCCGGCCGCCCTGATGGCGTCGGCCAGGCCGGGCACCTCGTAGTCCAGCACGCCACGGGTGGCCTCCGGCGTGCGGTCGGTCGGGCTGATGCCGGTGCCGCCGGTGGTGATCACCAGCGCCGTCCCGCCGGCCACCGCGTTGCCCAGCGCGTCGGCGACCGGGTCCCCGTCCGGCACCACGAACGGGTCGGGCACGTCGAAGCCGCGTTCGCGCAGCCACGCGACGATCACCGGCCCGGTCCGGTCCGGGTAGATCCCGGCCGCCGCCCGGTTCGACGCCGCGATCACGACGGCCGTCCGCACCGCGGCATTCATTCCGCACGCACCGAAGGACGCACCCACAGGCCGGTCTTGCCGCCTTCTTTTCGTTCCACCCGAACGGAATCCAGCACAGCGGCGGGATCGACGGCCTTGATCATGTCGTGCAGCGCCAGGCCGGCGCCCGCCACGGCGGTCAGCGCCTCCATCTCGACGCCGGTCCGATCCGTGGTGCGGACGGTCGCGGTGATCGCCACGTCCGTCGCCCCCAACGCCAACTCGACCGTGACGCCGGTCAGCGCGATCGGGTGGCACAGCGGCACGAGATCGGGCGTGTGTTTGGCCGCCATGATGCCGGCGATCCGCGCGGTGGCCAGCGCGTCGCCCTTGGGCAGGCCGTCGACGCGCAGCAGGCCGATCACCTCGGCCGTGGTGCGGACGACGCCGGATGCCGTCGCGGTACGGGCGGACACCGGCTTGTCTGAGACGTCCACCATCCTGGCGGCGCCGCTGGGGTCCAGGTGGGACAGCTCACTCACGTGTCGATGCTACGGCGGTCGTGGCCTTGCTGACCGCTTCGGCAACGGCCGGTGCCACCGCCGAGTCGAACACGCTCGGCACGATGAACGACGCGTTGAGCCGCTCGACGTCGACCACGTCCGCGATCGCGTCGGCGGCGGCCAACAGCATGTCGTCGGTGATGATGCGGGCCTGCGCGTCCAGCAGGCCGCGGAACACGCCGGGGAAGGCGAGCACGTTGTTGATCTGGTTCGGGTAGTCGCTGCGTCCGGTCGCCACGACGGCCGCGTGCTTCTGCGCTTCCAGCGGGTCGATCTCCGGATCTGGGTTGGCCAGCGCGAACACCACCGGGTCGGTGGCCATGGTCGCGACCTGTTCGGCGCCGAACAGGTTGGGCGCGGACACGCCGATGAACACGTCGGCACCGACGAGCGCGTCGTTGAGGGTCCCGCTGACCCGGTCGGCGTTGGTGTGCACGGCGAGCCAGGCCAGGTTCGCGTCCAGGTCGCCCCGGTCCGGGTGCACGATGCCGTTGATGTCGACGGCCAGGATGTCACCCGGCTTCTTGTGCAGCAGCAGCCGGATGATCGCCGAACCGGCGGCACCCGCGCCGCAGACGACGATCTTGCAGTCCCGGATGTCCTTGTCCACCACCCGCAACGCGTTACGCAGCGCGCCGACCACGACGATCGCGGTGCCGTGCTGGTCGTCGTGGAACACCGGGATGTCGAGCTTCTCGCGCAGCCTCGCCTCGATCTCGAAACAGCGCGGCGCTGCGATGTCCTCCAGGTTGATCCCGGCGTAGACCGGCGCGATCAGCTCGACCGTGCGGATGATCTCCTCGGTGTCCTGGGTGTCCAGGCAGACCGGCCACGCGTTGACCGAGCCGAACTTCTTGAACAGCGCGGCCTTGCCCTCCATCACCGGCAGCGCGGCGGCCGGCCCGATGTTGCCCAGCCCGAGCACCGCGGAGCCGTCGGTGACGACGGCGATGGTGTTGCGCTTGATGGTCAGGCGGCGGGCGTCGTCCGGGTTGGCGGCGATGGCCATGCAAACCCTTGCCACGCCGGGGGTGTAGGCGCGGGAGAGATCGTCACGGTTGCGGAGCGCGACCTTGGGCGTCACCTCGATCTTGCCGCCGAGGTGGAGCAGGAACGTGCGGTCGCTCACCTTGCGGACGTCCACGCCGTCGAGGTCCTCCAGCGCGCTGGCCACGGCCGCCG